>NZ_JAIWPS010000006.1:0-183516 GCF_021191595.1 Alterluteimonas muca
CGAGCGTGGTCGTTGAGGCAACACCGGCAGTGCCCGCTGTTGATTTTCGTGCCGGACCCCGCGAACGCCAGGGCCCGTCGCGTGCACACCCCGCGGTGCGCGCGACGGGCAGCGCGAATCATGACGAAGCGGCTCTCGGGCGCACGAACACGCCGGCCGTATGCCATCGCCCGCAGCCCGGAAAGGCTTCCCATTCACTCAAGCCCCCGCCTGCGATTGCCTTCGCTGCCGCCGCATCTGCTCTCCGCCTCTACCTGCCCGGCGGGCGCGAACCGGGCAGCGGGTATCCTTGTCGGCCTTTCGTATAGCCGCGCCGATGCCATGCCCGTTCTTGCGACCGAGATCGACCCGCGCTCCGCCGACTTCCGCGAGAACGCGGATTACCACCGCGCCCTCGCCGATGAGCTGAGGCAACGCCTGCAGCGTGCGGCGGCCGGTGGCGGCGAGGCCGCGCAGCAGCGCCATGTGGCACGCGGCAAGCTGCCGCCACGCGAGCGCGTGCTCGCCCTGCTCGATCCCGGCTCGCCGTTCCTGGAGATCGCACCGCTGGCGGCCGAGGACATGTACGACGGCGCCGCGCCGGCCGCGGGCATGATCTGCGGCATCGGCCGGGTGATGGGCCAGGAAGTGGTGATCGTCGCCAACGACGCCACCGTCAAGGGCGGCACCTATTTCCCGATGACGGTGAAGAAGCACCTGCGCGCGCAGGAGATCGCCCGCGAGAACCGGCTGCCCTGCGTGTACCTGGTCGATTCCGGCGGTGCCTTCCTGCCGCTGCAGGACGAGGTGTTCCCCGATCGCGAGCACTTCGGCCGCATCTTCTACAACCAGGCGCGGCTGTCGGCGGAGAACATCCCGCAGGTGGCGGTGGTGATGGGCAGCTGCACCGCGGGCGGTGCCTATGTGCCTGCGATGTGCGACGAGAGCGTCATCGTCAAGGAACAGGGCACGATCTTCCTTGGCGGGCCGCCGCTGGTGAAGGCCGCGACCGGCGAGGTGGTGGATGCGGAATCGCTGGGGGGTGCCGACGTGCACACCAGCGTGTCGGGCGTCGCCGATCATTTCGCCGAGGACGACCGCCATGCGTTGCAGATCGCACGCGACATCGTCGCCGGCTTCAACCGCGCCAAGCACGTGCCGGTGGCGGTGCGTGCGCCGGTCGAACCGCTCTACCCGGCCGACGAGCTGTACGGCATCGTGCCCAAGGACACCCGCCGGCCGTTCGACATCCGCGAGGTGATCGCGCGCGTGGTCGATGGCAGCGAGTTCCAGGAGTTCAAGGCACGCTACGGCAAGACCCTGGTGACCGGCTTCGCCCATCTGCATGGCTACCCGGTCGGCATCGTCGCCAACAACGGCATCCTGTTCGGCGAGAGCGCGCTCAAGGGCGCGCACTTCATCCAGCTGTGCAACCAGCGCGGCATCCCGCTGGTGTTCCTGCAGAACATCACCGGCTTCATGGTCGGCCGCAAATACGAGAACGCGGGGATCGCCAAGGACGGGGCCAAGATGGTCACGGCGGTCGCCTGCTCGAGCGTGCCGAAATTCACTGTGGTGATCGGCGGCAGCTTCGGCGCCGGCAACTACGCGATGTGCGGCCGTGCCTACGGCGCGCGTTTCCTGTGGATGTGGCCGAACGCGCGCATCAGCGTGATGGGCGGCGAGCAGGCCGCGAGCGTGCTGGCGACCGTGAAGCGCGATGGCATCGAGGGCAAGGGCGGCAGCTGGAGCACGGGCGAGGAAGACGCCTTCAAGCAGCCGATCCGCGAGCAGTACGAACACCAGGGCAGCCCGTGGTATGCGACCGCGCGGCTGTGGGACGACGGCATCATCGATCCGACCGACACCCGCCGCGTGCTCGGCCTGGGCCTGTCGAGCGCACTCAATGCACCAGTGGAGCCGGCCCGCTTCGGCGTGTTCCGGATGTAACAGGGCGCGGGTACTGGCGTAGAGGACATGTGTATACAGCGCAGGTCCCGAGTGAATACCGAAGCGTAAGGTGTTGACTGCGCTGGCCATTCGGGGCAGCCGGTCACAACAGGGCAGTGCTGGCTGCGTGCTAGTCTCGGGCAGCGGCTTCGCCGCCGCGCGGCATCCGCGCGTTTCCCTGTCCGGCCCGCACGCCACCGTCCTGCCGAGGAACTCCATGGCCATCTTCAACCCGCCCGGTCAAACCAGGAAGGACGTGCCGTCCTTCGCCAATGAACCCGCCCCTGCCGCCGTGCGCGACAACCCGCCGCCTGCGCCCGCTGCGGCCGACTTCCGTCCGACCCAGAGCGCGCCACCGCGCAGTAGCCAGCCGGAAGCCAAGGAATCGCTGATCGCCTCGAACCTCACCATCGAGGGCAAGATCGAGGGCACCGGGCACGTGCGCATCGCCGGCCGCTTCAAGGGCGACGTCAACGTGCAGGGCGATGTCACCCTGGAGCGCGGCGCCAAGCTCGATGGCGGCGTGCGCGCGGACAAGGTCATCGTCGCCGGCGAGCTGGAAGGCAATATCGAATCCGCCCAGCGCGTGGAACTGCTCGACACCGCGGTGATGAGCGGCGACCTCAAGGCCGGCACGCTCACCGTGGCGGCAGGTTCCAAGATCCGCGGGCATGTGGAGTGCGGCTGGGAGAGCCCGGCAGCGGCCAAGGGCGCACGCGTCGAGAAGACCGACAGGGCCGACCTCGAACCCGCCACCCCGTGAGCAACGGCCGGCCCGGCGAGGCCGGCGCGACCCGCATCTGCCCGCACTGCAAGACCACCATCCTGCAGAGCGCGACGATCTGCCCGTCGTGCCGGCATTACCTGCGCTTCGATGCGCCGGCCAGCGTGGCCGGTGCATCCACCAATGCACTGCAGGTCGAAGGCACCATACGCCACCCCGCCGAAGGCGGCGCCTGGGAGTATTCGGTGGTGCTGGTCGTGCGCGATGGCGACGGCAAGGAGCTCAACCGCCAGGTGGTGGGCGTCGGCGCGCTCTTCGGCGGTGACGAGCGCAGTTTCAGCCTCGCCGTCGAGGTCACCCCCACCCATGACACGCGGCGTTCGGGCAAGCGCGGGATGCGCCATTAGATAGGCCTGCGGGCAACCGCGGCGCCCTGGAGCATCGCGAATCGTCCAGTCGACGTCGTGGACGCCGCCACAGGTCGACGCCTGCCGTTGCGCCGGCCGGCGTGGACGACGCGGGTATCATGCCGGTCGGTTTCCGCGAGTCCGTCCCGATGTCCGATGCCCTGACCTTCGTCACCCACGGCCCGGTGGCCCGGCTGCGCCTGGATCGCCCCGACCTGCACAACGCCTTCGATGCCGGCCTGATTGCCGCGCTCACCGCCGCGCTGGAGCAGGTGGCGCGCGACGCCGACGTGCGTGCGGTGGTGATCGAGGGCGCCGGCGCCTCGTTCTCGGCCGGCGCCGACCTCAACTGGATGCGCGCGATGGCCGGCGCCAGCGAGGTCGAGAACCGCGATGACGCGATGGCGCTCGCGCGCCTGATGCGCACGCTCGATGAACTCCCGAAGCCGACCATCGCCCGCGTGCACGGCGCGGCCTTCGGTGGCGGCGTCGGCCTGGTGGCCTGCTGCGACATCGCCATCGGCGTGCCGGAGGCGAAGTTCGGGCTCACCGAGAGCCGCCTCGGCCTGTTGCCGGCGGTGATCTCGCCGTACGTCATCGCCGCGATCGGTCCGCGCCAGGCGCGCCGCTGGTTCGCAACCGCCGAGATCTTCGATGCGGAACAGGCACACCGCATGGGCCTGCTGCACGAGGTGGTACCGGCGGCGGAGCTCGACGCCGCGGTCGACCGGCAGATCGGCCTGCTGCTCAAGGCCGGCCCGTTCGCCGCCGCCGACGCCAAGCGTCTGGTGCGCGAAGTGCTTGCCGAGCCCGACCGCGACCGCCGCGACCACGACAATGCCACCCTGATCGCCGCGCTGCGTGTCTCCACCGAAGGCCAGGAAGGCCTGTCCGCGTTCCTGGACAAGCGCCCCCCGGCATGGGTGCAGCGCTGAGCCCGTCGCTTCGCCGTTCCATGCATCCGCATCCACCCCTCCATCCGGAGGAGAAGGCTGAACCCATGTTCGATTCCGTACTCATCGCCAACCGCGGCGAGATCGCCTGCCGTGTGATCCGCACCTGCCGCCGGCTGGGCATCCGCACCATCGCCGTGTATTCAGAGGCCGATGCGCAGGCGCTGCATGTGCGCATGGCCGACGAGGCGTGGCCGATCGGTGGGCCGCGTCCGCAGGACAGCTACCTGCGCGGCGATGCGATCCTCGCGGTGGCCCGCGAACGCGGCGCGCAGGCGATCCATCCCGGCTACGGCTTCCTGAGCGAGAACGCGGACTTCGCCGACGCGGTGGACGCCGCGGGTATCCGCTTCATCGGGCCCTCGGCGGCATCAATGCGGAAAATGGGTAGCAAGGCCGGCGCCAAGGACCTGATGGCGGCGGCCGGCGTGCCGGTGGTGCCCGGCTATACCGGCGAGAACCAGTCCGGCGCGACGCTGGCACGCGAGGCACAGCGCATCGGCTTCCCGCTGATGATCAAGGCCGCGCACGGCGGCGGCGGGAAGGGCATGCGCATCGTGCGCGCTGCGGAGGAGTTCGCGCCCGCGCTGGAGAGCTGCCAGCGCGAGGCCACCAACGCCTTCGGCCGCGACCGCGTACTGCTGGAGCGCTATATCGAGCAGCCGCGGCATATCGAGATCCAGGTGTTCGGCGACCACGTCGGCAACACCATCCACCTGTTCGAGCGCGAGTGCTCCGCGCAGCGCCGTTACCAGAAGGTGCTGGAGGAATCGCCCTCGCCGTTCCTGACCGATGACCTGCGCACGCGCATGGGCGAAGCCGCGGTGCTCGCCGCGCGCGCGATCGGCTACGCCAATGCCGGCACGGTGGAATTCATCGTCGACCCTGCAGGCGCCTTCTATTTCATGGAGATCAACACCCGCCTGCAGGTGGAGCACCCGGTGACCGAACTGGTGACCGGCCTCGATCTCGTGGAATGGCAGCTGCGCGTCGCCGCCGGTGAGCCGCTGCCGATGGCGCAGGACGCGATCACCCAGCAGGGCCATGCCATCGAGGTGCGGCTGTACGCCGAGGACCCGGATGCCGGCTTCCTGCCCGGTTCCGGCGCGCTGACCCGGCTGCGCCTGCCGCACGCCGATGCGCATGTGCGCGTGGACAGCGGCGTGGTCGAGGGCGACACCGTCACCATCTTCTACGACCCGATGATCGCCAAGCTGATCGTCCACGACGCCGACCGCCCGCGTGCGCTGGCGCGCCTGCGCGAGGCGCTGGCGGCGTGCGAGATCGAAGGACCGAAGTCCAACGTGGGCTTCCTCGAACGCCTGGTGCGCGACCCGGCGGTGGTGGATGCCACCATCGATACCGGCTACCTGGACCGCCAGCCGGATGCGCTGCGCCAGCCCGAGCGCCCGCAGGCCATGGCGATGCAGCGCGTGGCCGCAGTCGTGGCGGAGCTGCTCGCCCTCGAACAGGCGACCGGCGCGCAGCCCGGCGATCCGCATTCGCCATGGTCTGCCGGCGACGGCTGGCATGGTGCCGGTGGCGCCGCCACGCGCCTGCGGCTGGGTAATGGCGACGACGTGCTCGACGTGCATGCCAGTGGCCGTGGCGGGCGCTGGACGATCACCGTCGGCGATGCCGCGCCGGTGGACGTCACCGCCGCGCGCCGCGAGGGCGACCGCCTGTGGCTGCAGGCCGACGGCAGTGCGCGGGCCTTCCGCATCGGCGGGGACCGCGACCATCTGCTGATCCACGACGGCGACAGCCGTCGCGCGCTGCGCTTCCTGCGCCGCGAACAGCGCGCCGCCGGCGCCGCCGCAGGCAGCGACAGCCGCCTGCGTGCGCCGATGCCGGGCCGCATCGTGGTGGTGCGCGCGGCCGCGGGCGACGCGGTGACCGCCGGCCAGGAACTGCTGGTGATGGAGGCGATGAAGATGGAAATCTCCATCAAGGCGCCGCGCGATGGCGAGCTCGCGGAACTGCCGGTCACCGAGGGCGAATTCGTCGAGGCCGACGCCACCCTCGCCCGCCTGGCCTGAACCGGGTGCAGGCGACGTACATCCCAGCGGGAGAGGCAATGAACGACCAGGTACGCATCGTCGAGGTATCGCCGCGTGACGGACTGCAGAACGAGAAGGCACTGGTGCCGACGGCGCTCAAGGTCGAGCTGATCGACCGGCTCGGCCGCACCGGCCTGCGCACCATCGAGGCCACCAGCTTCGTCAGCCCGAAGTGGGTGCCTCAGCTGGCCGACGCCGCCGAGGTGTTCGCCGCCATCGCGCGCCGCCCGGGCATCGCCTATCCGGTGCTGGTGCCCAACGAAACCGGTTACGAGCGCGCACGCGCGGTGGGCGTCGAGGAGATCGCGGTGTTCACCGCGGCATCGGAAGCCTTCAACCGCAGGAACATCAACGCCGGCATCGACGAGTCGCTGCAGCGCTTCGCGCCGGTGATGGAACGGGCGCGCGCGGATGGCGTGCGCGTGCGCGGCTATGTCTCGACGGTACTGGGCTGCCCCTACCAGGGCGAGGTGCCGCTGGCCGACGTCGTGCGCGTCGCGCGTGCGCTGCATGACATGGGCTGCTACGAGGTCTCGCTCGGCGACACCATCGGCGTGGGGACGCCGGCGAGGGCCGCGGCCATGCTGCGCGCGGTGGCCACCGAGGTGCCGGTGCCGGCGCTTGCCCTGCACTTCCACGATACCTACGGGCAGGCGCTGGCCAATGTGCTCGCCTGCCTCGAGCAGGGCGCGCGGGTGATCGACGCCGCGGTGGCCGGCACCGGCGGCTGCCCCTATGCACATGGGGCCAGCGGCAATGTCGCCAGCGAGGATGTCGTGTATATGCTGCATGGCATGGGCATGCAGACCGGCATCGACCTCGACGCGCTCGCCGACACCGGGCGCTGGCTGGCGGGCTGTCTCGGGCGCGAGACCGGCAGCCGGGTCGGCCGCGCCACCGCGTGCGCGGCCGCGGAGCCGGCGGTGTCATGAATCCCCCGCGTCGAGCGGATGCCGACGACGACGCCGCCGGGAACGACCCGGAGCGGATCGCCGCATCGCTCGACGCCGCCGCCGGCGACCGCACCCTTCCCGACGGCACCCGCCGCCTGCTGACACGCGCGGCGGACGCCCTGCGCCACAGCTGCGTCGATGCCGAGCGCGCACGCCTGCGCTACGCCGCGCTGTTCGACGCGGTGCCCGACCCGGTCAGCATCCTCGACGAGCGCGGCATCGTGCTCGACCTCAACCGCGCCGGCGAGCGCGCCTACCGGCGCCCGCGCGAGGAGATCGTCGGCCAGCCGATCGAGGTGCTCAATCCCGACCTTCCCACCGACCACATGCAACCGGTGCTCGAAACCCTGCACCGCGGCGGCACCTATGTGATCGAGGTCTACAACATGCGCGCCGACGGCACCCGCTTCCCGGTGGAGGTGCACTCGGCGGGTTTCAGCCTCGATGGGCGCCCCTGCGTGGTGGCGGTGGCACGCGACCTCAGCGCCCGCCGCGAGGCCGAAGCGCGCTACGGGCAGCTGCTGGAGGTCATCGACAAGGGCGTGCTGGTGCAGGATGCCGCCGGCCGCCCGCTGCAGGCCAACGCCGCGGCCATGCGCATCCTCGGCATCAATGCCGACCACAGCCTGGGCGAGCACCTGGTGCCGGAGGACTGGACCCTGCTCGACGAAAGCGGCCGCAGGATTCCGCCCGACGCCTCGCCGTTCGCGCAGACCCTGCGCAGCGGCCGCCCCACCGGCACCCGCGTGCTCGGCTTCTACCACAAGCCGGAACGGCGCCTGCGCTGGATGTCCTATGCCACGGTGCCGGTGTTCGCGCCGGGCGCGCAGCAGCCGCACCAGGTGATCTCGTTCTTCAACGACATCACCAGCCTCAAGCGCGACCATGCGCTGTTCGCCCGCGCGCAAGCGCTGGCGCGGATCGGCGGCTGGGAGTGGGAGGTCGGCCGCGACGCGCTCTACCTCACCGCCGAGGGCGCGCGCATCCTCGACCACCTGCCGCTGCCGGTGAACATGGCGGGCATGCTGGAAAGCCTGCGCGAGGACGATGCGCACCGGCTGGAACAGGCGCTGCACGCGGCCGTGGATCGCGGCCAGCCGCTCGACCTCGAGCTGCGCGGGCGCCGCGACGATGGTCGCGCGCTATGGGTGCGCATCATCGGCGAGCGCGAACACGACGAGTCCGGCGCGATCAACATCACCGGCACGCTGCAGGACATCAGCGAACGCAAGCAGGCCGAGGAAACCCTGCGCGTGCAGGCGCGCACCGATCCGCTGACCGGACTGCTGAACCGCGACGCGATCCTGGCCGAACTCGACGGCCGCCTGTGCGACCCCACCCAGTCACGGCTGGCGGTGCTCTATATCGACCTCGACCGCTTCAAGACCGTCAACGACGTGCTGGGCCACGCGGCGGGCGACCAGCTGCTCCATTTCGCCGCGCGTCGCATCGCCGACGCGGTCGGCACCGAGGGGCTGATCGCCCGCGTTGGTGGCGACGAGTTCCTGGTCGTCTGCGGCATCCGCGACGATGCCGGTACGCCGGAGCGTCTGGCCGAACGCATCCTCTCGGCGCTGGCGGAGAACTTCCGTTTCGACGGCGAGGAGTTCGACATCAGCGCCAGCATCGGCATCGCGCGCGCGCCGCAGGACGGCGACCGCCCGCAGACGCTGATCCAGAACGCGGATGCGGCGATGTACGACAGCAAGCGGCGGCTGCGCAACAACTGGCAGGCTTACACCGCCGAGCTCGGGCAGCTGCGCGAGGACCGCCTGCGCATGGAGACGCAGTTGCGCCGCGCGGTGGAGAACGAGGAGTTCCGGCTGGTGTACCAGCCGCAGGTGGACCTGCACCATGGCCGCATCGTCGCCGCCGAGGCGCTGATCCGCTGGCGCAGCCAGCAGGGCGAGATGCGCCCGGACCACTTCATCGCCCACGCCGAGAACACCGGCGACATCGTGCGCATCGGCCGCTGGGTGCTGCAGCAGGCCTGTGCGCAGGTCGCGGCATGGCGCGCCGCCGGCCACGGGATCGTACGCGTTGCGGTCAACGTGTCGTACCGGCAGTTCATCGGTGACGACCTCGCGGATGCCGTGCGCGCGATGCTCGCCGAGCACGCCCTGCCGGGTTCCGCGCTGGAACTGGAATTCACCGAGCGCGCGCTGATCGAGGACGCGCCCGACACCCTGCGCACCTTCGCGGGCCTGCGCGACCTCGGGGTGATGCTGAGCATCGACGACTTCGGCGAGGGCTACAGCGCCCTGAACTACCTGCGCCGGTTGCCGATCCACGGGCTCAAGCTCAGCCAGCTGTTCGTGGCGGGCGTGCCGGACAACCATTCCGACGTCGCGGTCTGCCAGGCGATCGCCGGCATCGCACGGAGTCTTGGCCTCGGGCTGGTCGCCGAAGGTGTGGAGTCGGAAGCGCAGCGGCGCTTCCTGCTGGAACTCGGCGTGCCGGTCGGCCAGGGTTTCCTGTTCGCACCAGGGCTGTCGGCGGATGACCTCGCCCGGCGGCTGACGATGGAGCAGGCGCTGCAGGCGCGCGTCGGGAAGCGGTGAGGCAACGCGCGGTCGTCGGGTCTGCAGGCCGCGGGACTGCGGCTCGAAGGAGGTTCTCCTCCCGATAGAGGGGCGTCCATGCAAGCGCGGAGCCTCGCGCCCGGAAGCCCGGAGGTTCCGGAAGTTCGTAAGTTCGGAGCCGAGCCGAGCAAGAGCCAGAGCACGGCCGGGTCAGGCTGGGCCGCGGGCGGCCCGCCGCGGCCACAGGGGATGCCCAGCCGGATATCTCCGCGTCCTGCTACCACATCCGGCCGCCGGCCATCCATGGCCGGCTCTGGACATCCCCTGTGGCCGCGGCGGGCCCTGAATCGTCGTCGCGTCCGGAAGGTCAACTGCAAAGAACGTCAGGCCGTCGTGGCGGCGACTCCCGGCCTGCCGTCGCGGCCACTGTTGCCGCAACCTGCCGACCTCCCATGCCGGACCTGCGAACGCAGGCACGTTCAGCGGTAGGCGACGCCGACACACACCACTGTGATGTTCGTGCCGGAGCCGGCGAATGCCCGGGCCCGTCGCGTGCACCGGGGGGTGTGCTCCCAGCCGGCCATGGATGGCCGGCGGCCGGCCGTGGTAGCTGGACGCGGACTCCGGCCGGGGGAGCACGCCCCCCGGTGCGCGTGACGGGCGGCGCGGCTCGAAACGGAGCCCATCCACCGCGCCGCATTCCAGGGTTGCGCCACATCCGAGGAACGAGAGGACAACGCGCCCCCGTGTGCACGATGGACGCGCCGGGGCTGCGGCTCGAGAACCCTCTCCCGCCCGCGGGAGAGGGCCTGGGGTCAGGGCATCCCGCCGCGGGAGATGCCCGCGACCCGCCCTGCCATCAGGACGCCGGCGTTGCCGACTCCGTTGCGGCACCGCCGTCGGCCAGCTGTGCCGTCGCCACCACGCCTTCGTCCTCAACGATCGACGCATCCACGCGCTCCACCGCCTGCAGGCGCTCGCCTTCGGACACGCGCATCAGGGTGACGCCCTGGGTGTTGCGGCTGACCACGGAGATCTCCGCCGCGCGGGTGCGCACCAGGGTGCCGCCATCGGAGATCAGCAGCACCTCGTCGCGACGGCTCAGCAGCACCGCCGAAACCAGCCGGCCATTGCGCTCGGTGGTCTGGATGCCGATCACGCCCTGGGTGCCGCGGCCCTTGCGCGGGTATTCCGCAAGCCGGGTGCGCTTGCCATAGCCGTTCTCGGTGGCGGTGAGGATGTAGGCATCGGGCTCGTCGTCGTGCTCGACCTGCACCGCATCGCCATTGCCGTTGCCGTTCGCATGCCCGTTGCCGTTCTCGGATTCGTCGGCGGCTTCCTCGGCGCCCTCGCCTGCCGATTCGGCGACGATCAGGCTGACCACGCATTCGCCTTCGGCGAGGCGGATGCCACGCACGCCGGTCGCCGTGCGGCCCATCGAGCGCACCGCGTTCTCGTCGAAGCGCACCGCCTTGCCGTTGGAGGCGAACAGCAGGATGTCGCGGTCGCCGTCGGTGAGCTCGGCGCCGATCAGCGCGTCGCCCTCGTCGAGGTTGATGGCGATCTTGCCGCGCTGCAGGCGGAACGCGAACTCGGTGAGCGGGGTCTTCTTGACCGTGCCGTTGCGGGTGGCGAAGAACACGTACTGGCCTTCGGTGTACTCGCGCACCGGCAGCACCGCCTGCACCTTCTCGCCTTCCTCGAGCGGCATCCAGTTGATGATCGGACGCCCGCGCGCGTTCGGGCCGGCATCGGGCAGCTGGTGCACCGGCAGCCAGAACACGCGGCCGCTGCTGGTGAAGGCCAGCAGCGTGTCATGGGTGTTGACCAGCCACAGCTGGTCGATGAAATCCTCGTCCTTCGTGGACGCGGCGTTGCGCCCGCGGCCACCACGCTTCTGCGCACGGTAGGCGGTCGCCGGCTGGCGCTTGACGTAACCGGCATGCGACAGCGTGACCACCACGTCTTCCGGCG
This sequence comes from Alterluteimonas muca, assembly GCF_021191595.1. NCBI lineage: Bacteria > Pseudomonadati > Pseudomonadota > Gammaproteobacteria > Lysobacterales > Lysobacteraceae > Alterluteimonas > Alterluteimonas muca. The sequence continues at coordinate 11,523 of NZ_JAIWPS010000006.1, forward strand.
CGATCAGGTCGAGGATGTCGAGATCCTCCTCGCTGGCGCGGATCTCGCTGCGACGCGCATCGCCGAACTCTTCCTTGACGTTGCGCAGCTCGGTGCGGATGACATCGAGCAGCACGTCGGGATTCTCGAGGATCTCGATCAGGCCGCGGATGGTTTCCAGCAGCAGGCGGTATTCCTCGGTGAGCTTGTCCTGCTCGAGCCCGGTCAGGCGGTGCAGGCGCATCTCCAGGATCTGCTGGGCCTGGGTCTCGGTGAGCTGGTAGCCATCGGCCAGCAGGCCCACGCCCCTGGGCAGGTCTTCCGGGCGCGAGGCCTCGGCACCGGCCGCTTCCAGCAGCGCACCGACCAGGCCCGGCTGCCACACCCGCGCCAGCATGCGCTCGCGGGCGACCTGCGGGTTGTCCGAGGTCTTGATCAGCTCGATCATCTCGTCGATGTTGGCGAGCGCGACCGTCAGGCCTTCGAGGATGTGCGCGCGCGCGCGCGCCTTGCGCAGTTCGAAGATCGTCCTGCGCGTGACCACCTCGCGGCGGTGGCGCACGAAGGCCTCGAGGATCTGCTTGAGGTTGAGCAGCTGCGGCCGGCCCTCGACGATCGCCACCATGTTGATGCCGAACACCGACTCCATCTGCGTCTGCTGATAGAGGTTGTTGAGCACCACCTCGGCGGAGTCGCCGCGCTTGATCTCGATGTAGATGCGCATGCCGTCCTTGTCGGACTCGTCGCGCAACTCGCTGATGCCATCGAGCTTCTTTTCCTTCACCAGCTCGGCGATCTTCTCGATCAGCCGCGCTTTGTTCACCTGGTACGGGATCTCGGTGACGATGATCGATTCACGACCGTTGTCGGCCACCTCGACGTCCGCCTTCGCGCGCATGCGCACGCGGCCGCGGCCGGTGCGATACGCCAGGTGGATGCCGCCGACGCCGTTGATGATGCCGGCGGTGGGGAAGTCCGGACCCGGGATGTATTCCATCAACCCGTCGATGTCGATCTCGGGGTTGTCGATCATCGCGATCAGCGCGTCCACCACCTCGCCGAGGTTGTGCGGCGGGATATTGGTGGCCATGCCGACCGCGATGCCCGCCGAGCCGTTGACCAGCAGGTTCGGGAAGCGCGTCGGCATCACCGACGGTTCCAGCTCCTTCTCGTCGTAGTTGGGCACGAAATCGACGGTGTCCTTGTCGATGTCGGCCATCAGCTCGTGGGTGAGCCGCGCCATGCGCGCCTCGGTGTAACGCATCGCCGCGGCGGAGTCTCCGTCGACCGAACCGAAGTTGCCCTGCCCGTCGACCAGCATGTAGCGCAGCGAGAACGGCTGCGCCATGCGCACCAGGGTGTCGTACACCGACTGGTCACCGTGCGGGTGGTACTTACCGATCACGTCACCGACGATGCGCGCCGACTTGTAGTACGGCTTGTTGCTGTGGGCACCGAGCTCGGTCATCGCGAACAGCACGCGGCGATGCACCGGCTTCAGGCCGTCACGCACGTCGGGAAGCGCGCGCCCCACGATCACGCTCATGGCGTAATCGAGGTAGCTGCGGCGCATCTCGTCTTCGAGGTTTACGGGGATGATTTCTTTCGAGGAATCGACCATCTAGGCGGTTTGCATCCTGGCTGCGCGGCACGGACCGGGTGGCCTTCCGGAACCTCCGGACGACCCGCGCGCCGGCCGCCGGCAACGCGTGGAAAAAGACAGCGGATGATACCACGCGGGGCCCTGCGGCCCAAACGCTTCCATCCTGAAAACAAGCACTTAGGCCAAGGGTCGCGCACAGGCAGTACGGTTGCGGGCGGCGGCCCCGGCTGACCTGAACGGGCAAGGGACCGGCGCGTGTCCCGCGGCCGGACGGCGAGGCGGTGCGAATGGAGCCGCGAGAGGCCGCGCCGGAAGCGCGGGTGCGGTCCCCGGGGGAGCGGCTGCGCGCGACCACGCCCCAGGGGAGTCCGTCGGAAACGCTCAGGCGGTGCCGAACAGGGCGCGCATGCGCTCCGCGTCGGGCTGCTCGACGATGCCGCGCTCGGTCACGATCGCGTCGATCAGCGACGCCGGGGTGACATCGAAGACCGGGTTCCAGGCCTGCACGCCTTCGGCGACCGTGCGGTTGCCGGCGACGCCCAGCAGCTCGCCCGGATCGCGTTCCTCGATCTCGATGCGGTCGCCGGATGGCGTGGCCATGTCGACGGTGGACGACGGCGCCACCACCATGAACTTCTTGCCGTGGAAGCGCGCCGAGATCGCCAGCTGGTAGGTGCCGATCTTGTTGGCCACATCGCCATTGGCGCAGATGCGGTCGGCACCGACCACCACCCACTCGACCTCGCCATTGCGCAGCAGGTGCGAGGCGGCGGCATCGGCGATCAGGGTCGCGTCGATGCCGTCCTGCTGCAGTTCCCATACGGTCAGCCGCGAGCCCTGGTTCCACGGCCGGGTCTCGTCGGCATACACGCGGCCCACCCTGCCCTGCGCAACGCCGGCACGGATGACACCCAGTGCAGTGCCGAAGCCGGCGGTCGCGAGCGAACCGGTATTGCAGTGGGTGAGCACGCCCGAGCCGGGCGCGATCAGCGATGCACCGAGCTCACCCATGCGCCGGTTGGCGGCAAGGTCCTCGTCGGCAATCGCCTGCGCTTCGGCGGCGATGCGTTCGCGCCAGTCGGCACCCGCGGCTTCGAGCGCGGTGCGCATGCGCGCCAGCGCCCAGGCGAGATTCACCGCGGTCGGACGCGCGGCGTTGAGCCGCTGCATCGCCGGCGCCAGCAGGGACGCTGCGGTGACGCCGTCGGCCGCATCGACCTCGCGCGCGGCCAGCACCACGCCCCAGGCCGCGGCGATGCCGATCGCCGGCGCCCCGCGCACGATCAGCGCATGGATCGCCGCGGCCACGTCATCGCTGCGGGTGCAGGTGACGTACTCGGTCGCGAACGGCAGCTTGCGCTGGTCGAGGAGTTCCAGGGCATTGCCGGTCCAACGGATCGGGCGGATGCGGTCGTAGCGTGCGTAATCGATGGCGTCGTTCATCGGGCGATTCTAACCGCCGCAGCGGCCGGCCCCGATCGATGCCGAATGCCGTCAGCGGACGACGAATTCCGCGCCGCAACCGCCGGAGACCCACACGCCGTTGCGGTCCCAGCCCCAGTTCTGCCGCTGCACGCAACGCACGTCCGACAGCTGTTCGTCCAGGCGAACGTCCTGCGCGACCACGGCATTGCAACGCATCATGCGGTTGCCGCGCGACTCGCAGCGCACGCGCTGCGGCGGTGCGTTGCCGTCGAGATCGACGGGCCCTTCGACGAAGTCCGCGCTGCAGCCGCGTGCGACCCACACGCTGCGGTTGTCATAGCCCCAGGTGGTGCCGTGGATGCAATCGAACGAGGAGTTCTGCACCAGCAGGCGCACCCCGTTGCGGGTATCGGCGTTGCAGTAGTTGCGGCGGTTGTCGCGCGATTCGCAGCGGAACACGCGAGGCTCCGCGGCGGCAACGGGCTGCGCGTCTTCCCCGCCGCCCAGGCCGAGGCGCGCGGTCAGGCCGCATCCGCCCGTGCCCACGGCCAACATCACGACAAGCGCTCCCCGCAACATGAAACCCCCCGGATCCACGACGCGCCCAATCTACACGCTGCGCACCGCCGCGCATGTAAACATTTCGACAATCCGGCCCCGCCGCGGGGCGTGGCCTCAGGCGCGCGCGAAATCGAATGCGAGCACGTCGGCAATCCGCGACGTGCCCAGCATCGCCATCAGCAGGCGATCGACGCCCAGTGCGACGCCGGCGCAGGCCGGGAAGCCCCTGTCGAGCGCGTCCAGCAGATGCCTGTCGATCGGCGGCAGGACGTCACCGCGGCGCGCCCGTTCAGCCAGTTCGCGTTCGAAACGCGCGCGCTGCTCGCCCGCATCGGCCAGCTCGTGATAGCCGTTGGCGAGTTCGAGCGGGCCCAGGAACAGCTCGAAGCGCTCCGCCACCGGCACCGGCGCAAGCACGTCGCCATCGCTTTCACGTATGCGCGCGAGCATGCACTGCGATGCCGGGTAGTCGTACAGCACCAGCAACTGGTCGACCGGGAAGCCGGGCTGGATGCGATGGCTCAGCAGCAGGTCGAGCCAATCGTCGCGGTTGAGGCCGTCGCCATCGATGCCGATATCGCCGAGCGCCGCACGCAGCGTGCCGATGTCGGCGAGCATCGGGTCGAGGCCAAGCGCCTCGCGAAACAGCTGCCGGTACGACGTCGCCACCACGTGCGCCTGCCGACCCACCAGCGCAAGCGCCGCCTGCACCACCGCCGCGGCTTCGTCGGCAAGCCGGCGATGGTCCCAGCCGACGCGGTACCACTCGAGCATGGTGAACTCGGGGTTGTGGCGCCCGCCCGCTTCGCCATCGCGGAAGACCCGGCCAAGCTCGTAGCAGTCACCGACGCCGGCGGCCAGCAGGCGTTTGAGCGGGTATTCCGGCGACGTGCGCAGCCAGCGCGTACGCGCACCGGCATCGACATGGCCGGTGAATGCCAGCGAGAACGACGCGATATTGGGCTCGGTGTTGCCGGCCTGCGACATCACCGGGGTCTCCACCTCGAGCACGTCGCGTTCGGCGAAAAACCCGCGGATCAGCGCATTCACGCGCGCGCGCAGGCGGATCGCGGCCGGTGCCGCGGACGGGCGCCAGTCGCTCACTGCTCACGCCCGAGGAAGGCCACCAGCCTGGCTTCGTCCCAGACCTCGACGCCGAGTGATTCCGCCTTCGCAAGCTTCGAGCCGGCAGCCTCGCCGGCGACCACGAAATCGGTCTTCTTCGACACGCTGCCACTGACCTTGGCGCCGAGCGCTTCCAGGCGCTCGCCGGCCTCGTCGCGGGTCATCGACGACAGCGTGCCGGTCAGCACCACGGTTTTGCCCTCGAGCGGGCCGGCGCTGCGCCGTGCAGCCGCCGGTGCCGCGGCGAGCAGGCGCTCCATCGCCTCGCCGGCCGCCAGCAACGCCGCGCGCGCGTCGTCATCGGCGAGGTAGGCCTGCAGGTTCTCCGCACCGGCTGCCGACAGCCCGGCGCCCGTCCAGCCACTTGGATTCGCCCGCAGCAGTGCGCCGAGCGTCCGATAGGTCTGGCCCAGGCGCTCGGCGCTTTTGCCGCCCAGCTTGTTGACCGCAAGCGTGGACAGCAGGTGCGCAAGATCCAGGCGTTCGTGCAGCCCGGCATCCGGCAGGCCCTCGTCCTCGAAGGTGATGCCCGCGGCCAGCAGCGCATCGACCACGGCGATATTGCCCGGCTGTTCGAAGAACGTCGCGATCGAACGCGCCACTTCCGCGCCGATGTCGGGCAACGCCTGCAGCAGCAGCGCCGGCGTGCTGCGGATGAACCCGAGCGAGCCCAGCCACTGCGCCAGCGTCTTCGCGGTGGTCTCGCCCAGGTGCGGGATGCCCAGCGCGAACAGGAAGCGCGGCAAGGTGGTGCGGCGGCTGGCATCGATGCCCGCCACGAGGTTCTCCGCCCATCTGGTCGCCACCCGGCCGGCGGATGCATCCACCGCCAGGTGGGCGCGCAGGAATTCCGCGCGCCGCCACTGCGGCGGCTCCTGTGCCAGACCGGTACGCGTTGCCTCATCGATCGACAGCGCGCCGCGGCTGTCATCGACGATCCGCAGCAGGTCCGCCGCGGTTGCCGCATCCATCGCCACCTTCATGCGCACGAGATCGGCGACGTCGAGTGCGTAGAGATCGGCGATCGATTCGACGAAACCGTATTCCACCAGCGCGTCGGCCTGCTTCTCGCCCAGGCCTTCGATATCCATTGCGCGCCGCGAGGCGAAATGCCGCAGTGCTTCGCGCCGTTGCGCACCGCAGGTGAGCCCACCGGTGCAGCGGAATGCCGCCTCGCCCTCCTCGCGCACGAGGTCGGACCCGCACACCGGGCAGGCGTCGGGCATCGCCCACGGCGTGGTGCCCGGGGGGCGACGCTCGTCGATGACGCGCACGATCTCCGGGATCACGTCGCCGGCGCGGCGCACGATCACGGTGTCACCTTCGCGCACGTCCAGCCGCGCGATCTGGTCGGCGTTGTGCAGCGTGGCATTGGTGACGGTGACGCCGGCCACCTGCACCGGCTCCAGCCGCGCCACCGGCGTGGCCGCGCCGGTGCGACCGATCTGGATCTCGATCGCGCGCAGCTGCGTGGCCTGTTCCTGCGCCGGATACTTGTGCGCCAGTGCCCAGCGCGGTGCACGCGAGACGAAGCCCAGCGTGCGCTGCTGGTCGTAACGGTCGAGCTTGTAGACCACGCCGTCGATGTCGTACGGCAGGCTGTCACGCAGCGTGCCGATGCGGCGGTAATAGGCGATCAGACCATCGAAGCCGGTGGCGGTGTCGACTTCCGCCGCCACCGGGAACCCATAGCCGCGCAGCAGTGCCAGCGTTTCGGAATGCGTCTCCGGCAGGTCGAGGCCCTCAACCGCACCGACGCCATAGGCGAAGAACGCCAGCGGACGACGCCGGGTGACCGCCGGGTCGAGCTGTCGCAGCGACCCCGCGGCACCGTTGCGCGGATTGGCCAGCAGGCGCTCGTTGCGCTCCAGGGCGCGCGCGTTCCAGGCCTCGAAGGCCTCGCGCGGCATGTACACCTCACCGCGCACCTCGAGCACCGCCGGCGGCGGCGCGCCGGTGTCACGCAGCCGCAGCGGCACCGCACGCACCTGGCGCAGGTTGGCGGTCACGTCCTCGCCCGTCGCGCCATCGCCGCGCGTGGCGCCCTGCACGAACACCCCGTCCTCGTAACGCAGGCTGATGGCGAGGCCATCGAGCTTGGGTTCGACCGAGAAACGTGGTGCGCGTGTGCCGAGCCGGTCCTCGATACGGCGTTCGAATTCGGCCACCTCGCGGTAGCGGGTGCGGTCGTCGTCACCGCCGTCGGGATCCTCGAACGCATTCGCCAGCGACAGCATCGGGATGGCATGGCGGACTTCGGCGAAGCCCGAGTCCGGGCGTGCGCCGACGGTGCGGGTCGGGGAGTCCGCGGTGACGAGATCCGGATGCGCCGCTTCCAGTGCCTCGAGCTCGCGCATCAGCGCGTCGTATTCGGCGTCCGGAATCGATGCGTCATCGAGGACGTAGTAACGATGGTTCGCGTCTTCGATCAGGCGCCGCAGTTCGTCGACGCGTTCGCTGGGGGACTTGGCCATCGGGCAATTCTAAGGGGGCCGCGGTGGTGGGCGACGTCGCCTGCGGGCAGCGGACCACAGCTCCATGGATGTGTGTCGAGGCGTCTGACTGGAAAGGTCCATGTCCCGCTGCGGGAGATGTCGTACGGCTGTAATGCCTCTGTACGCGCCGTGCCGCTGATCGTGCATACGGGGAGGTGTTGTCCTCGATCTTCTCCACGCGCGGGCGGTGGCGGAAAAGCGCGAGCGCGGGGTGCCCGGGCGTCGGCGAGGTGCTTCGTTCGGCTTCGCGCTGCCCGTCACGCGCACCGGGGGGTGTGCTCCCCCGGCTGGAGTCCGCGTCCAGCTACCACAGCCGGCCGCCGGCCATCCATGGCCGGCTGGGAGCACACCCCCCGGTGCACGCGACGGGCCCGGACATCCGCCGGCTCCGGCACACAAAACAACAGCGGTTGTGCTGGGCCGCCTGCCGCTGACACGCGCGTGCGTACGAGAGTTCCGGCATGGAGGTCATAGCCGTGGCTGCCTAAGGTGTGGACGCCAGGAGCCTGACGTTTTTCGCCGTTGACCTCTTCAGCACGCAGCGACAGTCCGTTGCCCGCCGTGGACGCAGGGGGATGCCCAGAGCCGGCCATGGACGGCCGGCGGCCGGATGTGGGAGCAGGACGCGGAGATATCCGGCTGGGCATCCCCCTGTGGCCGCGGCGGGCTGCCCGCGCCGGTACCACGCCCGCGCTCTGGCTCTCGCTCCTGGCACTGACCTGACCCCGGGCTCGCAGGCTCACGGCTCGCGCTCACAAATTCCCAGGCGCCCGGCGAGGCTCCGCGCTCGCATGGAACTCCCGTCATTCGGGAGAACCCTGAAAAAGGCGGGGCTCCTCGTGACCTTCGATGCAGCCCCCGGACATAGGGCCGTCCAAAGGCGGATCCCCTACCAGCGCGGGCTGCGGGTCACCGGCGGCGCTTCGTTCTGGCGGTCGTAGGCGCGCAGGTCGTCGCGGATATGGGCCACGCGCTGGCGGCCCAGCGCGTTGCGCTGCTCGTCGAGCAGGACACCTTCCAGCAACTCGGCCATGCGCTGCGCGGTGGGCAGCATCTTTTCCCACGCGTCGAGCGCGCTGACCGGTGCGGGCAGGGTCAGGAAGAACGCGATCGCCGGTGTTTCCAGCGACTGGATCTCGGACATCTCGAAGCTGCCCGGCTTGCGGATATTGGCCACGCTGAAGATCGGCCCGCGCTCGGGATGGCCTTCCAGCAGGCGGTGGAACACGTTCATGTGCCCGTAGGTCAGGCCGGCCTTCTCGGCCGCGACCACGATGTCCGGACCGCGCAGCACCTCGCCGGCGCGTGCGGCGATGTACAGGGTCACGATCTTGTCGAAATCGTCGCTGACGCGGCGGCCGAGTTCCGCGTTCGGCGTGGCCGGTTCGCCGACGGCGGCGTCGAAGAGGTCGAGTTCCTCGGGCTCGCGCGCATCGTCAGTGGTGGCGCCCGCGGCGTCGAGCTCCTGCTCGATCTGCGCACCCAGCGTCGGCTCCATGCGGTCACGCTCGGTGCCGCGCTCCTCCGGACGCAGGCGACGGCCCTGCCCGCCCTGTCGCGGACGCGTGCCGAAGTACCAGATGGCCGCCAGCAGGATCGCACCTGCAACCAGAATGCCGATCCGCATCAGCCACACATCGGACATCGCGCTTCTCTCCCTTGCTCGTCATCGGTGCACGCCAGCCGCGGCCAGCGTGCGGAATGGACCGTCATGCCGCGCCGACCAGCGCGCCGCCCCGGCCGTCAGGCCGCGCCGGCCAGGCGCGCTGCCTCGGCAAGGTCCACCGAAACCAGCCGGCTGACGCCGGGCTCGCGCATGGTAACGCCACTGAGCTGGTGCGCGGCCTCCATCGTCGCCTTGTTATGGGTGACGAACAGGAACTGCACCTGCTCGCTCATCTCCGACACCATCGCGGTGAAGCGGCCGACGTTGGCTTCGTCGAGCGGCGCGTCCACCTCGTCGAGCAGGCAGAACGGCGCGGGATTCAGGCGGAAGATCGCGAACACCAGCGCCACCGCGGTCATCGCCTTCTCGCCACCGGACAGCAGCGAGATGTTCGACACGCGCTTGCCCGGCGGCCGCGCCATGATCGCCACGCCGGTATCGAGCAGGTCCTCGCCGGTGAGCTCGAGATACGCGTGGCCACCGCCGAACAGGCGCGGATACAGCTCCTGCACGCCGGCGTTGACGCGGTCGAAGGTGTCCTTGAAGCGGCCGCGGGTCTCGCGGTCGATCTTGCGGATCGCGTCCTCGAGGGTTTCCAGCGCCGAGTTGAGGTCGGCATCCTGGCTGTCGAGGTATTCCTTGCGCTGAGCGGCCTCGGCATGTTCCTGGATCGCGGCGAGGTTGACAGGCTCGAGCCGGCGCAGGCGGGCATCGAAGTCCGCGACCATCTTTTCCCACGCGGGGGCGCTGGCCTCGTCGGCGACGTTGGCGAGCACCGCCTCCATTTCGTAGCCGGCCTCGACCACCGCCGCGCGCAGCTGGTCGGCGCGGATCACCAGCGCCTGCTGATCCAGCCTGCGCTGCGAGATCGCCTCACGCTGCGCCAGCGCGTGCGCGTCGCGCTGCTGGCGGGTCTGTTCGAAACCACGCAGCTCGTGCTCGATAGCTTCCAGCGCCGAACGCGCCGCGGCCAGCGCGTTGTCGGCGACCACGCGCTGTTCCAGGGCGGACTGGCGCTGCTCCTCGAGGTCGCCGACCGGGGCGTCACCATCGGCGAGCTGCACGGTGATCTCTTCCAGGCGACTGTCGAGCTGGCCGCGCTGCGTGCCCATCCGCTCCAGCGCCTGGGCGAGCCCGGCGATCTGCGCGCGTTGCGACTCCAGGCTCAGCGCGAGCGCGTGCGCCGCATCGCGCGAGGCACGCGCGGCGTCGCGGGCGGCATCGCGGGCCTGCACCAGCGCCGCGCGCTCGGCTTCCAGCGCCTGGCGGGCCTGCTCGTGACCGGCCATCAGGCCGATCGCATCCTCCAGCCGGCCACGCGCCTCGCGCGACTGCGTGGCCGAACTGTCGAGCGTGGCGATGAGCTGGTCCAGCTCCTGGTCGATGCGCGCGATGCGGTTGCGCGCGGCATCGAGGCGACCCTGCTGGCTCTGCAGCTGGCCGGCCAGTTCCGACGCACTGCGGTGGGCGACATAGAGCTGCCGCTGGGCTTCCTCGCGCGCCTGCTCGGCCGCGAGCAGCCGCTCGCGGCGCTGCGCGGCCGCAGCTTCGAGATCGGCTTCGCGTTCCTGCAGGCTGGCGATCTCCGCGCGCAGCGACTGGATCTCGCGCTCGCGCAGCAGCGCACCCTGCTTGGCCGCGCCGGAGCGCAGCACCCGCACCCAGCCCGCGCCCAGGCGCTCGCCATTGCGGGTGATGACGGAATCGCCCTCCGGCAACGCGGCCTGCAGCGCACGCGCATCGGCCAGCGTTTCGGCTGCATGCAGCCGTGCCAGCAGCCGGCGGATCACCAGCGGCCCGCGCACCTTCGCCGCCAGCGAGGTCGGCGCGAAGCCGGCATCCCCGTCCGCGGCCGAGACCAGCGCAAGCCGGCCCTCACCGAGGTCGCCGAGTGCTTCGACCAGGGCTTCGGGCGAATCGACCAGCACGCCCTCGATCAGTTGCCCGAGCGCGCCTTCGACAGCGTTCTCCCAGCCCGCTTCGACCTGCAGGCGTTCGCCGACGCGGGCCGACGAATCCAGCCCCTGCCGACGCAGCCACTCCACCGCGGCACCCTGCTCCTGGCCGAGCGCCGCATGCTGCAGCGTCTCCAGCGACGACAGCCGCCCACGTGCTTCCTGCGCGCGCTTGCGCAGCTCGGAGAGTTCGTCCTGCGCGCGCCGCTGCTCGTCCTGCAGCTCCAGCGCCGCCTGCTTGCGCAGCTCGACGTCCTCTCCGAGGGTGTCGAGCGCGGTGCGCTGCTCTTCGTGGCGCTGCTCGATCCCGGCAAACGCCTCCGCGAGCGCGTCAAGGTCGAGACCGGCGCGTTCGTTCTGCAGCTGCTCGCGGCGGCGGTCGCCTTCCAGCGCCTGGCGGTCGAGGTAATCGACGCGGGTGCGTTCGACTTCGGCGGCCCGCGCCGCCTCGGCGGATTCGCGGCCATGTGCTTCCCAGCGCTGCTGCCAGTCGGCAAGCGCGGCCTCGGCCTCGCGCAGCATCTCCTGGCGCGCCTCGTCCTCGGCGCGCAGCGCTTCGAGGCGTGGCTCGGCCTCGACGATGGTCGCGCGCAGCGCATCGAGGCGCTGCTGGTCGCCGCTGATATGGCCGCCGAGTTCGGCCAGCGCATTGGCGGTCTCGTCGCGGGCACGATGCAGGCGCGCGGACAGGTCACGCTGATGCGCGATCTGCTGCTCGATGCGGGCCAGCGTGCCGGCCACCTCGTAGACCGCCGCCTGCGCCTTCGCCAGGGTGTCGGCGGCCTCGTGCTGGCGCACGCGCCCGGTCTCGATGCGGCGCTCGGCGTCGCGCTGTTCGGCGATCAGCTGTTCCAGCCGCGTCTCCTCCTGCGCCAGGCCCTCGCGCAGCGCCTGCAGTTCGCGATCGAGGGTGCGGAACTCCAGCGCCTTCCATTCCGCGTCGCGGATCTTCCGCTCGGCCTGGATCGCGGTGTACTGCTCGGCCTGCTTCGCCTGCCGCGCGAGATGCTGCAGCTGCTTGCCGACCTCCTCGCGCAGGTCGTTCAGACGGTCGAGGTTCTCGCGGGTGTGGCGGATGCGGGTCTCGGTTTCCTTGCGGCGCTCCTTGTAGCGCGAGATGCCGGCGGCCTCCTCGAGATGCACGCGCAGGTCCTCGGGCCGCGCCTCGATGATCTGGCTGATCATCCCCTGCTCGATGATCGAGTAGCTGCGCGGGCCCAGGCCGGTGCCCAGGAACAGGTCGGTGATGTCGCGCCGGCGGACCTTGGTGCCGTTGAGGTAGTACGCGCTCTGGCCATCGCGGCTGACCGTGCGCTTGACCGAGATCTCGTTGAACGAGGCGTATTCGCCGCTGATGGTGTGGTCGGAGTTGTCGAAGATCAGCTCGACCATCGCCTGCGACACCGGCTTGCGCGCGGTGGAGCCGGAGAAGATCACGTCGGTCAGCGAATCGCCACGCAGGCGGCTGGCGGTGCTCTCGCCCATCACCCAGCGCACGGCGTCGATGATGTTCGACTTGCCGCAACCGTTGGGGCCGACCACGCCGGTCATGTTGGTCGGCAGGTGCAGCGTGGTGGGGTCGACGAAGGACTTGAATCCGGCGAGCTTGATCGTGGACAGGCGCATGCGGCGGACGGTTGCCTCGTGGGCCGGCGCCGGGGCGCGGCCGCTCCATTGGTGGGAATCCGGTGTGGAAAGCCCCGGCAAGCCGTTGTTCCGGTTGGGGCACGGCATCGCCCGGGGCGACGCCACACGCGAGTATACGCGGATGCCCGGATCCGCCGGCCCGGTGCGCCGGGCAGTCGTGACCGCCACGACCACACCATGAACGGCAGAATCGCGCGATGCCCCAGCCCCCCGGAACCGCCCCGTCCCATGCCCAGCCCAGCCTGCGCGAGCGCTTCAATGCGATGCGCAACCTGCCGCCCTTCCTGCGCCAGGTCTGGGCCACCAGCCCCACCCTCACCCTGACCGCGCTCGGCATCCGCCTGGTGCGTGCGGTGATGCCGGTGGTGATGCTCTATATCGGCAAGCTGATCATCGACGAGGTGGTGCGCCTGGTCGGCCTCGGACTGGGGTTCGTCGATCTGCGCCAGGCCTGGGACAGCGGCCAGCTCGACTACCTGCTGTGGCTGGTGCTGGCGGAGTTCGGGCTGGCGGTGCTGTCCGACCTGCTGGGGCGGCTGGTGTCGTATGCCGAAGGGTTGCTGTCGGAACTGTTCACCAATGCCACCAGCGTGCGGCTGATGGAGCATGCCGCCACCCTGGACCTCGAGGACTTCGAGGACCCGGAGCTGCAGGACAAGCTCGACCGCGCACGCCGCCAGACGATGGGGCGGATGAGCCTGCTCGGCCAGCTGTTCGGCCAGGTGCAGGACATCGTCACCGTGGCCAGCTTCGCGGCGGGCCTGCTGATCTATGCGCCATGGCTGATCCTGCTGCTGGCGGTGGCGCTGCTGCCGGCCTTCGTCGGCGAATCGCACTTCAACGCGCTGGGCTACACCCTCAATTTCCACTGGACGCCGGAACGCCGGCAGCTGGAGTACGTGCGCCAGACCGGCGCCAGCGTGGAGAGCGCCAAGGAGGTCAAGATCTTCGACCTCCACCGCTTCCTGATCGACCGCTACCGGACGCTTGCCGAGGGTTTCTACCGCGCCAACCGCGCACTGGCGCGGCGCCGCGCGTTCTGGGGCACGCTGCTGTCCGCCCTCGGCACGCTCGGCTATTACGTGGCCTACGCCTACATCGTCTGGCGCACCATCCGCGGCGATTTCTCGATCGGCGACCTCACCTTCCTTGCCGGCAGCTTCCGCCGCCTGCGCCAGCTGCTGGAGGGGCTGCTGATCGGTTTCTCGCAGGTGGCCGGGCAGGCGCTCTACCTCGAGGACCTGTTCTCGTTCTTCGCCATCGAGCCGGAAATCCGCTCCAGGCCCGGCGCAGTGCCGGTGCCGCGGCCGATCCGCGAAGGCTTCGTGTTCGAGAACGTCGGCTTCCGCTATCCGGACGCCGAACGCTGGGCGGTGCGGCACCTGGACTTCGAGCTGCGCGCCGGCGAGGTGCTGGCGCTGGTCGGCGAAAACGGCGCCGGCAAGACCACCCTGGTGAAGCTGCTGGCACGGCTGTACGACCCCGACGAGGGCCGCATCCTGCTCGACGGCCGCGACCTGCGCGACTACGACCTCGACGACCTGCGCGCCAATATCGGGGTGATCTTCCAGGACTTCGTGCGCTACCACCTCACCGCCGCGGAGAACATCGGCGTCGGCCAGATCGGCGCGATGGACGATCGCGAGCGCATCGTCGATGCCGCGCGCCGGGCGATGGCCGACGAGGTCATCGCCGAGCTTCCCGGCGGCTACGACCAGCTGATCGGGCGCCGTTTCAAGACCGGAGTTGACCTGTCCGGCGGGCAGTGGCAGAAGATCGCCATCGCCCGCGCCTACATGCGCGATGCGCAGGTGATGATCCTCGACGAACCCACCGCCGCGCTCGACGCCCGCAGCGAATACGAGGTGTTCCGTCGCTTCAAGGAACTGTCGCACCAGCGCACCGCGGTGCTGATTTCCCACCGCTTTTCCAGCGTGCGCATGGCCGACCGCATCCTGGTGCTGGAACAGGGGCAGCTGGAAGCCAGTGGCACCCACGACCAGCTGATGGCCGCCGGCGGCCGCTACGCGGAACTGTTCGAGTTGCAGGCCGCCGGTTACCGCTGAGAGTACGGAGGCCCGCGCCGGACTCAGAACCCCAGCTCGCCCTGCGCATCTTCCGGTGCGCTGTAGTCCAGCCGCCCATCGACCATGCGCGCGGCTCCGGTCCAGGGATGTTCCTGCGACTTGCCGGGGCCCATCAGGTGGATGACCGTCCAGTCGCGCGCCTTGAAGTCATCGGAGATCAGGCTGCGGTGGCAGCTCCACCACATCGCCTCGGCGCACATCACCGCCGTGGGCTTTTCACGGGCGGTCTCCATCAGGTGCTCACGCGCGGCGGCGAACGCCGGGGTGTCCATGTAGTCGGCATAGCCGCGGAAGCTGGTGTTGCGCCAGGCGGTATGGGGCGAATCCGGCCGTGGCCGCCGGCGCCCACCCAGCGCCGGCATCGGCAGGAAGTCGATGCCGTGTGCCGGCAGGCTCTCGGCCAGTGCCTCCGCCGCGAAATGCGGATGCCGCCGTGATCCCGGGTAGCGGCGCACGTCGGCCACGCAGGCGATCCGCGCCTCGTGCAGCAGGGCCACGAATTCCTCCAGCGTCCGCGTGGAATGGCCGATCGTCCACAACGTGTCCATCGCGGCAGGCTGCCAGCCGGGGCGTGCAGGTTCGATGAGAATGGTTCGCATCGGATAGAATGGGCCGTTTCCCCACGGCCTTACCCGCGCATGTCCTCCGCTTTCGGCACCGAGACGGTGCTCGACGTCCGCCACTGGACCGACGACTACTTCAGCTTCACCACGACCCGCGACGACGGCTTCCGTTTCGAGAACGGACAGTTCGTGATGATCGGTCTGCTGGTGGACGGCAAGCCGTTGCTGCGCGCGTACTCGATCGCCAGCGCCAACTGGGAGGAGCAGCTGGAGTTCTTCAGCATCAAGGTGCCGGACGGCCCGCTGACCTCGCGGCTGAAGGACATCCGCCCCGGCGACCAGGTGCTGATCGGCCGCAAGCCGACCGGCACCCTGCTGATCCACGACCTCCACCCCGGCCGCAACCTCTATCTGCTGGGTACCGGCACCGGCCTGGCGCCGTGGCTGTCGGTGGTCAAGGACCCGGAGACCTACGAACGCTTCGAGCGGGTGGTCGTGTGCCATGGCGTGCGCCACGAGGCCGACCTCGCCTACCGTGACTACTTCACCAGCGAACTGCCGCAGCACGAGTTCCTGGGCGAGCAGATCAGCGCGAAGCTGCTGTACTACCCGGCCGTCACCCGCGAGGCGTTCGCGTTCAACGGCCACGATCACCAGGGCCGGCTGACCGCGCTGATGGACAGTGGCCGGATGATGGAGCAACTGGAACTGCCGGCGCTCGACGCCGAGCACGATCGCGCGATGGTCTGCGGCAGCCCGCAGATGCTGGCCGACTTCCGCGCACTTCTCGATGCCCGTGGCTTCAGTGCGGCGCCGCGCATCGGTACGCCCGGCCAGTACGTGTTCGAGCGCGCCTTCGTCGAGCGCTGAGTCGCACGTTCCATGCGTCGGGGGCTTGCGACTACAATCGCGCCACTCGCCAGGAGAGCTCCGCAATGAAGATCGTCGTCGCCGTGGATGGCAGCGAAATCAGCCAGCGTGCCGTCAAGTTCGCGATCAAGCTCGCGCGCGGGAACGAGAAGTCGCAGATCACCCTGGTCGCGGTGAACCCGGAGCTGTTCCCCGGCGTGGAACGCAAGATCGGCGCCGAAGCCGCCGCGCGCCACCACGCGGAGTCGCACGCGTCGATGATCGATGCCGCGGTGAAGACGCTCACCCGCGCCAAGGTGGACTTCAGGGAGCGCCGCGAGGTCGGCGACATCGCCACCACCATCGTCGAGGTCGCGCGCAAGGCACGCGCCGACCTCATCGTGATGGGCGCGCGCGGCCGCGGCGCGGTCTCCGGGATGCTGCTCGGCTCGGTCTCCGGCAAGGTGCTGGCACAGGCCGACGTGCCGGTGACGATCGTCCGCTGACGACCTGCCGGCGGGTCGGCGGGTCGGCGGGCCATCGACGCGCGGACCCTGCCGGCGCCCATGCCGATGGTCATGGGTCCCGGCCAGTAGCGGTGGGATATTCTTGGTGGTTCCGACGTAGCAGGAATCCGCCGCATGAAGCACCCGCTCAGCCTCGCGCTCGCCGCCGCCATCGCCGGCTTTGGCGCCCCCGCGCTCGCCCAGACCACCGCCGCCCCGCAGGGCGCTGCCGTGTCCTCGGAAGCGCAGCAGGCCAATCCTTTCTTCCAGGTCAGCCCGCTTGACCTGCAGTACCCGCAGTTCGACCGCATCCGCGATGAGCACTTCGCGCCCGCCTTCGACGCCGGCATGCGCGAGCACCTGGCCGAGATCGAGCGCATCGCGAGCAACCCGGAGGCACCGACCTTCGAGAACACCATCCTCGAGATGGAAAAGGCCGGCCAGCTGCTCGGCCGCGCCACCCGGGTGTTCTTCAACCTGGTCGGCACCGACACCAACGACGAGCGCAAGCGCCTGCAGGCCGAGTACTCGCCGAAGTTCGCCGCCTACCGCGACGAGATCACCCTCAACCCCGAGCTGTTCGCGCGCATCAAGACCCTGCACGACGACCGCGCCTCGCTCGGTCTGGATGCGCAGGGCGTGCGGCTGGTCGAGCGTTACTACAACGACTTCGTTCGCGCCGGTGCCGACCTCGACGAGGGGCAGAAGGCGCGCCTGAAGGAAATCAACGGCGAGCTCGCCCGCCTGGGCACCACCTTCAGCCAGAACGTGCTGGCCGAGGTCAACGATTCCGCGGTGGTGGTCGACACCCGCGAGGAGCTCGACGGCCTGACCGAGCAGCAGATCACCGCCGCCGCCAATGCCGCCAAGACCCGCGGCCACGAAGGCAAGTACGTCGTCACCCTGCTCAACACCACCGGCCAGCCGCCGCTGTCGCAGCTGACCAACCGCGACCTGCGCCAGCGCATCCACGAGGCATCGGTCGTGCGTGGCGCCCGCGGCAACCAGTGGGACAACCGCGAGATCGTGTCGCAGGTGCTGAAGCTGCGCGCCGAACGCGCCGGCATGCTGGGCTTCCCGACCACCGCGCACTACGTGCTCGACGACGAGACCGCGCAGAATCCGGACGCCGTCAACAACATGCTGCGCCAGCTGGCGCCGCCGGCCGTGGCCAACGCGCGCCGCGAAGCCGCCGAACTGCAGGCGATGATCGACCAGGAACAGGCCGCCAAGGGCGAGCCGACCTTCAAGCTCGAGCCGTGGGACTGGGCCTTCTATTCCGAGAAGGTGCGCCAGGCCAAGTACGACTTCGACGAGTCGCAGCTCAAGCCGTACCTGGAGATGGTCAACGTGCTCGAGAACGGCGTGTTCCATGCCGCCACCGAGTTCTATGGCATCACCTTCAAGCACCGCACCGACCTGCCGCTGTACCACCCCGACACGCGCGTGTACGACGTGTTCGACCACGACGGCAGCAAGCTGGCGATCTTCATCTTCGACCCGTACGCGCGTGACTCCAAGCGTGGCGGTGCGTGGATGAACTCGTACGTGTCGCAGTCGGAGCTGATGGGCACCAAGCCGGTGGTCGCCAACCACCAGAACATCACCAAGCCGCCGGCGGGCGAGCCGACCCTGCTGACCTGGGACGAGGTCACCACGATGTTCCACGAGTTCGGCCATGCGCTGCACGGCATGTTCTCGGACGTCGAGTACCCCTACTTCTCCGGCACCAGCGTGCCGCGCGACTTCGTCGAGTTCCCCTCGCAGGTCAACGAGATGTGGGCGGACTGGCCGTCGATCCTCGCCAACTACGCCAAGCACTACGAGACCGGCGAGCCGATGCCGCAGGCCCTGCTGGACAAGGTGACCGCGGCCGCCCAGTTCAACCAGGGCTTCGCCACCACCGAGTACCTGGGTGCGGCGATGCTCGACCAGCACCTGCACCAGCTGCCGGCGAACCGGCTGCCGGAGCCGGGCGACATCCTCGCCACCGAGGCCACCGCCCTGCGCGAGGCGGGCGTGGACTTCGCGGCGGTGCCGCCGCGTTACCGCACCACCTACTTCAGCCACATCATGGGCGGCTATGCGGCGGGCTACTACGCCTACATCTGGTCCGAGGTGCTCGACGCCAATACGGTGAAGTGGATCGAGGACAACGGCGGCCTGACCCGCGCCAACGGCGACCGCCTGCGCGCCACCCTGCTCTCGCAGGGCGGCAGCAAGGATGCGCTGCAGCTGTTCCGCGACTTCTCCGGTGCCGAACCGGACATCCAGCCGCTGCTGGTGAAGCGTGGTCTGGCCGGTTCGGCCGACGACTCCGCAGCGCCGGATGCCGGCACCCCGGAGCCGGTCAACAGGTAACGTTTTTCGCCTGATGGCGAGCGAACCGCCCGGAGCGATCCGGGCGGTTTTTTTTTGGCTCTTCTCCTGATCGAAAAGGGGCCCCTCGGTGGGCTTGCGGGCGGCCCGCCGCGGCCACCACGGATCACAACGAAGCAACGCACGAGCGCACGGGCACCCGGCTGCACGCGATCGTGCCGGAACACCTTCTGTGTCCTTTGCGTGCCACAGGTTGGTTGGGTTCGAGTTCCCGGACGGCAACGGCGAGCGGCGCGATATTGCCCGTCTTCCAGTTTCTGGCCCGGTACGATGGAAGCATGCAGCCCATGCCCTCCCCGCTTCCCGCCCCCGCCCCCGACAACGCAGTGCGGCTGGCGGACTGGCTCTCGGGCCATCGGCGGATCTTCGTGCTGACCGGTGCCGGCTGCAGCACCGCGTCGGGCATCCCCGGCTACCGCGGCGATGACGGTCAGTGGACACGTCCGCCGCCGGTGACCTGGCAGGGGTTCACCGGCGACCCCGCGACCTACCGCCGCTACTGGGCACGCAGCCACGTCGGCTGGCCGCGTTTCGACCGCGCCCGTCCCAACGACGCCCACCACGCCCTGGCCGCGCTCGGCGCCAACGGCCCGCTGTCGATCGTGGTCACCCAGAACGTCGACGGCCTGCACCAGCGTGCCGGCAGCGAGTCCGTCATCGACCTGCACGGTCGCCTGGATGCGGTGGTCTGCCTGGGCTGCGGCAGCCGGCTGCCGCGCGCCTCGCTGCAGCCGCGACTCGATGCGCTCAATCCAGGCTGGTCGCCCGGCCCCGCCACGGCCGCACCGGATGGCGACGCCGACATCGACATGGAGGCCGAGCGCGCCTATCTGCCACCACACTGCGCCGATTGCGGCGGCCTGCTGAAACCCGACGTGGTGTTCTTCGGCGAGAACGTTCCGCGTGCACGCTACATCGCTGCATGCGACGCCCTCGAACAGGCCGATGCACTGCTGGTGGCCGGCTCGTCGCTGATGGTCTATTCCGGGTTCCGCTTCGCGCGGATGGCGCACGAGCGCGGGCTGCCGCTCGCCATCCTCAATCGTGGCGTGACCCGCGCGGACGCCCTTGCCGGCCTGCGCCTCGATGGCGATCTTGGCGCCACGCTGTCGGGGGCGGCGCGACTGCTGGGTGCGGCGGCCTGATCATCCCGCGCGGACGTCGCCGCACTCAGCGCCCCGTAGGTCCGCAGCAGCCGGAAGCTCCCGGCCCGGCGAGCCTGGCGGGGGAATAGCCGGGACCAGGCGCCCGGCTATCCGTTCTCGCGGCGCCAGTCCGCGCCGTCGACGCCCGCATCGTTGATCGAAGGTGCCGGCATGTCGGTCGAGAACAATCCGCGATACTCGGCGGCCACGTGCGGCAGCAACACATGCGCAGGCACCGAAACGCTCTGGGTGCCGTCGGCGTACGGGCCCACCTGGTACGGCGGAAACACGAAGCGCAGCGCCTCGATGCGGCCCTGCGGATCGAGCACGGGCTCGAAGGAATCGAAATTGTCGGGCTCCGGCCCGGAGCCGTCATCGATCATCCGCCCTGCGGTGCGCAACGCCTCGTGGCGCTCCTCGGGCGAGAGTTCCTCGGCATCGATCCGGGTGCCCAGCACCGCGTGCAGCTGCTCGCGCACGTAGGCCGATATCGCCGCCCAGCCGTCCGGCCCGGCCACCAGATCGGCCGCACGCAGCATGCGTTCCTGCTGCGGCAGCCAGACGAAGCGCGCCACCAGCGGGTTGCCATGCGCACCGCCGGTATAGCTGCTGCCGTCGGCGGCAACCGCCACCAGCTGCGGGGTTTCCGCGAGCATCCGGAATTCCAGCGAAAGGTCGTATGCAAGCCCGCCGGGCGCCTCGCCCGCGCTGGCTGCCGCGTCCACGAGCTCGCCGCGGGCGGCCTGGCCGTAACGGTGCAGCTCGGCCGCAAGTCCGGGATAGCGACGCGCCTCGGGCGGATAGCTGATGCCGACGATGTAGCGTGGCGTCTGCTCGATGACGTCCTCGAGCGCCGGCGCCTGCTGTGGTGCCCCGGCAGGATCGCCCACCTGTTGCGGCGCTGCCGGCGTCGACGGGATGGTGGTCGCCTCCTCGTTGCGGCCGCACGCGGCCAGCGCAAGCACGGCCAGCCCGATCCACCAGTACTTCATCGTCTGCGTTCCCCTGTTCAATGTCGTGACGAGGCTAAAGGGCGTTGCGTGATGGCCCCATGCAAGCAGCGTGCGCGTGCGGCCCGCCCCGCTCACGTCCGAACGTCGCCCACGAAAAAGCCCGGCCGGAGCCGGGCTTTCGATCCTGCCGTGAGGGCTGGATTACTCGGGCTGCACTTCGTCAGCCTGCAGGCCCTTCTGGCCCTGCACGACCTTGAAGGAGACGCGCTGGCCTTCCTGCAGGGACTTGAAGCCGGTGCCCTGGATCGAGCGGAAGTGGACGAACACGTCCTGGCCGCTTTCCGGGGTGATGAAGCCGAAGCCCTTGGCATCGTTGAACCACTTGACGGTACCGCTCTGACGCTCGGACATGGTGTTACTCCTTGATACAACAGTTGTTGATGGTTTGGCACGACCCGCCGTGGCGGAGCCGAGACTGTCTAGCAAGGGGTAACGCGAAAGCGATGGAGCGGATCGTCCCGGCCGTCTGGCCGTACAGCTTTGATCTACCGCATCGGAGCCACGATGTACCGTGATCCCGGCCTTGAACAGTTCGCGCACGATACCCTAGTTCGAATCGAAAGTGTGAATGGGCAAAACGCGTTTACGACGACCGCTCGCCGCCGACCAGAAGGTCGTCATAACCGGGGTGCCGGCGCACGTAGGACGCGGTGTATTCGCACTGCGGATCGACCTGCAGACCCGCCGCGCGGGCATGCCCGAGTGCCGCGGCATTGAGCGTGCCGGCGATGCCCCGGCCGGACAGCGCCTCCGGCACGATCGTGTGCAGGACCACCATGGTGTCGCCCTCGCGGCGGTACTCGACATGGGCGGTTTCGCCATCCATGTCGAGCTCGAACCTACCGCGCTGGGCGTCATGACGGACATCGGCGGACGTGGCCATGCTCAGTCCCCGGTTGCGGGCGAACGGCGCGCGTCGCGCTTGCCCTGGTTGATGCGGTCACGGGTGCTGTTGCTGCCGTGGATGGCCGGGACGCGGGCCTCGCCCTCGTGCAGCTGCTCGGCCCGCCGTGCCGCTTCCTCGGACTGGTAACCCGGGGATCCGGCTTCAGCGGCGGTGCCACCAAGGGTCTCCCAGGACTTCGGCTGGCGCGCCTGCTGCTGCTTGGCCTCCAGCAGTTCGCGGGTGCGTTCGAGCGCCTGCTCGGGCGTCAGTACCTTCTTCGCGGGACGCGCCTTTTTGGACGCCCCGGTCGCGGACCTGCCCGCAGCCTTGCCGTCAGCGGATGCGGTGCCCGTAGCCTTCTTTGCAGCCTTCGACGGCTCCGCCGATCTGGTGGACGCGCGTGTCGCCCTGGCGCCGCCGGCCGGCGTGCCCTTCGCCGACGACTTGCGGGTCGCGCTGGCCGGCTCACCGGATGCAGCGCTGCGCCGCCCGCCGGCCGGCTTCGCCGGCGCTGACGCTTCGCTGCGCTTCGACGCCGGCTTGCGCGCCGACGCAGCCGTCGCGGCAGTCTTCTCCGCGGCCTTGGCGGCCCTGCGGTCGTCGCGCTCGACCTGGCGCAATTGCGCCTCGAAGCGCGACAGGATGTCCGACAGCAGCGTCGCCTTCTCCTTGCTGCGCTCGTTGGCCGTGCCGCTGGTCCCGCGCTTGGCACCGGTGCGGTCGCGCGATGCGAGTTTCTGTCGCTGCACCAGGTCGCGGGCGCGGTCGCGTGCGTCGCGTGCACGGCCGACGCGGGTGGTGAGTGCCTTCGCATCGAGCTGGCGCAGCGTGTTCACTCGGCTGTCGGTGTAGAGCTCCATCTCCTTCTGGTTGAGGAGAGCGGTGGCCTTGGCCCGGGTGATGAGCATTGCGGGTGACTCCACTGTATGGCTGTGCGGACAGCTTTAGCACAGAGGACTTTCAGCGGAAGTGAGCGCGCCGGCCCATGGCCGGCAGGTGCCGCGCGCGGCGGGAATCTCAGAAGAACGAAGGGCTTGCCAGTCGTTCCAGGAAGGCCGGAATCACCCGCGGCTCCATGATCACGGTAAAGAGCACGCCGTACCCCGCACCCCACAGGTGGGCGCTGTGGTTGATGTTGTCGCCGCCGCGCCGGTCCATCCAGATCGAATAGCCGACGTACATCACCGCGTAGAGGATCGCCGGCATCGGCAGGAAGAACACGAAGATCAGCGACCACGGGCTCAGCAGCACGAAGGCGAACAGCACCGCGGAGACCGCGCCCGACGCACCCAGGCTGCGGTAGTGCGGGTCGTGGCGGTGGCGCAGCCAGGTCGGCAGGATCGCGACCACGATCGCCGAGATGTAGAACAGCGCGAAACCCACCGCGCCGATATACGGCGCGAACGCACGCTCGATCAGGCCGCCGAAGAAGAACAGCGTGATCATGTTGAACAGCAGGTGGCCCCAGTCGGCATGGATGAAGCCGTGGGTGACGAGACGGTCGTACTGCTTCCTGCGGTCGATCGCCGGCGGCCACAGGATCAGCCGCTCGATCAGCCGCGGGTTGGCGAACGCCTGCCACGACACCAGCACGGTGACGGCGATCAGCAGCAGGGTGACGGGTCCGGAGTTCATCATGTGGGGCCTGTGGCCGCATCAGGCGATGCGGTAGTTGTCCTGCATCGGGTAGCGCCGTGCATAGAGGGCGAATGCCAGCGCGGCGACGAACGCGAATGCGGCGAAGAAGAACATCAGGAACGCGTTCTCGCTGAGCCCCGACGAGGCGATCCACGCGGTCACCGCCTCGTTGCGCACGCCGGCGTTGGTCAGCAGCACCCACAGGCTGCCGAAGGTGCTGGTGAGGTACCAGAACGCCATGATCACGCCCTTCATCGCGTGCGGGGCCTGGCTGTATGCGAACTCCAGCGCGGTGGCCGAGACCAGCACCTCGCCGAAGGTCAGCAACAGGTACGGCAGGCTCTGCCATGCCAGCGAGACTTCCGCGCCGCTGTCGATCCACAGCTGCAGGATGCCGGCTGCGATCCACGACACGCCGGAGATGGCGATGCCCCAGCCCATGCGCCGCAGCGCGGTCACCACGAAGCCGAGCCGCCGCAGCAGCGGGTACAGCACGATGTTGTTGAACGGGATCAGCAGCATCACCAGCAGCGGATTGAGCGCCTGCATCTGCGCCGCGTCCTGGATCAGCCAGCTGGGCCACCAGCCGGCCTCGTGCGGGATCACCATCTCGCGGCCCTGGATGATCCAGGTCGAGGCCTTCTGGTCGAACAGCGACCAGAACGGCGTCACCAGCGCGAACACGATGAGGATGCGCAGCACCGCGCGCACGCCGTCCACCGCGGCATCCGGATGCGCGCCACGCGCACGCTCGAGCTGCAGCGAGGCGCCCCAGCCGCCGAGCGCGATGATCACGCCGAGCGCAAGGCAGGCGGTGATGACGAAGTTGAAATCGGTCGGCCAGAAGTCGACGCCGACCGTGGCCGACAGCGCCCACAGCACCAGCATCAACGCCGCCGAGACCATGCCTGTCATCGCCACCAGCAGGCCGGGACGGCCCTGCCCCGGCGCCTGCGCGCGCAGCGCGGACTTCACTACTTCGAGGAAGGCATGCGGATCGCGCCCGGACGGCGGCACGTTGACGTACTCGCGGCACCCCAGCCAGAAGATGAAGGTGGCGATGAACATCAGCACGCCGGGGATGCCGAACGCCACGGCCGGCCCGTAGTGGCGCAGGAACAGCGGCGCCAGCAGCGAGGCGAAGAACGAGCCGAAGTTGATGATCCAGTAGAAGGCGTCGAAGACGACCTTGGCCTTGGATTTGTTGGTCTGGTCGAACTGGTCGCCGCAGAAGCTCACCACCAGCGGCTTGATGCCGCCCGAGCCCAGCGCGATGAGGAACAGGCCGGTATAGAAGCCTGTCGCGTTGTTCTCGAACAGCGCCAGGCAGGCATGGCCTGCGCAGTAGATCAGCGAGAACCACAGGATCGTGTGGTACTTGCCGAAGTAGCGGTCGGCGAGCCATCCCCCCAGCAGCGGAAAGAAGTACACGCCGATCACGAACATGTGGAAGATGTCCTTGGCCGCCGCGTCGCGCTCGCTTCCCGCCGGCAGGTAGGCCAGCAGCACCGAACTGATCAGGAACGGCACCAGGATGTTGCGCATGCCGTAGAAGCTGAAGCGCTCGCAGGCCTCGTTGCCGATGATGTAGCCGATCTGGCGGGGCATGCGGCCGTTGGCCGGGGAAGCGGAAGCGGGAGTCGTGGACATTCTCTGGCCAGGGACGGGCGAAAGCGGGCAAGGGTAGCCGATCGGGTCCGTCGCCGGGACCAACGAATGGCACGGCCGGCACGGGTGCATGGCTCGTTACCATCGGCGGCCCTGTCACCCGAGCCGTCCGCCATGCCGCGTCGCCTCCCGCACCGCCTTGCCCTGGCCCTGCTGATCGCCGTCGCCGGCCCCGCCGCCGCGGTCGACCTCACCACGCACGCCGAGCGCAGCGGTTTCGTCGAGACCGGCCGCTACGTCGAGACAATCGCCCTGTGCGATGCCTTCCAGGCCGCCTATCCCGACGCGGTGCGCTGCTTCGATTTCGGCACCACGCCCGAAGGCCGGCCGATGAAGGCGCTCGCGGTGTCGCGCAGCGGCGCGCTGACGCCCGACGCCGCGCGCGACTCCGGCATCCCGGTGGTGCTGATGCAGGGCGGCATCCATGCCGGCGAGATCGACGGCAAGGACGCGGGCTTCCTGGCCCTGCGCGAAGCGCTCGACGGCGATGCCGCGACCGGCACGCTCGAACAGCTGGTCTGGGTGTTCGTACCGGTGTTCAACGTCGACGGGCACGAGCGCTTCGGCGCCTGGAACCGCCCCAACCAGCGCGGCCCGCGCGAGATGGGCTGGCGCACCACCGCGCAGAACCTCAACCTCAACCGCGACTACGCCAAGGCCGAAGCGCCCGAGATGCAGGCGATGCTGGCGCTGGTCGAGGCCTGGGACCCGATCGCCTACATCGACCTGCACGCCACCAATGGCGCGCAGTTCGAGCACGACATCTCCATCCAGGTGGAACCGCTGCACGCCGGCGACGACGCCCTGCGCGCGGCCGGGCTGCAGCTGCGCGACGGGGTCATGGCCGACCTGGCCGCGCAGGGCTCACTGCCGCTGCCGTTCTATCCGTCCTTCGTGCGCCACGACGAGCCGGACTCGGGCTTCGTCGACGGCGTGTCGCCGCCGCGCTTCTCCACCGGCTACTTCCTGCTGCGCAACCGGCTGGCGATGCTGGTCGAAACCCACTCCTGGAAGGAATACCCGGTGCGGGTGCGGATCACCCGCAACACCATCGTGTCGGTGCTCGACCACGTCGCCCGCCATGGCCGCGACTGGATGCGCGTCGCGCATGAGGCCGACCGCCGCGCCGCGGCGCTCGGCGGCCAGGACGTGCCGCTCGACTGGAGCGCCACCGATGACGTGCGCACGTTGGATTTCCGCGGCTATGCCTACACCCGCACGCCATCGGACGTCTCCGGCGCGCTGATGACCCGCTATGACGAATCCACGCCGCAGCTGTGGCGGGTGCCGCTGCGCGACACTCTGGTGCCCGCACGCACCGCCACCGCACCACGCGCCGGCTACCTGGTGCCGCCCGCGCAGGCCGCGCGGGTCGAGCGTGCACTGCGCACCCACGGCATCGACTACCGCCGCATCGACCGTGCGCTCGCCCTGGCGCCGGTGCAGGCGTTCCGCGCCGACGACATCCGCTTCGCCGGCGCCCCTGTCGAGGGTCTGCAGCGGCTGGAGCTTGAGGGCGGCTGGCGCGACGAGCGGCGTGATCTCGCCGCCGGCGCCCTGTTCGTGCCGATCGCGCAGCCGAAGGCGCGGCTGGTGATGGCGTTGCTGGAGCCGCAGGCGCCGGACGCGCTCGCCGCATGGGGCGCCTTCAACAACCATTTCGAGCGCAAGGAGTACATGGAGGCGTACGTCGCCGAAGCCGTCGCCCGCGAGATGCTGGAGGCCGACCCGGCAGTGCGCGAGGCGTTCGAGCGCCGTCTGCGCGAGGACGCGGCTTTCGCCGCCGATCCGCGTGCACGCCTGGACTTCTTCTACCGCCGCCACAGCGCCTGGGACGAGCGCTTCGGCCTGTACCCCGTGTACCGGACCGACGCCGCGCCATGACCGGCCGGCTGTACGCGGTGCTGGCCGCCGCGTGCATGGCACGGGCCGCCTGCGCACAGTCCCCTCGCCACCCGGCCGATGCACCGGCGCTGCGCGTGGTCACCCTCAACCTGTACCACGACCGCGACCACTGGCCGCGCCGCCGCCCGCTGGTGATCGACGGCCTGCGTGCGCTGGATGCCGACGTGATCGCACTGCAGGAAGTGCTGCAGAAGGACGGTCTGCGCAACCAGGCCGAGGACATCGGCGCGGCACTCGGCTACACCGTCCATTTCGTCTCCACCGATCCACCCCGGCAGGCGCACCGCTACGGCAACGCGCTGCTGTCGCGGCTGCCGGTGCTGGCACGCAGCGAGGCCCGGCTGGAGCCACTGGAGGACTCGCGCACCGTCGCGCACCTGCGGCTGGACGTGCACGGTCGCGTGGTGGACGTGTTCAACACCCATCTGCACTGGACCGACGACGGCGCGGCGATCCGCGCACGCCAGCTCGACGGCGTGCTGGCGCACGTCGACCGCAACGGATCGGACGCCAGCGTGCTGGTGGGCGACTTCAACGCCGAAGCCGATGCGCCCGAACTGCAGGCGCTGGACGCAGCCGGCTTCGTCGACGCCGTGGCCGCCACGGACCCCGGCACCGCCGCGCGGACCACGCTCAACCCGCACCACTTCGAGCGCGCCCGACGGATCGACCATGTGTTCGCACGCGGCGCGCGCCTGCAACCGCGCGCCGCGCGGCGGGTGCTCGACGTCCCCGCGGGCGACGGCACGTGGCCGTCCGATCACTTCGGAGTGCTGGTGGAGTTCCGGGTGCAGCCTTGACTCCGGTGCAACCCGGCTGGCGCTAGCCTCGGACTGCCCACTGGAGATCCGTCATGCGCCCTGCCCTGATCGCCGCCTGCATCGCTGCCGCCTCGCTCTCGGCCTGCGCCGCCACGCCGGAACCAGTGGACGGCGCCGGCGCAACCATCGAGGGCCGCGCCACCTTCCACGAAAAACTCCTGATGCCGGCCGACTCGGTGTTACGGGTGGAGCTGGTCGACATGTCGCGCGGCAACGATGTGCTGGCCCGGGAGGAATTCAGCTCGATTCCCGGCCCGCCGTATGCATTCACGATGCGCTATTCCACGGCGAAGGTTCCAGGGGACGCGCGGCTCGGGCTGCACGCCGCGCTGTTCACGCCGCGAGGCGAGCGGATGTTCGTGACCGCCGAGGCGGTGCCGGTCGTCGACGGCAGCACGCAGCCGGCCGAATTCCGCATGCTGCGCTCGCCGTAGATACGTCGCCGGTCCGGCAGGAACCTGCCGCGGGCGCGCGGGCACGCGCCCGCGGGGTCCGGATCAGCCGTCGAGCTCGCCCCAGCGGCGATAGGCTTCCTCGAGTTCCGCCTGCACGCGGGCCAGCGCCTCGCCGTGGGCGGCAATCGCCGCGCCATCGCGCTGGAAGAACGCCGGATCGCCCATTTCCGCGGTCATCGCCGCCTGCTGTGCCTCCAGTGCCTCGATGCGGGCCGGCAACTGTTCGAGTTCGCGCGCTTCCTTGAAGCCGAGCTTGCGCCGCAGCGGCGCCTGCTTCGCCGGTGCCGGAGAGGTGCCGCGCGTGCCGCCATCCGTCGCCGCAGGCGCCGGACGCGCGCTGGCGGTCGCGGCGGCGCGCTGCCGCAGCCAGTCGGAATAGCCGCCGACGTACTCGCCGACGCGGCCCTCGCCCTCCATCACCAGCGTCGAGGTCACCACGTTGTCGAGGAACTCGCGGTCATGGCTGACCAGCAGCAGGGTGCCGCTGTAGTCCATCAGCAGTTCCTCGAGCAGTTCCAGGGTCTCCACGTCGAGGTCGTTGGTGGGTTCGTCCATCACCAGCAGGTTCGCTGGCTGCGCGAACAGCTTGGCCAGCAGCAGGCGGTTGCGCTCGCCGCCCGACAGCCGGGTGATCGGCGCGCGTGCCCGCTCGGGGGTAAACAGGAAATCCTGCAGGTAGCCGATGGCGTGCTTGCGCACGCCGTTGATCTCCACGTACTCGCGGCCCTCGGCCACGTTCTCCAGCGCATTCCAGTCCTCGCGCAGGGTGTCGCGGTACTGGTCGAAGTACGCCACCTGCAGCCGGGTGCCGATCCGCACACGGCCCTGCTGCGGCTCCAGCTCGCCCAGCAGCAGGCGCAGCAGGGTGGTCTTGCCGCTGCCGTTGGGGCCGATCAGGCCGATCCGGTCGCCGCGCATGATGGTGGTGGAGAAGTCGCGCACCAGGGTGCGCTTGCCGTAGGCGAACGAGACGTCCTGCAGTTCGACCACCTTCTTCCCGGAGGCTTCGCCCTGCGCCGCCTGCATGCGCACGTTGCCGGTCTGCGCGCGGCGCTCGGCGCGCTCGACGCGCATCGCCTCCAATCTCCGCACCCGGCCCTCGTCACGGGTGCGCCGCGCCTTGATGCCCTGGCGGATCCAGGCCTCCTCCTGCGCCAGCAGCTTGTCGAAGCGCGCGTTCTGCTGGGCTTCGGCATTCAGGCGCTCCTCTCGCCGGCGCACGTAGTTGTCCCAGTCGCCGGGCCAGTCGGTCGCCTGCCCGCGGTCGATCTCGATGATCCGTGTCGCCAGCCCCCGCAGGAAGCGGCGGTCATGGGTCACGAACACCAGCGCGCCCGGCCACGCCCGCAGGAACTCCTCCAGCCAGTGGATGGCGGCGATGTCCAGGTGGTTGGTGGGCTCGTCCAGGAGCAGCACGTCGGGCTCCGAGGCCAGCGCGCGGGCCAGCAGCACCCGGCGCTTGAGGCCGCCGGACAGGCGCGTGAACTGGGCGTCGCCGTCCAGGCCCAGCCGGTCCAGGATCGATTCCACCCGCTGGTCCAGGGTCCAGCCACCGGCAGCCTCGATCCGCGCCTGCGCCGCGGCCAGCGCGTCGGTATCCACCGGGTCCGCGTGCGCCAGGCGGTGGAATTCGGCCAGCACCGCGCCCAGCTCGCCCGCGCCGGCGGCGACCACGTCGAATACGCTGCCCGCCGCACCCGCCGGCACCTCCTGCTCCAGCCGCGCCACCCGCGCGCCGTCGGCCACGCGCACCTGGCCGTCATCCGGGGCCAGGTCGCCGGACATCACCCGCAGCAGGGTCGATTTGCCGGCGCCATTGCGACCGATGAGGGCCACGCGCTCGCCGGCACCGATCGACAGGCCCACCTGTTCGAGCAGCAGCGGTCCGCCGACGCTGACGTCGACGCCTTCGAGAGTGATCAGGGACATGCGCCCATTCTACCGGCGCGGTGCTAGGGCCAGCCCTAGCTGGCAGCGCGGAAGGGATTTGTTCCAATCGGGGCACTGGATCCACGCGCCTCCGGCATCGGCGGAGGCTCCACGAAGGAGCACGCAGCATGTCCGTTTCCCCCATTGGCAACCATCCGGCAACCAGCCTGCCCCCTGCGGACAACCGCGCGCACAGCGTGGTGCATGGCGATACGCTCTGGGCGATCGCCGCGCAGAATGGGGTTTCGCTGCAGGCGCTGATCCAGGCCAATCCGCAGGTGCTCAACCCGGACCTGATCTACCCCGGCGACCGCATCCAGATCCCCGCCGCCGACGCCGCGGCCGCTGGTGGCCCGGAGGCTTCCCCGGCCAGCTTCGCGGCGTCCAGCGCATCGGGCAACGTGTCCATCGGCGGCGCCGGCGCACCCGGCGACGGCATCACCGGCCAGCAGCTGCTGCAGATCGTGCCTGGCCTCGATCCCGGCCAGGCCCCCGCGATCGCGCAGAACCTCAACGCGGCCATGGCCGAGGCCAATATCAATACGCCGCAGCAACAGGCGATGTTCATTGCCCAGCTGGCGCACGAGAGCGGCGGCTTCCGCTACATGGAAGAAATCGCCAGCGGCGCCGCCTACGAGGGCCGCGCCGACCTGGGCAACACCCAGCCCGGCGACGGCGTGCGTTACAAGGGCCGCGGCTACATCCAGGTGACCGGGCGCTACAACTACACCGAGGCCGGCCGGGCACTTGGGCTGGACCTGGTCAACAACCCGCAGCTGGCGGCACAGCCGGAGAACGCCGCGCGCATTGCCGCCTGGTACTGGACCAGCCGCGACATCAACACCGCTGCCGACAGCGGCGACTTCGTGCAGGTCACCCGCCTGATCAACGGTGGCACCAACGGCCTGGCCGATCGCCAGGCGTATTACGCACGTGCCCAGGCCGCCCTGGCCTGAGCGCATGAAGCCGGTTGTCGCGGCCGCACTGGCTTTGATGGTGGCGGCCTGCTCCGGGGGCACGGCGGCCCTTGAGCCGGAAACGGCGGACGGCGCAGCCGCGTCCGCGTGCGCCGTCGACGAAACCGTGGTGTTCGCCTGCGCCACCGGCGCCGGCCAGGGGGTCGCGCTGTGCGGATCCCAGGATGCATCGCGGCTGCGCTACGTGGAAACCGGCGAGGCCGCGGCCCGCTGGCCGGAGACCGGAATGGCCGAGGCTGCCGCGTTCCGCTCCGGCACCCTGATGTATTCGGGCGGCGGCGGCGCGTACCTGCGCTTTGACCGCGATGGACGCGAGTACACGGTGTACACCGGCATCGGGCGCGGATGGGAGAAGGCCGGCGTGCTGGTGCAGGAAGACGGCCGGACCGTGCGCGCACTGACCTGCGAGGACGAGGTCGCCTCGCTCATCGGCCCGGAGCTGTTCCAGCGCGCGTCCATCCCTGCGGACGAATCCGGATTCGAGATCCCCTGAGGCGGCTGGCTCAGGAGCTGCAGGACAGCATCGAGCAGCCCGCGCGCGACCGGGCCCACTCCGGCCGGCGCGCGGCGAAACGCTCGCGGCCGGGCTGCTCCCGGTATGGCTCGCGGAATATGTCCATCAGCTCGTGCACACCCGTCGGATCCCCCTGCTCCGCCTGGTCGATGGCCTGCTGCAGGAGCCAGTTGCGCGGCACGTAGAGCGGATTGGCGGTGTCCATCATTTCGCGGCGCCGTTCCGGCGCCAGCGCATCCTCGCGCACGCGCGCCGCGTAGCGCTCCAGCCAGTCGTCGAACGCCGCACGCGTCGCTTCCAGTTTTGCCGGATCGTAGAAGGCATGCTCCAAGCCCTGCAGCGAAGGCGCCTGCGCATCCACGGAGGCCAGGGACCGGAAGAACAGCGTCATGTCCACCTCCCCGTCCACCATCAGGGTGCGCAGCGCGGTCAAGAGGTCGTCATCCTCACCCTCCTGCCACTGCGAAAAGCCGAGCTTGCACGCCTGCATCCGGGATTCGGTGGCGTTGAACACTTCGGCGTAGCGGTCCAGGCCGGCCTGCAGCGGCGCCGCATCGCCGAACAGTGGCGACAGCGCCTGGGCCAGCCGCGACAGGTTCCACTGCGCCACGCGGGGCTGCCAGCCGAAGCGGTAGCGCCGGCCCTGGGCATCGGTGGTGTTGGGCGTCCAGTCGGGGTTGAAGTCCTCGAGCCAACCGTAGGGGCCATAGTCGATGGTCAGGCCAAGGATCGACATGTTGTCGGTATTGAGCACGCCGTGGACGAAGCCCACGCGCATCCAGTGCGCTACCAGCCCGGCGGTGCGCTCGCAGATTTCCCCGAACCAGTCGGCGTAGAGCGTCTCACCCTCACCCTGCAGGTGCGGGAAATCGCGGCGGATGCAGAAGTCCGCGAGCGTGCGCAGCAGGTCGGTTTCCCCGCGCGAGTACGGCAATTCGAAGGTGCCGAAGCGGATGAACGACGGCGCCACCCGGCACACAACGGCGCCCGGTTCGTCGCGCGGATTGCCGTCATAGAACATGTCGCGCTCAACCATCTCCCCGGTCTTGACCAGGCTCAGCGCCCGCGTCGTGGGCACGCCCAGGTGGTGCATGGCCTCGCTGCAGACGAACTCGCGGATCGATGAGCGCAGCACGGCGCGGCCATCGGCCATGCGCGAATAGGGCGTCCTGCCCGCGCCCTTGAGCTGCAGCTCCCAGCGTTCGCCGGCGGCGTTGACCAGCTCGCCCAGGGTGATCGCCCGGCCATCGCCGAGCTGCCCGGCCCAGTGCCCGAATTGGTGGCCGCCGTAATTGGCCGCGAACGGCTCCATGCCCGCTAGCAGCGCGTTGCCACCGAAGACCTGCGCGAATTCCTCCGAGGCCACGTCTGCTTCCGAAAACCCCAGCGCATGCGCCATCTCCGGCGAATGTGCCAGCAGCCGCGGCGCCGATACGGGCGAGGGATCCACCCGGGACCAGGCGGCCCCGTGCACCTGGCGCAGGCGAGGTCCCGTTTCCGCATCGCCCGGAAGCGCGCGCAAAAACGCATTGTCGAATTCGATTCCCTGCATCCGCCTACCGTAGCAGCCGGCTGGTCACTTCCCCGTCGAGTGCATCGGCTTGCCTGCCTGTTCGCGGCTGCCCCGCATTCACACGCGACGCGTAAAATACTGCCGCCAGAACGGCCGCTCCCCCGGCGCCGATACACCTTCGCCGATGAGCGCTGACAGCCCCACCATCCGTTTTTCCGATCTCGCCCTGCCCGACCCGCTGATGCGGGCGCTGGCCGACGTCGGCTATGAATCCCCGTCGCCAATCCAGGCCGCCACCATCCCGCCGCTGCTGGAAGGGCGTGACGTGCTTGGCCAGGCACAGACCGGCACCGGCAAGACCGCCGCCTTCGCACTGCCGATCCTGGCGCAGCTCGACCCCCGCGCGAGAAAGCCGCAGGCCCTGGTGCTCGCGCCCACCCGCGAACTGGCCATCCAGGTTGCCGAGGCCTTCCAGACCTATTCGCGCCACCTGCCCGGCTTCCAGGTGCTGCCGGTCTATGGCGGCCAGGGCTATGGCCAGCAGCTCTCGGCCCTGCGCCGCGGCGTCCACGTGGTGGTGGGTACGCCGGGGCGCGTGATCGACCATCTTGAGCGCGGCACCCTCGACCTGTCCGAACTGCGCTGCCTGGTGCTGGACGAGGCCGACGAAATGCTGCGCATGGGCTTCATCGACGACGTCGAGGCGGTGCTGAAGAAGACCCCGGAGACGCGCCAGGTCGCGCTGTTCTCGGCGACGATGCCGAGCCAGATCCGGCGCATCGCCCAGACCTACCTCAAGGACCCGGTCGAGATCGCGATCAAGTCGACGACGACGACCGCGGCCAACATCCGCCAGCGCTACTGGATGGTCAGCGGCGTCAACAAGCTCGACGCGATGACCCGCATCCTCGAGGCCGAGCCGTTCGACGCGATGATCGTGTTCGCGCGCACCAAGATCGCGACCGAGGAACTGGCGGAGAAGCTCGCGGCACGCGGTCTGGCCGCTGCGGCGATCAATGGCGACATCGAACAGAAGCAGCGCGAGCGCATCATCCAGCAGCTCAAGGACGGCCGTATCGACGTGCTCGTCGCCACCGACGTGGCCGCACGCGGGCTCGATGTGGAGCGCATCAGCCACGTCCTGAACTACGACATCCCCTACGACACCGAAAGCTACGTGCACCGCATCGGTCGCACCGGGCGCGCCGGGCGTGCCGGCGAGGCGATCCTGTTCGTCAGCCCGCGCGAGCGCGGCATGCTGCGCTCGATCGAACGCGCCACCCGCCAGCCGATCGAACAGATGGAACTGCCCAGCGTCGAGACCGTGAACGCACGTCGCGTGACCAAGTTCCTCGACCGCATCGGCGACGGCCTGCAGCACCCGCAGCACGGCATGTTCCGTGAGCTGGTCGAGACCTACGAGCGCGAGCAGAACGTGCCGGCGGTGGAGATCGCCGCGGCGCTGGCGGCGCTGCTGCAGGGCGACACCCCGCTGCTGCTCGACCCGCCGCGCGAGCGCCCGAAGTTCGAGCGTGCCAACGAAAGCGAGCGCCACTTCGAGCGACCGGAACGCGCCGACCGGGGGCAGCGGCGCACCGCCGACGATGCCGCACCGCGCGAGCCCCGCCCGCAGCGCGTGCAGGGCCCCGAGGCCGGGCTGGAGACCTTCCGCATCGAGGTCGGCCACGTGCACGGCGTGCAGCCGGGCAACATCGTCGGCGCGATCGCCAACGAGGCGGACCTGGAAAGCCGCTACATCGGCCGCATCGACATCCGCGACGACTACACCCTGGTCGACCTGCCCGACGGCATGCCGCGCGAGGTGCTGGAGCATCTCAAGCGCGTGCGCGTGGCCGGCCAGCAGCTGCGGATGCGGCGTGCCGAGGCGGCCGATACCGAGGCGCCCGCGCGTCGTCCCGGTGGTTTCAAGCGCCCGGGCAGCGCTCCGGGTGGCTTCCGCAAGGGTCCGCCGGGTGGATTCAAGGGCGGCCCGCGCAAGCCGCCGCGTCGCGAGGGCTGAGGCCCGTCAGGCACCCACCCGCCCTTCGGGGCGGGAGATGGGCACTGCAGGTGTTCAGCAGTCGCCGGCCGCTTCCCCCTGCCCCTCGGCACAGGGCGACGGCAGCGGGTCCGCCGGGGTATCCACCGCCGGTACCACGCGTTCGGCGATCGCGCCGGCCACACCGTCCACCACCCGCTGGCGCATGCCGGCGGTGTCAGGCACGCGCAGGCCGTCGGGCCCCAGCGCATCGGTATCCGGCCCCAGCACCCAGACGATCTCCGTCGGCGACGGCCAGTCCAGGTGTGGCGCCAGGAGCGCGTAACCGATCACGATCGCGACCACGAACAGCACCAGCTTCAGCACCACGCCCACCAGCTTGAAGCCGAGGTAGAGCGCCAGCACCAGCAGGACGATGCCGATCCAGCTCATGCGGCGTCGGTCTCTGCATCGGCAAGCGCGACCAGCTCCGGATCGAGCGCCACGCGCTCGTCGAACACGAAGCACCGGCCTTCATACCCCGTGCCGCCGACGCGCTCGAAGTAGCCCAGGATGCCGCCGTCGAGCTGCAGCACGTTGTCCATGCCCTGCGCACGCATCCACAGCGCGGCCTTCTCGCAGCGGATGCCCCCGGTGCAGAAGCTGACCACGGTGGTCCCGGCGAGCCGGTCGCGCTGCGCGGTCACGGCCCAGGGAAGATCGGTGAAGTTGTCGATCGGCAGGGTCAGCGCGCCGGCGAAGGTGCCGTAAGCCACTTCCTCGCGATTGCGCGTATCGAGCATCACCACGGCGCGGCCGCTGTCGTCATGGCCCTGCTGCAGCCAGCGTGCCAGCACCTCCGGCGTCACGGCCGGGGCGCGCCCTCGCAGCGGCGACGCATCCTCGCGGCGGAAGGCGATGATCTCGCGCTTGACCTTCACCTTGAGCCGCGCGAAGGGCTGACGTTCGCTTTCGCTGACCTTGACCCCGATCCCGGCAAACCGCGGATCGGCCCGCAGCCAGCCGAGGAAGCCATCGATGCCGGAACGGCTGCCGGCAAGGAACAGGTTGAGGCCTTCGTCCGCCACCAGCACGCTGCCGAGCAGGCCGTGGTCGCGGGCGATCGGCTCGATGGCGTCGGCAAGCGCACGTGGATCGTCCACGTGCACGAAACAGTAGGCGGCGATGCTGGTGTACATGCGCGCATTCTACGCGGCGCGTCGGCCACACCTGCCGCGCCGGCGTGTGCGTTCATCGCGGCTTCGGCCGCCCTGCGCATTCCGGAAAGCGAAACGGCGGCCCGGGCTTCCCCGGACCGCCGCCTGCAGGTGGTTGCCGTGCGGCGCCCTCAGCGCGCCGCCGGTTCCACGTGGTCACGCACCCAGCGGTCGAACAGGCGCACGCCGAACGCGGTGGCGCCGGCCGGCGTGGTGGCGGTGCCGCCGGTTTCGATCCACGCCATGCCGGCGATGTCGAGATGCGCCCACGGCGTGCCCTTGTCCACCCACTCACCGATGAAGTGCGCCGCAGTGCCGGAGCCCGGACGGCCGCCGCCATTGCGCATGTCGGCGATCGGCGACTCCAGCATCTTCCCGTAGCCCGGATGCATCGGCATGCGCCACAGCGCATCGCCCGAGGCTTCGCCGGCAGCGAGCAGCTGGTCGGCCAGATCGTCATGACGGCTGAAGAGGCCGGCGTAGTCGCCGCCCAGGGCGGTGACGATGGCACCGGTCAGGGTGGCGATGTCGATGATCGCGCGCGGGCGGTGGCGGTCCTGCACGTACCAGAGCGCATCGACCAGCACCATGCGCCCTTCCGCATCGGTGCTCATGACCTCGAAGGTCTGGCCGGAGGCGGTGCGGATGACGTCGCCCGGGCGTGTCGCGGTGCCCGAGGGCATGTTCTCGGCCAGCGCGGCGACCGCGACGGCGTTCACCGGTGCGCGGCGGCCGGCCAGGCCGAGCACGGCGCCCACCGACGAGGCGGCGCCCGCCATGTCGTACTTCATGCGCCACATGCCGTCGCTGCCCTTGATGGACAGGCCGCCGGAATCGAAGGTGATGCCCTTGCCGACGAAGGCGACAGGCGCCTCGCCGCGGGCCGCGCCGTCATAACGCACCACCAGCAGCCGCGGCGGGCGCGCACTGCCCTGTCCGACCGCCAGGATGCCGCCCATGCCCAGACGCTCCATCGCCGGTACGTCGAGCACTTCGATGGTGACGCCCGGCATGCCGTTGAACGCCTCGCGGGTACGGCGCACGAATTCTTCCGGATACACCGCGCTGGCCGGCTCGGTGACCAGGTCGCGGGCGAACCTCACCCCGTGGGCGACCGGCGCCCAGTCGCGCTGGAACGCCTCGGCGGCGGCGGCGCCGTCGCGCGTACGCACCACCAGCGTGCCTTCGCCGGCGCGCGGGCCGGTATCGTCCTCGCGCCGCGAGCGGTAGAGGTCGAAGCGGTAGCCGCCCAGCGCGGCACCGAACGCCAGCGGCTGCGCGGCCGCGGCCTCGTCGCCGCCCCACAGCAGCTCGACCGCTGCGGCGGTGCTGCCGGCCGCAAAGCGGCCGACACGTCCGCCGACATCCTCGAGCGTGCGCGTGGAGGGCGCATCGGTGCCAACGCCCACCACCAGCACGCGGTCGAACGGCGCCAGGCCCGGCAGGTCGAGCTGGGTATCGGCGCGACCCTTGTAGCCGGCCGCGGCGACCGCGCGTGCCAGCGCGCCACCGGTGGCCGCATCGACATCGGCGAACGCGCCGGTCTGGGGACCCTCGCCACGCATCGCCACCGCGACCGTGCCGGCCGACGGCACCGCGTAGGCATCGAAGCGGATCTCACGCTGCGCGGCGGCAGGCAGGGCGAGACACGAGAGCAGCAGCGCCAACAGCATGCGCTGCAGCGGGAACGATCGGAACATGTGGACTCCAGACGAACGGACGGGGCGACCTGCGAAGGCCGCCCCGGACCATAAAGAAAATATGCGCCGCAGCCGGGTGCCGATGGTCACGGACCGCGGCGCGCCGCGTCGGATCAGCGCCGCGCGTAGTACGACGACGATGCGCAGACGGTGACGTCGGCGGCGCTCGGCGCCGGCATGTCCTGCCCGCGCAGGCCCATCAGGCGCACGACGTCGTGGTCGCCCTCGGCGATCTTGGTAATGGCGAGGTAGCCGGTCTTCATGTCGCGGCAGATGGCGTTGCCCGGTGCGCGCGTGGGCCAGGTCTCGCTGACCACCCGACGCAGTTCCACCGGATGCTCGGTGCCGATCATCATCGCGTCGGCATACCGCTGGCCCGGCAGGAATTCGTCGCCGCCGCGCAGGATCGCGATGCGTTCGGTGACGAACTCGGCGCCGTTCTCGCCGACGATGCGCGAGCCTTCGATGGTGATGCGCCCGGTGACCGATTCGGCGATCGGATTGCCGGTCTCGAACGGGCCGAGCGCCACCGGGTGCAGCATCGGCGGCGCCGCGCGCGAACCCGGGCGCAGCTGCGGATCATGGCTGGGCACGTCCGCCGGGGGCGGCGCGGCGGTGACCAGCACCGGTGCGGTGGTGGAGGTGTGCGCCGGCGTATCGGCGATCTCCTGGCAGGCGGCCAGTCCGGTCGCCGCGAGGGCAACGAACAGCAGGCGGATGGGTCGCGAGGTCATCTTCAGCTCCGTGAAACCAGCGCGCATTATCCGGAGTCGACGGGCACAGATGTTCATATTCCGTGAGCGGGCACCGGCGAAATGCCGGAATGCGACCCACGGCTCAGCGCGACTCGTACTCCAGCACCTCGCACGCCTCGATATCGCTGGCACCGGCAGCCGGCATCGAATCGCCCCTCAGCCCGGCCAGGCGCACGACCTGGCGGTCGCCTTCGTTGACCATCACCAGGGCGATGTAGCTCGCCTCGCCGGAGGCGCACAGCGGCACCGCCGTGTGCCTATCGGCAGCGGCATCGGCAGGAATACCGGCAGGAACACCCGCAGAGACGGGGGGCGTGCCTTCGACCGCCGCGGTGTCGGCGGCCACGGGGTCATCGTCACTGGTGTCGCCAGCGGGCGGATACACCCGGCGCAGCTCGACCGGCTGTTCGGCGCCCACCATGAGCAGACTGGAATAGCGCTCGCCCGCGCGGTACTGGTCGTCGCCGCGGACGATCGCGATGCGCTCGGTGCTCAGCTCGTCGCCCTGTGCGGCGGAGATCGCATGGTCGTCGACCTCGATCGCGCCGGTGGCCCGGGTGGCGCGCTCGCCTCGCGGCTCGAAGCGTCCGCTCACCAGCGCCTGCAATTCCGGAGGAGCGGCGCGCTCATGGCGACGCACCGTCGGATCATTGGCCGGCACGCGTTCCTGTGGCGGCGCGGAGTCCGCAGGCGCCGGCGGGGGCGACGGTGGCGCGCGCTCGCCACAGGCGGACAGCGCCGACGCCGTCATCGCGGCGGCAAGAGCAAGGACCAGGGTCGATTTCATCATGGCTCCGCAGGCGATCGGCCGTCTTCGATCATAGGATCCCGGCATTCACCGCATGTGAGTATCGAAGGCGGTGCCCGGACGACGCTAGCGCCAGAGCAGATAGCCGGGAAGCGCCATCAGGGCGAGCAGCGCCAGGATCGCCAGCACCCGCACCAGCACCCAGCCCGGGCGTTCGCGCAGCATGTCGGCAAAGGTCTCGTCCTCGCCACGCGCACGCGCGTCGGCCAGCCCGGCGCGCACCCGCTCGCGGAGCTCCTGCTGGTAGGTATCCATCAGCCGGCGCGCCTGCGGGTAGTCCTGGTCGTGCTTGATCCAGATCGCCCCGCCGGTGATGCCCAGCGGGCCGGGCCGGGTCTGGTACCAGGCGATGCGATGGGCATCGAGGAACGCGCGGACGCCATCGGCTTCCTCGTCCGGGACGTTACGCAGATGCAGCAGGAGCTTGGACATCGAACAACCGGGCGACGGGGGCGGCTGCGATTCTAGCGGCGCGCCGGCGCCACAACGCGCTCGGCCCACCCGGAAGATCCGGATGGGCCGCAATCAACGCGCGAACGGATGACTCAGGACGCGCACTTCATCGCGTGCTTGCGGGCACGCATGAGGTCGTGACAGGCGCGCACTTCCGGCATCAGGCGGGTGACCACGTCGCGGGCGGCTGTCGGGGTCTTCTCGTCCTTGACCGCATCCTCGAACGCATGCAGCAGGCGGTCCTCGGATTCCTCCAGCTCGGCGACATAGCTGTATTCCTTGTCACCCAGCGCGGCACGCACGCGGGCGTACATCTCCTGCATCGAGCCGCGCATGGTGCCCGAGCCCTCGGGGTCGCCACCCACGGCCTGCACGGCAGCGCCCAGCTCGGCGATGATCGTGGCCTTGGTCGTGGCCACGCGGGTGAACAGCGACTTCAGCTCGACATCGTCGATCCGCGTGGACGCATCCTGGTAGAACTCCTGCCCGTCGCGGGCGATGGCGATCAGATCGTTCAACGTCTCGGTGGTCCGGCTCTGCTGGTTCATGGTGTCTCCTGGTGATCGTGGGGGTTGCCGGGCGGCGTCGCACGGTTGTCGGCGGCGGTCCGGCCCGTGGCGCATCGTGGTCAGCGTACAAGCGCGCAGTGCAGCGATGCGGCATCCACACGCTAACCGCACGACACTCAAAGGCATGTGAGCCGTGCAATCACGCAGTGCTTACGAACGGTCTCCGGCGTGCGCGAACCCTGTCTCCTGCACGTCCCGAGGCAACACACGCCCGATAACGCGAAAGGCCGGCATCGCTGCCGGCCTTCCCCATGGATCACCCGTGCCGATCAGCGTGCGGCTTCGGGAAGGGCGTAGTCGAGCTGGTAGGCAGGCGGTTCGCCGCCCGGCCCGGTCAGGTAGTGCTCCATCCACTGCATCAGGCGCATCGCATAATCCCAGCGCGAGGCGGCGCGCTGGTTGCCGTGCCCCTCGCCCGGATACAGCACCAGACGCACCGGCGCCTGCCCGGCCAGCTGCAGATAGCGGTACATCATGTAGGACTGCATCACCGGCACCCGCGGGTCGGCCTCGCCATGCAGGATCAGCGTCGGCGTGCGCGATTTCTGTGCGTGGGTGATCGGGCTGGCCTGACGGAACATCTCCGGGTTCTCCCACGGCCAGGTGCCCATGTGGGTCAGGTACTGCTCCTGCGGGATATCGCCGGTGGTGACCAGGCTGGCCTGGTCGGAGATGCCGACGAACATCACCGATGCCGCAAAGCGCTCGCTGTAGTACGTGGCACCCCAGGCACTGGCGTAGCCGCCGTAGGAACCGCCGGTGATGCCGACGCGGTCGCGGTCGACCAGGCCGATCTCCACGAGGTGGTCGACGCCATCGACGAGGTCGTCGAACTCCTCCATGCCCGGGCGCCCGTAGCCGGCCTTGGAGAACTCCACCCCACGCCCGGTGCTGCTGCGGTAGTTGGGGAAGAAGCTGGCGAAGCCACGTGCGGCGGCCACCTGCGCCGGCTGCGAATAGCCGGTCAGCCAGCCGTTGGAGTAGTGCGACTCGGGACCGCCGTGCACCACCAGGATCAGCGGCACGCGCTGGTTGCCGCGGCGCTCGAGCGGATGCACCAGCATCCCTTCGATCTCCAGGCCATCGCGCGCCCGGTAGCGCACCACTTCCTGCCGGGCCAGGCGCACGTCGGCGAGCCACGGGTTGCTGTCGGTCAAGCGGGTCGGCGTCGCCTGCCCGCGGCCGAGGATGAAGACCTCCTGCGGATGCTGCCGGGAGTGCCCGACCAGGGCGAGGTCGCCGCTCTCGCGTGCCACGCTGAGCCCACCCCAGACCGGACCTTCGGCGGCGAGCAGGGTCTGCTGATTGCTGCCGTCGACGGCGATCTCGCCGATCCGGGTCTGCACGCCCTCCTGGCTCAGGAACAGGACGCGGCCATTGTCGCGCCAGCCGACGTGCGACACATGCCCGGGCAGGCCGGGCAGCAGGTCACGCTGCGGGCCACCGTCCTTGCCGACGATGGTGAGGCGACCATCGGCGGCGTCGTTCTCATTGGCGGCGGAAATGACCGCGAGGTGTGCTCCATCCGGGCTCCACGCCAGCTGGCCGAGCTTGCCCGGATTGTCGACGCGCCCGAGTTCACGACCGTGGGGGTCGATGATGCGCACGCGCGCGAACACCAGCGTGTCGTCGGTGAGCTGGCGCGGGGCGACCACCAGTGCCAGACGATCGCCGGCCGGACTCCAGTGCACGCTCTGCACGCTGCCATCGATCGCCAGTTCCCGCGCCTCGGCGTCGCCGTCGACGTCCTGGATCCACAACGTGGTCGGGCGCCAGTCCTCCTCGTACACCTTCTGGGTGAACCCCTGCTTGCGCTCGGCGGCCAGTGCATCACTCTCCGGCTGCGGCGCCAGAAGGGCGACGCGGGTGCCGTCGGGCGACAGGCTGTAGCCGGAGATATCGGTCTTGAGCGATGCGAAGCGCACCGCCTCGCCACCACGCAACGGGATGCGGTACACCCCGCGAGTGGTGTCGCCCTCGCGCTTGGACAGGAACGCCAGCGAGCGCCCGTCCGGAAACCACTGCAGGGCGGCGACATTGGTCTTGCCGGTGACGTAACCGCGGCTGTCGCCATTGCGCGACACCACGTGCAGTTCGGTCCGCGCGGGGCCGTCCTCGTCGATGCCCGGCAGGCGCGGCACCGCCAGCACATAGGCGATCTCGCCGCCGTCGGGGCTGATCGCGACGCCCGACGCGGTCCGCGTCTTGGCGATCTGCTCCAGGGTCATGCCACCCGCCTGCGCCATCACTCCGATCGGCAGCAGCGCTGCCGCCAGGCCGAGGAACCAGATCCGCCTCATCCGTGCACTCCGTTTTCGACAAGGCCGCAACTTTGCCACAGCCCCGGCAGGGTTCCGCGCAGCCGCGCGTGCGGCGCGACGGGTTGCAGCGGGCGGGCCGATTCCCCTAGCCTGCCGGCACGCACCACTTCTCTGGCGTCGTGAGTCGACCGGCGTACTCCCATCCCAACCCCGAAGGAGATCCCATGGAGATCGCGGCCGAACGCGTGGTCAGCTTCCATTACACCCTCACCGACGATGCCGGCGCTGTCATCGACCGCTCGCCGGACGATCGCCCGCTGAGCTATCTGCACGGTGCCGGCAATATCGTGCCGGGCCTGGAGAACGCCCTGGCGGGCCATGCCGTCGGTGACCAGCTGACCGTGGATGTCGAACCCGAGCTGGGCTACGGGGTACGTCACGAGGGGCTGGTCCAGTCCGTGCCGAAACAGGCATTCCAGGGCGTGGACAACGTGCAGCTGGGCATGCAGTTCCGCGCCCAGACCGAAGGTGGCTCGCTGCTGGTGACGGTGGTCGAGGTCGGTGATGACGAGGTCCGCGTCGACGGCAACCATCCGCTGGCCGGCAAGACCCTGCATTTCGACGTCCGCATCGCCAGCGTGCGTGCGGCGACCGACGAGGAAAAGCAGAACGGCCAGGCGATGGACGCTGGCTGATCAGCAGCGGCCTGTCGATCAGCGTCTGGTACCCAGCGTGCGCCGCAGGTTGGCGCGCGCCGTGGCATCCAGCCGCTCGTGGAACTCCGCGCTGAGGTAGATGCGCGGGCGTCGCAGCAGCGCGGCGAGGAATCGCCGCC
This sequence comes from Alterluteimonas muca, assembly GCF_021191595.1. Taxonomy (NCBI): domain Bacteria; kingdom Pseudomonadati; phylum Pseudomonadota; class Gammaproteobacteria; order Lysobacterales; family Lysobacteraceae; genus Alterluteimonas; species Alterluteimonas muca. The sequence continues at coordinate 55,403 of NZ_JAIWPS010000006.1, forward strand.
GCTGCATGCGGTACAGCCAGCCCGGCACGCGGTCGCGGTATTCGGCGGCAATCGCGCGGTCGTAGGCGTCGAAGCGCGCCGCCGGTGTGCCGAGGATCGCCATGTCGCAGTCGAGGAAGCGGCGGGTGTCGTCGCCGTCGGCATCGTCCGGGAAGTCATCCGGATCGTGCTGGCCGTGCCGGGCCGTCAGCACGATCAGCTCCGCGACGCGCCCGGCATCGATGCCCGCGTCGGGCAGCCAGCGCACGATCGCCTCGCGCGCCAGCTCCGCGGAACGTGCTTCGTTGTCGGTCGCGCCCGGCACGTACACCGCATCGTGGTACAGCACCGCCAGCCACACCTCGCCCGGCCGGTGCCAGCCCGGCCCGGACAGCACCGTGGCCATCTCGCGCATCACCTCGCCCACATGCGCGAAGGAATGGTAGGCGCGCGGAGGATCCGCATAGGCGGCCTCCAGCGCCGCCCGCTGCTGCGCGGCCAGCACGGGCATGCCGGGCACGGCATAGGGGTTGAACCCGGTGTCGGTCATGGCGGATCTCCGACCCACGCGTCGCCGCGACGCAACCGCCCGCGCAGCGCAGTCCAGATGAAGACGAACCACAAGGCGATGATCGCGATCACCGCCTTCTGCGCGGCCCCGCGTGGCAGCCCGCCGACCAGAACCAGCGCCCACAACGCGGCGAACGCGACCGCGGCGATGCCCAATGCGCCCGGCATCGATGTGCGCCAGCGCGCGTCGTGCCGCAGCCAGGCGGATTGCAGCAGCATCGCTACGGTCACGCACAGAAAGGCCGCCTGTGCGGAAACCCCGTGTATCCAGCCTACGAAGGTCGGGTCGGCGCCATCGCCGTCCATCGGCGCGAATGCGGTCACCACCAGCGAGGCCGCCCCGGCGATGAACAGCAGCAGCGGTCCGCTGCTGCGTGCCGGCGGCGACAGGGATCGCTGTACCGCGAATGCGATCGCCACGATCGCCACCGCCAGCGCGCAGTACGCCAGCTGCAGCCAGCCGCCATAGGGCTGCAACAGGTAGCGGCTCATCTGCGCGTCGACCCAGTCGAGGTCGGGCCGCAGCAGGTGGATGCCGATGGCGATCGCCACGAACAGCGCCATCCCCGCAGCCGCCACCGGCATGGCGATGCGCGAACACCGGAAACGGATAGCGGACGATGGGGGCATGTGTATGGACGCCAGCCGGGACCGCTGGATTGTCCTACAGCAGTGAACACGATGGCCCGCCACGCGGTCCGGGCGGCTGCGCTTACACTTTCGCGATGACCGAATTCATCCCTCCGGGCACGCGTTTCCTCCAGCTCGAGCACGCGCTGCCGATGAAGCGCGGCGGCGCCCTGCAGCGCGCGCGCATCGCCTACGAGACCTGGGGCACCCGCAACGCCTCGGGTGACAACAGCATCCTCATCCTCACCGGGCTGTCGCCCGATGCGCACGCCGCGAGCAACGCCGACGACCCGTCGCCGGGCTGGTGGGACGCGATGGTCGGCCCCGGCAAACCGATCGACACCGACCGCTGGCATGTCGTCTGCGTCAACACGCTCGGCAGCTGCAAGGGGTCCACCGGGGCGGCCTCGCCGTCACCGGAGGATGGCCAGCCGTACCGGCTCCGCTTCCCGGACCTCTCGATCGAGGATGTCGCCGATGCCGCGATGCACGTGGTCGACGCGCTGGGCATCGAGCACCTTGCCTGCGTGATCGGCAACTCGATGGGCGGCATGGCGGCGCTCGCCCTCCTGTTGCGCCACCCCGGCCGTGCGCGCAGCCATATCAATGTCTCCGGCGCCGCCCAGGCGTTGCCGTTCTCGATCGCGATCCGCTCGCTGCAGCGCGAGGCGATCCGCCTGGACCCCGCCTGGAACGGCGGCCACTACGACGACGCGCGCTACCCGGAGAGTGGCATGCGCATGGCACGCAAGCTGGGCGTGATCACCTACCGCTCCGCGCTGGAGTGGGACGGCCGCTTCGGGCGCGTGCGGCTGGACTCCGACCGCCGCGACGACGAGGATCCGTTCGGCCTCGAATTCGAGGTTGAGAGCTACCTCGAGGCGCATGCGCGGCGCTTCGTGCGCAACTTCGACCCCAACTGCTACCTCTACCTCAGCCGCTGCATGGACTGGTTCGACATCGGCGAGTCACTGGGCGGCGACACCCTGGCCGGGCTGGCGGCGATCCGGGTGGAGCGGGCGCTGGCGATCGGCGTGCATACCGACATCCTGTTTCCGCTGCAGCAGCAGGAGGAGATCGCCGACGGCCTGCGCGCTGGCGGCTGCGATGCGCGCTTCCTGCCGCTGCCGTCGCCACAGGGCCACGACGCCTTCCTGGTCGACTTCGAGCGCTTCGGGCCGGCGGTGCGCGGCTTTCTCGACGGGCTGTAGGCCACAAGGGGTCGTCCACCGGGCCGTCGCCGCGGGCTTGGCCTAGAATGGCCTGCATGACCGAGACCGCCCTGCCCGACATCCGCTTCACCGGTCGCGACAAGCTGGTGCGCGCCATCGACACCGCGGTGGCCAGCGGTGACGAGCACGCGGTGACCGCCGCACTGCGCACCGTGCTGTGCAACGTGATCGGCGATCCGGAGGTCGAATTGCCGGCCTGCGTGCACGAGCCGGTCGCCGACCATTACGCCCGCCGCGAGCTCTATCGCAGCCCGGAGCACGGCTACAGCATCGTCGCGATGACCTGGGGCCCCGGCCAGGCGACGCCGCTGCACGACCATTGCGGCCTGTGGTGCGTGGAGGGTGTCTGGCACGGGGTGCTGGAGATCACCCAGTACGAGCTGCTGGAACAGGACGGTGAGCGTTTCCGCTTCCGCGCCGCCGGCGGCATGCAGGCGGGCCCCGGCAGCGCCGGGAGCCTGATCCCGCCGCACGAGTACCACACCATCGCCAACGCCAGCAGCGACCGCGTCGCGGTGTCGGTGCACATCTACAAGGGCCCGATGGAACGCTGCGCGCGCTTCGTGCCCGAAGATGGCGAGTGGCACCTGCACACCGACAGCCCGCTCGCGGTGGATCCCGCCGCCTGAGTGCCTCGCAGCGCGCGCGGCTGGCGGTATACTCGCGCTCCGCGCCGGAGTGGCGGAATCGGTAGACGCAGCGGACTCAAAATCCGCCGCCCTTGAAAGCGTGCGGGTTCGAGTCCCGCCTCCGGCACCACCACCCGGCCGACCAGGCTGGCCTGGTTCCTGTCCGATGGATCGGTGCAGGGCTGGACTTGCGAGGCTACCCGGAACGGACTCCCGACATGCTGGACCTGGACGACCTGCTGGCGCCGATCGACGCCACCTACCCCGCCGGCGAAGACCTCGCGTTCTCTTCCGAACTCGACCTGATCCAGGAAGCGCGCCGCGCCGACGACCCGACCCTCGAACAGGGCGACTGGGTCACCGACATCAAGAGCGCCGACTGGCCGGTGGTCGCGCGCACCTGCAGCGACCTGTTGCGCACCCGCACCAAGGACCTGCGCATCGCCGCATGGCTGGTGGAGGCGAATGGCCAGCTGCACGGCCTGGCCGGGCTTGCGCAGGGCTACCGGCTGGTCGCCGGCCTTTGCGACCGCTACTGGGACGACCTGCACCCGCTACCCGAAGGCGACGACCACGAGGAACGTATCGGCAACCTCGGCTGGCTGCTCGGCAATTCCCTGCAGTGGCTGCGCACGCTGCCGATCGTGCAGGCGCCGCAGGGGCGGTTCGGACTGGGCGCATTCGAGGCCGCGCATGCGCGTGGCGACCAGGACCCCGGCGATGGCCGGCCCGGCCTGGAACTGCTCGAGGCCGCGCGGCGCGACACCCCGCATGGGTTCTACCGGCAGCTGCTCGAGGATGCTGACGATTGCGTCGAAGCGCTGCGCGAACTGCAGCTGGCGGTGGACGCACGGCTGGGCGTGGACGGCCCGAGTTTCGCCGCCGTCAACGACCAGGTCGACACCCTGCGGCGGATGCTCGGCCGCTTTGCCCGCGAAGCCGGTGTGCTGACCGATGACGGCGGTGACGCCCACGCGACAGAGGTGCCGATGGGCACCGATGCAGAGTCGACGCAGGGCGCACCGGCGGCGGGCAGCATGCCGGCAACCGCGGGGCCGCTGGCATCGCGCCGGCAGGCGCTTGCCCAGCTGCGCCAGGTCGCGGAGTTCTTCCGTCGCACCGAGCCGCACAGCCCGGTGGCCTATCTCGCCGACAAGGCCGCGCGCTGGGGCGAAATGCCGCTGCATGTGTGGCTCAAGCGCGTGATCAAGGACGATGCCACGCTCGCGCAGATGCAGGAGATGCTCGACGTCGAGGATCCCTCTCAGGACCCCTACGGCTGAGCGCTACAGCACCTTGAACTGGATGCGGCGGTTGCGCGCGCGGCCCTCATCGGTCGCGTTGTCGGCGATCGGCTCGTCCGGCCCGCGGCCGAGCACGCTGAGGTTGTCCACCGGGATGCCCTGCCCCACCAGATAGTCACGCACCGCCAGGGCGCGCGCCTGGCTCAGCGCGATATTGCCCTGGCGCGCGCCGACGTCGTCGGTATGGCCGACGATCTGCACCCGCGCATCGCCGATCTCGCGCAGGCCCGAGGCCATCTCGTCGAGGATGCCGCGGCCGACATCGGTGAGTTGCGCGCTGCCGCTTTCGAACTCGACGATGCGATCGCCCAGCGTCGCGTCGAGCAGGTTCTGTCCGGACCCGCCGGTGCGCAGGCTGTTGGTGACCGTGTAGCGGCTGCTGCTGGCGAGGCTGAGTTCGCTGGCGACCTGCTGCCGCTGCGCCTCGTTGACCACCTGGCCGGTGATGCGCACCGCCTGGCCGTTGACCTCGAGCGCGCCGTCCGACACCCGGCGCAGGCCCGGCCCGACCATGTTGGCGACGTACTCGCCCCAGTTCGGCGGCGTGGGGATGGATTCGATCTGCAGGCGGTCGACCACCCGTTCGGCGCCGTAGACCTCGTGCAGCCGCGCCAGGATCAGCGCCTTGCTGGCCTGGTCGGGCACGATGCCCTCGGCGATGACCGGCTTCGAGGTGTCCTGTGCGGATGCGGTACCGGCCAGCAGTACGCACGCCAGCATCGTGTGGAGGATCGTTCGCATCTCAGGTCCCCAGAAAGGTTTCGCCAAACAGCTTGCGTGCGGTCTTCAGCGACAGGTCGTCGCGGTCGAGATAGCTGGCGAGCCGGTTGAGCGCGTAGTCGCCGGGCAGGTAGTCCTCGACCCAGCCCGCCTGGCTGCCGCGGATCAGGTAGTCCGCCGCCACGGTGGGGTCCAGCACCGCACCCAGCACCTGGTCCTGCGCGCCGTTGAAGCCGACCACCAGCCGCGGTACGGCCTCGTCGCGCACCAGCACTGCGAGTTCGAAATCGCCGCGGGCGATGAAGCCCGAGACCAGGTCCAGCCAGAACGCCGCCACCAGCGGACGGTGCAGGCTGTCGGTGGGCAGCGGCAGCTCGAGGCCCTTGTCGATGCTGATGCCGCCACCGGTGAGCAGCGGCTGCAACAGCAGGCCGAGCGCCGGCAGCATGTGGCGCAGCGAGACCTCGGCATGGCCGGCGTCGCGCAGGCGCGCCTGCAGCGAGCCGATCGTCTCCATGTCGAGGAAGTCGTCGAACGGGGCCTGGTAGGCCAGCGGATCGACCGCGAGCTCGTAGCGCGCCTCCCCAAGCGTACGCAGCGGCTCCTCGGGCGCGTCCGCGCTCACCGCGTTCGCCGACAGGCGCGACAGCCCGGTCCACACCCGTGACAGCGCCAGCGGGCTGCGGGCAAGGAATGCGAGCGGCTGGCCGACCTCGAGCCGGATCGCCGACAGCAACGGGAAACGCCGCGACGAGGCGTCGTGGCTCGGGCGCAGGTGCCCGCACACCACCAGCCGGCTGCGCGAGCCGAGGAACGCATACGCCACGCCGGGGGTGGCGTCGTAGAGACGCTTCCAGTCCGGGTTGCGCGCCAGCAATTCGATGCTGCCGCCCGCCCAGCGGTCGAGCAGTGCCATCAGCTGGTGGTCGTCGGCGGTGCGCACGAAATCCCCGCGTGCCGGGATCTTGCCGAAGTAACTGACCGCGGCCGTCGCTGTCTGGCTCATGCGCCTTCCTCCATGGATGCGTCCACATCGGTGGCGGCGGTGGCCGTCGTGTCCGGCTCGCCGGCCACCGTGGACGGCAGTTGCAGGCCGCGCTGCCACTCGCCACTGCCGCTGGCTGCACCGGCGCGGCGGGTGATGCGCATGTCCACGGTGATCGAGATTCCTTCCGCGCTCCAGGTCACCGAACTGCTGTCCGGACGGCTCTCCACCCGCGCTGCTTCCATCAGCCGGACGAAACCGTTGCTGCCCGGTGCATCCACCACGCGCACGGTGCGGCCGTCGCTGGTGACCACCGACAGCTGCGCGCCCGGCACCTGCCCCGGATTGGGCCACTGGAAGGTGGTCCAGGTCGGCGGCGTATTGCGATAGCGCATCGCCTGGCCGTCGATCTCCAGCGTGTATTCGACCGCGCCGATCGCCGGCGCCGGCTGGATCTGGAAGATCGTGGTGTCCTGGCCACCCGCGCCGGCGGCACTGCCGCTGACCCAGTCGCCATAGCCGCTGACCAGTTCCGGAGACAGGGTGATGCCCATGCCCGCCCAGCGCCGCGGTTCGAGCAGGTTGCCGCGCTGGATCACCAGCGCCCCCAGCGCGTCCCTGTTGAAGCCGGCCACCGCGCCGCTGCTGCCGAAGATCGCCGCGACATCGCCCGGTGCGGCATCGACATCCGCCCCCTGGTCGAACGGGAACTGCCGGCCGATGCCGTCGCGGAACGGCTGGTACACCTGCGCCGCCCACACCCGGTTGATCTCGGCCTCGGTCGGCGCCACCAGCGCGGCAAAGGTCTCGGTCAGCGGGCGCAGCAGCAGCGGCCGCAGCGCGTTGCGCTGGGTCTCGTCGAGGCCATTGAGCATCTGCTCGTCGACCAGCGCGAGCGCCGCGTTGAGTTCGGAGCCGTCGTTACCCAGCGTATCCTGCATCAGCCGGCGGGCACCCGGGCCCGGCTCGCCTTCGGTACGGATCGCGTTGAGCCGGCTGCGCAGCTTGCCCAGGGTCTGGAAATAGCTGTCGATCAGCGCCGGACCATCGCCGGTGCCCAGCAGCCGCGCGAAGCCCTCGAAGGTCTTGCCGACCGGCCCCATTGCCGCCTGCACGGCCTGGCCGGTCCCGGGATCGAGCTCCATCGGCAGGGACGACGGCGCGCGCCGCAGGACCACGCGCTGGAACCACGCCACGAAGCCGCCGCGCCCGGGGCCCTGCGCAGCACGCAGTGCCGCCGGATTGTCCCAGACGGTCTGTTCGTTGATCGCCTCCAGCAGCGCCCGGAGCGGTGAGTTCTGGGGATCGCCGAGGCTGTTCATGCGCGCAACCGCGGCGTCGAAATCCTCGAAGCGGTTGACGCTCACGCCCTGCAGGAATTTCTGCCATTCCTGCGCGTATTCCTGCTTGTACAGCGCGGCCAGCTGGCGCGAGATGTGCTCCGGGCTGCCCGCCAGCGACAGGTCGCTCTGTTCGGTGGTATCGAGCACCCAGTCGGTGGTGCTGAGCTCGCTGCCGGCCGCCTCGTCAAACGCGGCGCGCACATAGTCCTCCCAGGCCTTGCGCGAGAACGCGCCGGAGATCGCATAGCTGCCGGCAATCGCCTCGCCATTACGCTCCTCGCCGACCAGCGAGGCCACGGTAATGGTCGGGAAGCGCGTGGCCGCACGCGCCTTGATCTGTGCGAACACCCGCTCGATGGCCGGCTGGCCCTTCATCACCTGGCGCAGCGCCTCGCGGCTGTCGGCCACCAGCGCGACCCTGGTGTCCAGCTGCGGCCACGCCGGGTCGTCCGCCTGCGCGACGTAGAAACCGAGCAGCTTCTCGGCGCTGCGTGCCATCTCCTCGCGCGACATCTGCCCGCGGTTGGCCTCCAGCCAGCCACGCCAGAAGCGCGTCAGCTGGTGGGCGAGGTGCGCCTGCTCCACGCGCCCACGGTTGCCGAGCATCAGGTAGGTCTTGAGCGCGTTGTAGGCGTCGTTGGCGTCGTCCGGCGAAGCTTCCTGGTACAGCGTGGCCTCCTGCGCCTGTGCCTGGTCGCCCGCCGTGGCGGGCTCCTGCAGGCCACCACCGGCGGCGACGTCGGCCAGGAAGCTCTCCAGCCGCGCGCTGGTGGGCGCAAGCATCACCTGGCGCATGCCGTGGAAGTACTCGTCGCGGAGCTTGCGTTCGATGCGCTCGCTCTGGTCCATGCCGATCACCGAGGCGATGCCACGCGACTGCCGGTGCCGCGCCAGCTGTTCGAGACGGTCCTGCAGCAACGACAGCGCCTGCAGCCGCGACTGCAGGTCGACACGGCCTTCCTGCGCGCGAACCGCCTGCTCCAGATCGCGCGAGGCGTTCTCCACCAGCTGGCGATGCGTCGTGTACGACCAGGCCCAGCCACCCAGTGCCAGCGCCAGTGCCGCCACCGATCCGAGGAACACCGCATAGCGCAGGCGGGTGCGTCGCGGGCTCGAGTACTGCTGCACAAGGCCGCGGTCGGCGAAAATGACCTTGCGGAACAGATCCTTCAGGAAATGCGCGGTATGCCCGGTGGTCGAAGGCTCGACCGCGGCATCGCGCGCCGGCTGCAGCGCGAACTCGCGCGAGACCCGCTCGGACGCGTAGTGCACCGAATGGCCTTCCTGCAGCGCGCTGGTGAAGTAGAAGCCGCGGAACACCGGCTTGAACTGGTAGGGATTGTCCTCGAACAGGGTGGCGATGAAGGTGCGCAGCGCCGGCTTGATGGCTGCGAACTCCAGCGGCAGCGTCAGCAGCCCCGGCGACACCTGGCCGCCGCGCTGCATCGCCATCTGGCTGAGGCTCATTTCCTTGAGGCCGTCGGCGAGTTCGTCGAAATGCGCATCGAAGGCGCCGAGCGCGTCGGTCCCGGCGTTCGGCTCGAAGGGCAGCGTGGCGCCCCAGACGTTCTCGCGCTCGGCCGGGTCGAGCCCACGGAAGAACTCGGTGAAGCCTGCGATCAGGTCGGCCTTGGTGAACACCACATAGACCGGCGCGAACACCTCCAGCCGCTCGGTGATCTCCTGCACGCGCTGCCGCAGGCTCTTGGCGAGCTCGATGGCGAATTCCGGCTTGCTGCCGGAGATCTCGGCGATGCTGGCGGCGATCAGGATGCCGTTGAGCGGCGCGCGCGGGCGGTTCTTCTTCAGCAGGTCGAGGAAGGTCAGCCACTCCAGGCGGTCCTCGACGCTGACCGAGTAGCGGCCGGCGGTGTCGAGCACGATGCCCTCGGTGGTGAAGTACCAGTCGCAGTTGCGGGTGCCGCCGATGCCCTGGATGACATTGCCGCGGCTGTCGCCGAACGGGAATTTCAGCCCGGAATTGAGGATCGCCGAACTCTTGCCCGCGGCCGGGTTGCCGATGATCACGTACCAGGGCAGCTCGTACAGCGCGGCCTTGCCCTTGAGCACGCCGATGCGCGAGGACTTGATCGCCGCCACCGCTTCCATCATCCGCGTGCGCAGCGCTTCGGTATCGGCCTTCGCCGCGGGGCGTGCGTGTGCGACCGCGCGATCGGCGTCCTCGGCCACCATCCGGTCGATGCCCTGCGCCGCACGTCGCGCACGCAGCCGGCGTACCAGCCACACCGCCGCGGCGACCAGCAGCGCCACCACCAGCAGTGCCAGCAGCCACATCCCGATCCGGCGCAGCCCATCGGCGCCGAACATGGCGATCGCCGCCGCGGAGACGATGCCGATCGCGGCGAGCACGCGGTAGTCGGTGAGGTAGTAACGCAGTCTGCTGAACATCGGGCAATCCGTCAGGCGACAGTGGCCGGCGCATCGGCGTCGGCGCGGGAGCTGGAGCCATCGTCGTCGACCGGCACGATGGCAAGGGCGAGGCGCCGGCGCTCGTCGAGCAGTGACAGCGCCAGCAGCGGTTGTGCGGAGTCCTGCACCCGGGCAGCCGCCAGCGCCAGCAATGCGACCGGTGCCACGATGCCGAGCGCACCGTTGGCGATGCCCAGCGCCGGGCACTGGTGGGCGGTATCGAGATCCGGGCAGACCAGCGACACCGCGGCGGCGGTCTCCACCGCGGGCGCGGTGCGCTGGTCGGCGTCGCTGAGCACCAATCCGACCGATGCGGGCTCGATGCCCGCCTCGCGCATCGCGCGTTCCAGCAGGTCGGCGGTGGCGCGCGCGCCGGCACGCAGCGACGCCAGCGAGGTTTCGCCGTCCACCTGCGTGTGCACGAACGCCATGGCGCCGTGGGACCCGGCCGCGCGCTGCAGCAGCACGCCAGCTGCACCCTCCCCCGGCACCAGGCCGTCCTGGTGGCGCGCACCCATCAGCAGGCCTGCGGACTCCAGGCGGCGGACCGCCTGCGCGCCGACCTGCGAATCCGCCGCCAGCAGCAGATGCCAGCGCGTCGCTCGATCGGGGCCATCCGGGGCATCCGGGGCATCCGCAGGTTCCAGCAGCGGTCGCATCCGCGCCCAGGCTTCGCGGGAGTCGACGACCGCCATGGCCTGCACCTGCAGTTGCGCGGCCGGCAGCCCGCAGTCGATCGCGTGTTCCTGCATCGCGGCGGCACATGCTTCGCGCAGTGCCGCCGGCCAGGCCGCCGACAGCAGCAGGTGGACGTCGATACGTTCGCGCATCGCAGCCGTTTCGCGGTGGTGCATGCCGGCAACCACCTGCCCGTCGGCCTCCACCACGCGCGGCAGCAGGGCCGCGGTCTCGACGAACAGGGCCTCGGCCACCGGCTCGAGCAGCGCCAGTGCGCGCAGCGCCTCCTCACCGGCCCGCACCCCGGGCGCGTGCCGCCGCAGCAGCTCTTCGGCCATCAGGGTGTCGAGATGGGCAACGAACGCGGCAAACACCGGCAGCCCGTCGCGATCGCGCAGGGTCGGATGCAGGCCGGGGCGCCGCGGCTGCACCAGCGCGGCCAGCGCATCCGCTGGCGTGTCGGCGACAGGCAGCCACACAGCACTGGCGCGCACGGCCATCGACGGAGGGGTGATCGCGTCGCGCCTGTCAGCGTCAGCGGCGGCGGTCGCCGGTATGTCGGTTGCCGCGTCGGCACGCTTGCGTCGTGCCTTGCGCGCCACATGCACGCCACCCAGCAGCAGCAGCGGCAACCCGCCCAGCACCAGCGCCATCTGCATGCCCCCCGGGGTGGCGCCGGTACCACGCCAGATGCCGATCGCGCACACCCACACGACGGCGAACACCACGACGGCCACGAGCAACGCCCGCATCATGCCGATGCGCCCCCGTCGCCGTGCATTCCCCTGCGGGCGTCCTGCCCCATGCGCCCGCCTCAGTCCACGATCGTGGTGGATTGCGACGACAGCAGCGTGCCCCCGCACGCGGTCCTGTCGCCGTGCCGGGCGACGGGCTGGCCGTCGACGATGAGCGTGGGATCACCCGACGCGATGGTGGTGGGGCCGTGGCGCTGGCAGACGACGCTGTCACCGACGCGCGCGATCGGCGTGCCGGCGATATCCGATGTCGGGGTGCCGGAGACCACGCTTCCCCCGTGGTCGATCCGGTCGCCGATGACGATGATTGGACGCGACATCGCGTGCTCTCCCTGTCGTTACCGCTCCTGCGGACCGCAGCCGGTCCGGCCGCGACGATAACAGGTGTCGGCGCCGCTTGGCATCCCTGCGTATGCGCTCAGTCGCTGGCCGCGCGGCGTGCCGCACGTGCCTCACGGCAGCTGCGCGTGGACTCGACATGCACGTAGTCCTTGAGGCGCGTCCAGCGCCCGCCCCAGGTGAGCCCGGCCTGCTCGGCGAGTTCGCCATAGAGGAAGTACGCGCGCCGGGTCCAGGCATCGCCCATGTCCCACTGCAGCTTGCCGTCGCGCATCGGTGCGCTGTCCAGTGCAAGGCCGTACTGGTGGCAGCTCGACCATGCGCCCGCCAGTGTGGCGCGCCCCTCGCGCGCGAGCTCCGCCTGCCGCTCGGGCGACCGGTAGCCTTCCACCAGCACCATCCGGATCCCGTACTGCGACTGCATCACCCGGTAGATCGCCAGTACCCGCTGCTGCAGGTCGGCATCCACATGATCCCAGCGGCGGTCGGCGGTGACGACCTCGGGCCGCTCCTCGCGGATCTCGCGGGTGGTGAACACCGCCGGCGGCGGCGGTGGCGGTGGTACCAGCCGCTCGCCGCGCAGTAGCCCGGCGATCATCGTCTGCGATTCGCCGAGGTCGTCACCCTGGAAACCGGGCAGCACCACACGCTGGCGCAGGCCGAGCACGAGCAGCGGCGGCAGTACCAGCAGGACGACGGAAGCGAGCACCAGCCAGCGATGCCTGCGCAGGCCCTGGCGTACGCCCGAGCCAACCCCGGCCGCGGCACGCCCGCCGGCACCGATGCTCCGCGCAAGACCACCCGAGACCCTGGTTCCGGTTCGCGCGAAACGTGCCCGGATCCGCGCCCACCACCCCGAGAGCGCATCGCGCGCGCCGTCGAACAGCAGCAACCAGCTCGACACGCAGGCCAGCACGAAGAACACCAGCAACACGACGAGAACCGTCATGCCGCCGCTCCACACGGATGGCACGCCATTGACGCCGCGCCATCCCGGCTGCATAGAATGCGGCAACGGACTGATCCCGGCCGCGGCCGGACAAGCGCAGGATTGCCCTTGAACACTGGCGAATCGACCCGTCCCAGCCTGGTCGCAGGTAGCGGCCACACTGTGGCCGCAGGCAGCGGCCGCATCCTTGCGGACATGGAACAACGCAGGCCCGAGCGCACGCGCAGGCCGCGCAGCGGTCGTGGACGCACGCTTGCCGGCAGGCGGCTGCTGCTGGGGGTCATCGCACTCACGGTCCTTGTGTTCCTGCTCCTTGCGGCAACGCGCCTGTGGCAGGGCGTGGCCGTGGATCCGGCGCAGACTGTCCATGATCCGGCGACCGCCTTGCAAGACATTCCGGCTGCCGCGGACGCGGGCGAGCCACCACACGATGTCGCAGTGATCGTCGACGAGCGCCCGGCCGATCCGTTCCAGCGTCTTTCGGCCGGGTCGGCGGCTCCGGGGACGACCGCGGTCGCTGCCGCGGCCGCCGGAGCAGCCGCCACCCCGGCCGCGCCGCCGACGGCACGGGTCGGAGGGTCCGAACGCGTCCCGACGCGCGCGACGACCGCCCGGCGTGCGGCCGCGACCGCACCTGCGGCTGCGGCCGATGACGGCGGGCTGCTGTCGACGCTGATGCGGATCATCCACCAGGACGGCAGCGCGCCTGGCGAGGAGCACGAGTCGATGGACGCCCTGGTGGCGCAGCTGCGCGCGGACGACGAGCGCAGCCGCCAGACCCAGGCGCGCCTGGAAAGCCTGGGTGGACCGCAGGCGCAACCGGTCTCGCGGCGCGAGGCGCGAGCCCGGCAGCAGGTGGAGCAGGCGCTTGCTGCCTGCCCGCGTGCGAACACTCCAGCCGGCATCGCCTGCCGCGACCGCGTATGCGCGCCGCATGCCGGGCGCCTGGCGCTGTGCCCGCTCTGACGACGCTGCAACCCGCGCCAACCCGCTAGGCTGGGGCCATGTGCCTGGTCGCCCTCGCCTATCGCCTGCACCCACGCTGGCCACTGGTGCTCATCGCCAATCGCGACGAGGCGCATGCGCGCGCCACCGCGCCCGCCGGTTTCGATCCGGATGCCGGTGATGCCGGTGAGGTCTACGGCGGTCGCGACCTGGAAGCCGGTGGCAGCTGGTTGCAGGTGTCGACGCGTGGCCGGCTGGCCGCGGTCACCAATGTGCGGCGCGGGCTCGAACCGGAGCAGGCGCGGCGTTCGCGCGGCTGGCTGGTGCGCGATTTTGTGCGCGCCCGGGACGGTGCGATGGCGTTTGCCGAAGCGCTGCAGCCACAGGCCCGCGCATACGGCCGTTTCAACCTGCTGGTCTGGGATGGCGAGACCCTGGCCTTCGCCAGCAACGTGCCGGAACCGGTGGCGATGCCGGTGGCACCGGGCCTGCACGCGATGTCCAACGGCGCGTTCGACGCAAGCTGGCCAAAAAGCGCACATGCGACCGGCGCCCTTGCCGCGTGGCTCGACGCCCTGCCCGGTCGCGATGGATCGGTCGTGACTCCGCAGATGCTGGCGCCCCTGTTCGACGCACTCGCCGACACCGCACAGGCGCCGGACGAGCGGCTGCCCGATACCGGCGTCGGGCTTGCGCTGGAGCGCCGGCTGTCGCCGGCCTTCATCCGCGATCCGGTCTACGGCACGCGCTGCAGCTCGGTGGTGCTGGTCGAGGCGCAGTCGCTGGTGTTCGCGGAACGGCGCTTCGGCCCCGATGGTGCGGCCGCCGGCGCCTCGTTCGAGGTGCTGCCGCGGACGTCGCTGCCAGCCGCCGGGTAGAATCGCGTCCTTTCGCCGCAGGAGTTCCCATGCAGCTGTCCGACATCCGCGCCATCGTCACCGGTGGCGTTTCCGGGCTCGGCCTGGCCGTCGCCGAGCATCTCGTCGCCCGGGGCGGCAAGGTCGCGCTGTTCGACGTCAACGACGGCAAGGGCGCCGAAGCGGTCGCCGCGCTGGGCGACGACAACGCGCGCTACTTCCGCACCGATGTCACCGACGAGACCGGCGTGGCCACCAATGTCGCCGCCGCCCGCGGGTTCCTCGGCGGCCTCAACGCCTGCATCAACTGCGCGGGCATCCTGGGCGCCGGGCGCGTGCTCGGCCGCGACGGCGCGATGGCGCTGGAGCACTTCTCGAAGACGGTGATGGTCAACCTGGTCGGCAGCTTCAACGTCGCCAAGGCCGCCGCCGCGGTGATGCAGCACAACGAGGCCGGCGAAGACGGCGAGCGTGGCGCGATCGTCAACACCGCGTCGGTGGCCGCGTACGAGGGCCAGATCGGCCAGGCGGCCTACTCCGCCTCCAAGGCCGGCGTGGTCGGCATGACCCTGCCGATGGCGCGCGAGTTCTCGCGCTTCGGGATCCGCGTCAACACCATCGCGCCGGGAATCTTCTGGACCCCGATGGTGGACGGCATGCCGGACGACGTGCAGGCCTCGCTGTCGGCGTCGATCCCGTTCCCGTCGCGCCTGGGCCGACCTGAGGAATTCGCCGACCTCGTCGCCTATCTGCTCGGCAACCGCTACATCAACGGCGAGACCATCCGCCTCGACGGCGCGGTGCGGCTGGCGCCGAAGTGACGCCCGCGAAGTAACACCACTGCCGCGGCGCAGGCGTGCCGCGGTCCACCCCACATCCGACCGAACACATCCATGAAAGCCAGCGACATCAAGAAGGGCAACGTCGTCGAATACAACGGTGGCGTGTACCAGGTCCGCGACATCGAGCGCAGCTCCCCGCAGGGGCGCGGCGGCAACGTGCGCTTCCGCTTCACCATGTACAGCGTGCCGGGTGGCAACAAGCTCGACGCGAGCTTCGACGCCGACGACAGCCTGCCCGAGGTCGAACTGCTGCGCCGCCAGGCCAGCTTCTCCTACAAGGATGGCGACGCGTTCGTGTTCCTCGATGACGAGGACTACACCCCGTACCAGCTCGATGCCGACGTGGTCGGCGATGACGCCGGCTACATCACCGACGGCCTGGGTGGCTGCTTCGTGCAGGTCATCGACGACCAGCCGGTGGGGCTGCAGCTGCCGCAGACGGTGACGCTGGAGATCGTCGACACCCCGCCGGAACTCAAGGGCGGCACCGCCACCAAGCGCCCGAAGCCGGCCACGCTGTCGACCGGTCTGGAAATCCAGGTGCCGGAATACATCGCCAACGGAGAGCGCGTGCTGGTCAACACCACCACCGGCGAATTCTCCGGCCGCGCCGACTGAGCGCGGCGAACCCATGAACGAGCCTTCCACCACGCAGGACGTCCCCGCGCCGCCGAGCCTGCTGGCCAAGCGCTTTCGCGGCTATCTGCCGGTGGTGGTGGATGTGGAAACCGGCGGTTTCGACTGGAACCGCCACGCGCTGCTGGAGATCGCCGCGGTGCCGCTGGATGTCGACGCCGACGGCAGGCTGGTGCTCGGCGAGACCGCCAGTGCCCACCTGGTGCCGGCGGCAGGCACCGAGATCGACCCGAAGTCGCTCGAGGTGACCGGCATCGACCTCGACCATCCGTTCCGTTTCGCCAAGCCCGAGCGCGATGCACTCAGCCACGTGTTCGCGCCGGTGCGCACCGCGCTGAAGCGGCATGGTTGCCAGCGCGCCATCCTGGTCGGCCACAACGCCCATTTCGACCTCAACTTCCTCAACGCAGCGGTGGCGCGCAGCGGCCACAAGCGCAACCCGTTCCACCCGTTCAGCGTGTTCGACACCGTGACCCTGGCCGGCGTGGCCTATGGCCAGACCGTGCTGGCACGCGCGGTGCAGGCGGCGGGCTTCGAGTGGAATGCCGCCGATGCGCATTCGGCCGTGTACGACGCCGAGCAGACCGCGCGGCTATTCTGCACCATCGTCAACGCATGGCCGGCGCCGCCGCCGCCGGCGCCACCCGCAGTCCCGGTCTGACCGCCGACGCCACAGCCGGCACCGGCACCGGCGGTCAGGCGGTCAGGCGGTCAGGCGGTCGCCAGCTTCAACCCGATCACCCCCGCCACGATCAGCGCGATGCTGATCAGCCGGCCCGGATTCGCCGGCTCGCCCAGCAGCGTGATGCCGACCAGTGCGGTGCCGACCGCACCGATGCCGACCCAGACCGCGTAGGCGGTGCCCAGCGGCAGCGCCTTCATCGCCTGGGCCAGCAGGCCGAAGCTGATCGCCATCGCGGCGAGGGTGCCGACGGTGGGCCACAGGCGGGTGAAGCCTTCGGTGTACTTGAGCCCGACCGCCCACACGACCTCGAACAGGCCGGCGAAAAACAGGATGGTCCAGTGCATGGGAACACTCCGGTAGGCCGGGGCCGTCCCCGTTGCGGTTGGAGCGGCGGGGTCGTCCCCGCGTCCTCGATGGCGGCATTCTAGCCAGCCGCCGTCGCGCGGCGTGACCCGGGGATGACCACTCAGGCCATGTGGATGCGGTCGCGGCCCGCGCTCTTGGCGCGGTACAGCGCCTCGTCGGCCCGACGATAGACATCCGCCGGCGACGCATCGCGCGGCTCCAGCATCGACGCGCCGGCGCTGACGGTCACCCGCAGCCCGGAAAGGCCGCCCCAGTCGCTGCGCGCGGCCAGGCTGCTCCACAGTGCGCCGTCGTCATCGACATACAGCGCGCCCACGCCGTTGTCGGGCAGGGCCGGCTGGCTGGTGCTGCGATCGAAGACGGTGAATTCGAGGCCGTCGTAGCGCACCAGACCTTCCCAGGTGGCGAACCACAGGAAACCATCGGGCGTCTGCGCGATATCGCGGATCGAGTTGTGCGGCAGGCCGTGGCGCGTGGTCCAGCGGTCGACCAGGTAATCGCGCAGCGGCGCCGCCGGCAGTGCGGTGGCCTGCGTGGTGACGGCGGTTGCCGGAAACGCCGCTGCCGGCCAGGCCATGCCCAGCAGCAGGCAGCCGAGAATGCAGATGCGACGCAGGGCGCCCGCCACGTACGCGGCCATGCCGCGCGCGCGCCCGCCATCGTCAGGGCCCCGGACCACGGGCCGCAGCACGCGCGCCACGGCCAAGGGTTCAGCCCGTCAGGCGCTGGCGCACAGCCTCGAACAGTGCGACGCCCGTGGCCACCGACACGTTGAGACTTTCGAATCCGCCCGGCATCGGGATGCGCGCCAGGCTGTCGCAGTGTTCGCGGGTAAGACGGCGCAGACCCTCGGCCTCACCGCCCAGCACCAGCGCCACGTTGCCGCGCAGGTCGAGGCTGTACATCGAGGTTTCGGCATCACCGGCCAGGCCGTGGATCCACACGCCCTGCTTCTGCAGTTCGCGCAGGGTGCGGGAGAGATTGGTCGCACGCACCACAGGCACGGTATCGGCGGCACCGGCGGAGGTCTTGCGCACCGTGGCGTTGACCTGCACCGCCTTGTCCTTCGGGATCACCACCGCGGTGGCGCCGGCCGCCGCGGCACTGCGCAGGCAGGCGCCGAGGTTGTGCGGGTCCTGCACGCCATCCAGTACCAGCACCAGCGCCTTGCCACCGGCAGCCTCCACCATGGCGGCGAGGTCATGCTCATCCCAGGTTCTGGCCGCGATATACCGCGCGGCCACGCCCTGGTGCCGCAGCCCGCCGGCCACGCCGTCGAGCGCCTGCTGGTTGACGCGGCGCACGTCGATGTCGCGACGCCGCGCCGCGGATTCGATCTCGGCGATGCGCGGGTTCTTCGCGCCCGCCTCCAGCAGCACCTCGCGGACGTTCCCGGCATCGTGCTCGACGGCCGCCGCAACGGCGTTGATGCCGGCGATCCAGGAGGTCTGCTTGCTCATCGCGGTCCGCGGTACTCGAGGGGGCGCCCATTGTAGACGGACGGCAGGGGCCGCCGCCCGGGATCACCCGTAGGGCTTCTTGACCCGCTTGGCCGGCTTGCCGCGCGGCGGCGGCGGCTTCGGTCCGCGATCCTCCTCGACCAGCCCGAAATCGATCTTGCGTTCCTCGAGGCTGGCCTTGAGCACGCGCACGTCGAGGCGGTCGCCGAGGCGGAACTCGCGCCCGGTGCGCTCGCCGGCCAGCGTCTTGCGCAGCGGATCGAAGTGGTAGAAGTCGCGCGGCAGTTGGGTGACGTGGATCAGCCCGTTGACCTTGGACTGGTCGAGCTCGACGAACAGGCCGAAGCTGGTCACGCCGCTGATCACGCCGGAGAACTCGCCGCCGACGTGCTGCTCCATCCACGCCGCGCGGTAGCGCTCGTCCACCTCGCGCTCGGCCTCGTCGGCACGCCGACCGCGCTCGGAGCACTGCAGTGCCAGCGCGGCCATGTCGTTGGTCGAATAGCGGAACGACGACGGCTTCCTGCCCGACAGCACGTGCTTGATCGCGCGGTGCACCAGCAGGTCGGGGTAGCGACGGATCGGCGAGGTGAAGTGCGAGTACGCCTCCAGCGCCAGCCCGAAGTGGCCGATGTTTTCGGCCGAATACACCGCCAGGCTCTGGCTGCGCAGCAGCACCGATTCGAGCAGCGCGGCATCCGGACGTTCGCGCACCTTGGTCAAGAGCGCGGTGAAGTCCTTCGGCTGCACCTTGCCCCACGGCGGCATGCGCAGCTGGAACTCCTTGAGGAACTCCAGCAGGTCGGCGTACTTGGATTCCGGCGGCTTGTCGTGGATGCGGTACATGCCCGGCACCTCGGAGGCCAGCAACGCCTTCGCCGCCTCCACGTTCGCGGCGATCATGCATTCCTCGATCAGCTTGTGTGCGTCGTTGCGCAACAGCATGCCGGCCTGTACCACCTCACCGCGGTTGTCGAGGACGAAGCGCACCTCCGAGGTCTCGAACTCGATCGCCCCGCGCTTGTTGCGCGCCTTCGACAGCACCTTGTAGAGCTGGTGCAGGTGGCGCAGCTGCGGCATCAGCGCACCGACCTGCGCCTGCGCATCCGGATCCTCCTCGCCGACCGCGTTCCACACCTGCGTGTAGGTCAGGCGCGCGTGCGAGTGCATCACCGCCTCGTAGAACTCGGACTGGTGCACGCTGCCGTCGCGGCCGACCTGCATGTCGCAGACGAAGCACAGGCGGTCCACTTCAGGACACAGCGAGCAGATGCCGTTGGACAGCGTCTCCGGCAGCATCGGCACCACGAACCCCGGGAAGTACACGCTGGTGGCGCGCAGCTGCGCCTCGTTGTCGAGCGGCGTGCCCGGCTGCACGTAGTGCGAGACGTCGGCGATCGCCACCACCAGGCGGAAGCCGTCGCGGTTGGGTTCGCACCAGACCGCGTCGTCGAAGTCCTTGGCGTCCTCGCCATCGATGGTCACCAGCGGCAGCCGGCGAAGATCGCGGCGCGCGTTGGCAGTGGGAATGTCGACCTCCAGCGGGATCGCCGTGGCCTGGTCGATGACCTCCTGCGGGAACTCGTGCGGCAGGTCGTGGCCGTGTATGGCCGCCTCCACCACAAGCGATGGCGTCAGCGCATCGCCCAGCACCGCCAGCACCCGACCGATCGGCGGCCGGCGGGCATCGCCGGCGTTGACGATCTCGCATACCACCAGCTGGCTGTGCTCGGCGCCATTGCGCGAATCCTGCGGCACCTGCACGTTGCGCTGGATGCGGCGGTCGTCGGGCACCACGTAGCTGATGCCCGACTCCACCATGTAGCGGCCGATCAGGCGCGTCAGCCTGCGTTCCAGCACCTCGACGATCGCGCCTTCGCGGCGACCCCGGCGATCCATGCCGGTGACACTGGCCATCACCCGGTCACCGTGCATCACCTTGCGCATCTCGCCCGGCGGCAGGAACAGGTCGTCGCCGGCACCGGTGTCGGGACGCAGGAAGCCGAAGCCCTCGGGGTTGGCGATCACCGTGCCGGGGATCAGGTCCATGCGCGCCGCCGGCACGAAGCCGCCGCGCCGGTTCTGCAACAGCTGGCCATCGCGCACCATCGCGCCCAGGCGCTTGCCCAGCGCATCGAAGCGCTCCGGCTCGGTCAGCGCGAAGTGGGTGGCGAGGTCATCGGCGGTCTGCGGGCCATCGGCCTCGCCCAGCCACAGCAGGATGGCTTCGCGGCTGACGATGGGATTCTCGTAACGGCCCGCCTCGCGCTCGGCCTGCGGATCGCGGAACCCGCCCGGCTTGCCGGCGCCGCCCGGCTTGCGGCCCGGCTTGCGGCCCGTCGGAGGCTTGCCGGGTGTCTTGCCCGACGTGGCGCGCGGCGCGTCGCGCAGCGTGTCCGGCATCCAGCCCGGAAGTGCATCGCCGCCGCGGCCCCTGGCCTTCGGCGTGCCGCTTTTCTGTGTGCCCCCGCGCGTTGCGGAGGTGCTGTCGACGCGCTTCTGGCCGCGTTTGCCTGGTGTCTTTGCCATGGCGGCGATGGTACATGGCGGCTTCCGCGACGACGCGTGATGCGGATGCATGCGAAGCGTTGACAAGGTCTCCTCCGCACCGCAACATACGCGCCTCACCTGCCCAGGTGGCGGAATTGGTAGACGCACTAGTTTCAGGTACTAGCGGGTAAAACCGTGGAGGTTCGAGTCCTCTCCTGGGCACCAAGCAACAACGTCGGGACGCTGCAGCAACTCCCGAGGTGATGAAGAAACCCCGCCGAAAGCGGGGTTTTTTGTTGGCCGGGTACGGGCGTTGCCGGGGTCGCGGTGGCGACACGCCATCCACGACGGACACGCGCCACAGATGCACGGGGAGCCACGGACGCGCCTGGTGACGCGGCTACAATGGCCGCGCGCTCCGCGCTCCCATCGTCGAACCGTCCTCCATGGATCCAGCAGACGCGGCGGAACCGCTGCCGCAAGCCTCCGTATCCCGTGCCGACCAGATCCGCCGCCTCGATGCGCTCGCAGCGCCGGTGCGCGGGCGACTGCGTGTGGCCGGCGGATGCACGGTGGTCGCGGGCTGGCTGCTGATCGCCCAGGCCGCGCTGATCGCACTGCTGGTCCAGCGCGGGCTGGTGGAAGGCGCGGCCCCGGCCTCGCTCGCGCCCGCCCTGCTGGCGCTGGTCGCGGTAGGACTGGCACGCGCCGCGCTGCTGCTGGGTGCCCGCCGCACCGCCGATGCCGCCGGCACCACACTGCGCGCCAGCCTGCGTCGCACCCTTGCCGTGCGCGTGCTTGGCCGCGGGGCGCCATGGCTGCGGCGCCAGCGCAGTGGTGCATTGAGTGAACTCACGGGCACCCATGTCGACGCGCTCGACGGCTACTTCGGTGGGTACCTGCTGGCGCGGCTGGAAGTGATGCTGGTGCCGCTGGCGATGCTGGTGGTGGCCCTGTTGGTGGAACCCGTGGTCGGCGTGCTGCTGCTGGTGACGATGCCGCTGGCACCGGTTTTCATGATGCTGGTCGGCTGGGGCGCGCAGGCGGCGAGCCAGCGCCAGCTGCGTGCGCTGTCGCGGATGGGCGGTCATTTTGCCGACCGCCTGCGCGGACTCGGCCTGATCCGCCTCTACGGGCGTGGCAACGCCGAACTCGCGGGCATCGAAGGCGCGGCCGAGGGCCTGCGCGAGCGCAGCCTGAAGGTCCTGCGGATCGCCTTCCTCTCGTCGACGGTGCTGGAATTCTTCGCCTCGGTGAGCGTGGCGGTGATCGCGCTGTACCTGGGCATGAGCTACCTCGGCATGATCGACCTGCGCGGCGGTGCGCCGCTGACACTGGGCACCGGGCTGTTCCTGCTGCTGCTCGCCCCGGAGTTCTATGCACCGATGCGCCGGCTGGCCGCGCACTACCACGACCGTGCGAGCGCGCTGGCCGCGCTGGAGGAGATCGAGCATGCGCTGGCCGACGACGTCGAACCCGCATCCAGTGCGGCGCTACAGGCGGACGAGCCGATCCGGTCCACGTCCCTAGCCCCGGCGGCATCCACCACTGCACCTGCGGTGACGTTGCAGGGCATCAGCGTGCGCCACGCCGGCGCCGGGCGCGACGCGCTGTCCGCGCTCGACCTGGAGATCGCGCCCGGTGAATTCGTGGCCCTGGCGGGTGGCAGCGGCAGTGGCAAGAGCACGTTGCTGGAAGCGATCGCCGGCTGGCTGCCGCTGCGCGAGGGCCGCATCGTCATCGCGCCGCCCGACGCGCGCATCGGCTATGCGCCGCAGCGTCCTTACCTGTTCCACGGCAGCATCGCCGACAACCTGCGCATCGCCCGTCCCGACGCCGACGACGCGTCGCTGCAGGCCGCCGCCGAAGCCGCGCAGGTCATGCGTTTCGCCACCCGCCTGCCCGGCGGGCTCGACACCGTGATCGGCGAGCGCGGCTTCGGGCTGTCCGGAGGCGAGGCCCGGCGCATCGCGCTGGCGCGGCTGTTCCTGCGTGACCCCGCCCTCGCCCTGCTCGACGAGCCCACCGCGTTCCTCGACCCCGACACCGAACGCGCCGTGCTCGAGGCGCTGGTGGCCTTCGCCCGCGGGCGCACGCTGATCGTGGCCACCCACAGCGATGCGGCACTCGAGGCAGCCGGCCGGGTGGTGAAACTCCATGCCGCGGGTGGCCTGCAATGAGCGGACCCGCGACCGGTTCGGCGGCGGTGTTCCGCCGCCATGCGCTGCCGATCACGCTGGCGATCCTGTTGCTGGCGGCGACCGTGGCCGCGGGCACCGGGTTGCTGGCACTCTCGGGTCATTTCCTCACCGCGGCCGCGCTCGCCGGCGGGCTGGCATCGGGATTCAATTTCTTCGGACCATCGGCCGGGATCCGCGCGCTGACCTTCGCGCGCATCGTCTCGCGCTATGCGGAAAAGCTCTACGGGCACGACGTCACCCTGCGCCTGGCACGCGACCTGCGGGTGTGGTTCTTCGCACGCGCCCTGCCGCAGGCACCGCTGGGGCTCGGCCGCGAGCGGCTGGGCGACCTGCTGGCGCGGCTGGTGGGCGATATCGAGACCGCCGACGGCCTGCTGATCCGTGCACTCGGCCCGCTGCTGGCACTGGCAGCCATCACGGTGGTGGTGATCGCGGCCACCGCACTGGTGTTGCCGCCCGCTGCGCTGTGCCTGCTGGCCGCGGCGCTGGCGATCGGCGTGGGTGTGCCGGCGACCACCGGCTGGGGCGCGCGCAATGCCGAGCACGACCGCGCGACCGCACGTTCCGGGCTGCGGCAGGCGATGCAGGAAGGCATCGAAGGCGCGGCCGACCTGATCGCACTGGATGCGCAGGCCGGGCAGCTGGCTCGCATCGACGCCGCTGCCGGCGAACTGGCCGCGCGCGAATCGCGCCTGCTGCAGCGCCTGTCCTGGTCGGGACTGGTGCATGCGCTGGTGGTCGCGCTCGCATTGCCGGCGCTGCTGTGGCTGCTACTGGTGGCGCACCATGCCGGCGAGATCGGCACCGCGGCCGCCGCGGCGGTGCTGTTTGCAGGCGTCGCCCTGTTCGAGGTCGCGGCCGGCGTCGGCCAGGCCTGGCAGGCATTGCGCGCGGCACGGGCATCGCTGCGGCGGCTCGATGACATCGCGATGCGCGCAGCGCCGGTGGAGCCACCGGCGGAAGCTGTCGCGCTGCCGGCACAGGGCATGCTGCAGCTGTCCGGCGTGCGCTTCGACTGGGGCGGCGCTGCGCCACGCGCGGTACTCGACGGCGTCGACCTCGAACTGCGCCCCGGCGAACGTGTTGCGATCTCCGGCGACAGCGGCGCCGGGAAATCCTCGCTGATGGCGCTGCTGCTGCGGCTGCGCGACCCCGATGCCGGGCACATCGCGTTCGGCGGAGTGGATCTGCGCGAAGCCGACCTCGCGGACTGGCACGCGAGGCTTGCCTGGCTGCCGCAGGATGCGCCGGTGTTCGCCGGCAGCGTGCGCGACAACCTCGCGATGGGCGACGCCGCCGCCGACGACGCACGCATGTGGCAGGTACTGGAGGCGGTGCGCCTCGGCGATACCGTGCGCGGCCTGCAGGGTGGACTCGACGGCTGGATCGGCGAGAGCGGCAGCAGCCTCTCCGGCGGGCAGGCACGGCGGCTGGCGCTGGCGCGTGCATTGCTGCGCGATGCGCCGGTGATCCTGCTCGATGAACCCACCGAAGGCCTCGACGTGGACACCGCGCATGCGCTGCTGCACGACGTCGCCTGCCTTGCCGAAGGCCGCAGCGTGCTGATGATCAGTCACGACACCCTGCCCGCGGGCGTCGTGCACCGGCGCTACCGCCTGCGCGATGGTCAGCTGCAAGCGGCCGACGCATAGCGCCGCGGGCCTTGCCGCGAGGAACGCTCAGCCCGAGGGCTGCACCAGCGCGCGCAGCCGGTCGGGCGCGCGCAGTTGGATGTGGTGCGGATCGTCGAAATGCACGAACTCCTCCCGGCGCAGCCGGGTGAAGCTGCGGCTGACGGTTTCCACCGTGAGCCCGAGATGGTCGGCGATATCGGCGCGCGTCATCGGCAGATCGACGCGATCCGCCTCGCCACCGCGCTGGTGCTGGCGCGCGGCCATGTCGAGCAGGAAGCCCGCGAGGCGTTCGAGCGGCGTCATCCGTGCCAGCGCCATGTGGTTGGATTCGCTGGCATCGAGGGCGTTGAACGCGCGGTCGAGCACGCCCGAACCGAGCTCCGGGTGGCGCTCGCACAGCGCGCGCATGCCCTGCAGCGGGAACGCGCACAGCGCGGTGTCGCTGATCGCCTCGATGGTGTGCCGGTGGGTCAGCGAACCGGTCAGGCCGATGAAGTCGCCGGCCTGCAGGAACCCGGCCACCAGGCGGCGGCCATCGCCCAGCACGCGCACCTGGCGCAGCATGCCGCTGGTGACGGTGTAGACATCACGGCGCGGCGCGCCCTCGCGCGCCAGCGTGGCGCCCGCCGGCAGCCGCAGCTTGCCGGCCGCGGCCTCCAGATCGCGGGTTTCCTCCTGCGGCAGCGACGCGCACACCGACAGGTGCCGGGCCAGGCACCCGTCGCAGCCCACGTGGGGCTCGCGTCGCGGTGCATCGGTGCGCCCGCGTACTCCTTGCGGAGCCGCCTGCGGGCTGGCGCGCTTGCTCATCATGGACTCCGTCGCGGGTGGTCATTCTAGCCAGGCAGGGCGTGAACCCTGGCTGCCCCGGTAGAATCGACGGTTTCCCCGCAGTACCGGTCCCGATGAACGACACCGTCCGTCCCGTCTTCCATGGCTTCGAGCAGATCCCGCTGCGCGAGTACGCCGAACGCGCCTATCTCGACTACTCGATGTACGTGGTGCTGGACCGCGCCCTGCCCTTCATCGGCGACGGCCTGAAGCCGGTGCAGCGCCGGATCATCTATGCGATGAGCGAGCTCGGACTGGGCTCCGCGGCCAAGCCGAAGAAGTCCGCGCGCACCGTGGGTGACGTGATCGGCAAGTACCACCCGCACGGCGACAGCGCCTGCTACGAGGCGATGGTGCTGATGGCGCAGCCGTTCTCGTACCGCTATCCGCTGATCGACGGCCAGGGCAACTTCGGCTCCAGCGACGACCCGAAGTCGTTCGCCGCGATGCGCTACACCGAATCGAAGATGACCCCGATCGCGGAGATGCTGCTGGGCGAACTCGCGCACGGCACCGTCGACTGGACCGCCAACTTCGACGGCACGCTCGACGAGCCTTCGTGGCTGCCGGCGCGGCTGCCGCACCTGCTGCTCAACGGCACCACCGGCATCGCGGTCGGCATGGCCACCGACGTGCCGCCGCACAACCTCAACGAGGTGGTGAGCGCATGCGTGCGCCTGCTCGAGGATCCGGACGCCAGCGTGCGCGACCTCTGCGAGCATGTGCGCGGCCCGGACTACCCGACCACCGCCGAAATCATCACCCCGGCGTCGGACCTGATCACGCTGTACGAGACCGGCAGCGGCGCGATCCGCGCGCGCGCGACCTGGGCGCGCGAAGCGCACAACATCGTGGTGACCGCGCTGCCGCACCAGGTCTCGCCTTCGAAGGTGATCGAGCAGATCGCCGCGCAGATGCGCGCCAAGAAACTGCCGTGGCTGGAGGACATCCGCGACGAGTCCGACCACGCCAACCCGACCCGCATCGTAATGGTGCCGCGCTCGAACCGTGTCGATGCCGAACAGCTGATGGGCCACCTGTTCGCCACCACCGACCTCGAGCGCAGCTACCGCGCGAACTTCAACGTCATCGGGCTCGACGGCCGCCCGCAGGTGAAGAACCTGAAGATGCTGCTGTCGGAATGGCTCGAGTTCCGCTTCGCCACCGTGACCCGCCGCCTGCAGCACCGTCTGGAAAAGGTGGAGCGTCGCCTGCACCTGCTGGAAGGCCTGCTGGTGGCCTTCCTCAACCTCGACGAGGTGATCCGCATCATCCGCACCGAGGACGAGCCGAAGCCCGCGCTGATCGCACGCTTCGCGCTCTCGGAAGAACAGGCCGAGTACATCCTCGAGACGCGCCTGCGCCAGCTGGCACGCCTGGAGGAAATGAAGATCCGCGGCGAGCAGGACGAACTCGCCACCGAGCGCGACCGCATCACCGCGACGCTGGGCTCGAATGCGAAGCTGAAGAAGCTGGTCAAGGACGAGCTGCTGGCCGACGCGAAGAAGTACGGCGATCAACGGCGTTCGCCCCTGGTGGCACGCGGCGCGGCCCAAGCGCTGGCAGAGACCGACCTGGTGCCCAGCGAGCCGGTAACCATCGCGCTCAGCGCCAAGGGCTGGGTGCGCGCGGCCAAGGGCCACGACGTCGACCCGGCGGGGCTGTCCTACCGCGAGGGCGACCAGCTGCTGGCTGCGGTGCGTGGCCGCAGCACCCAGACCGTGGTGTTCCTTGATTCCAGCGGCCGCAGTTATTCAACGATCGCCCACAGCCTGCCGTCGGCGCGTGGCAACGGCGAACCGCTGACCGGGCGCTTCTCGCCGGCGCCCGGCGCATCGTTCGTGGCCCTGGCCAGCGGCGAGCCGGATGCGCGCTTCGTGCTGGCGTCGTCGCAGGGCTACGGCTTCGTGACCCGCTTCGAGAACCTGGTCGGCCGGCAGAAGGCCGGCAAGGCGATGCTGTCGCTGTCGGAAGGCGCGCAGGTGTTGCAGCCCGCGCAGCTGTGCGGTACCGCCGACGACCGCATCGTCGCGGTGACCAGCGCCGGGCACCTGCTGGCGTTTCCGGTCAGCGAACTGCCGGAACTCGAGCGCGGCAAGGGCAACAAGATCATCGAGATCCCCAAGGCCAAGCGGGGCACGGAGCGGGTGGTCGCGGTGGCGGTGCTCGGCGCCGGGCAGACACTGCAGGTGAAGTCCGGCGCGCGCACGATGTCGCTGTCGTGGAAGGACCTGGACAGCTACATCGGGGTGCGGGCGAGTCGTGGCGGACTGTTGCCGCGCGGTTGGCAGAAGGTGGAGGCGCTCGCAGTCGAGTAACGCAGCGCGTGGCGACGCGGTGGGTTGCGTCGCACGGGCGCGAATCCGGTGTCTCGAAGGCCGGTGTCCCGAAGGAAGGGATGAGGGCCGCGTGGGAATGGCACGCGGCGGTTGCCCCTAGTGCGTGCCGGCGTCCGTGCCGCCGGCCTCGCCCATCCTGCTCTGCTGGTAATTTTCCAGGCCGATCATCCTGATCAGGCGCAGCTGCTGTTCCAGCCAGTAGGTATGGTCTTCCTCGGTGTCGGCGAGCTGGGTGACCAGCACTTCCCGGCTCACGTAGTCCTGGTGCTGCTCGCACAGCGCGATGCCGCGGGCGAGATCGCCGCGCACCTTGTACTCGAGGTCGAGGTCGCGCTGCAGCATCTCCTCCACCGTGCGCCCGGGTTCGAACGCGTGCGGGCGCATGTCGGGATCGCCCTCGAGGAACAGGATCCGCCGCAGCAGCGCATCGGCGTGCTGGGTCTCCTCCTCCATCTCGTGGTTGATGCGCTCGTAGAGGCGATGCAGGCCGAGGTCCTCGTAGCGGCGCGAATGCAGGAAGTACTGGTCGCGCGCCGCCAGCTCGCCGCGCAGCAGCTCCTTCAGGTATTCGATGACTTCGGGGTGACCCTTCATGACGCGACCTCTCGACGGACAGCTGGACGGCCGGAGTATGCCGGCTTGTGCGCGCATGCGATCGGATGAGAATCCGTCCGAGTCGCATTCGCGTGTCGGCAGGGTCCGGCAAGGTCCGCCGCTGCTTCCACGCCGCGCCCTCCTAGAATCGGACCTTCGACAAGGGGGATGGACCATGCGGCCTGGAATCCGGCGCCCGCTTCGCGCGGGCCTGCTGTTGCTGATTGCCATCGCGTTGCTGGCGGCCCTGGCCGCGTGGCTGCTGTTGCGCGGCAGCGTGCCGCGGCTGGACGGGGATTCCGACCTTGCCGGCCTGGGTGCCCCGGTGGCGGTCAGCCGCGACGCGCTCGGCGTGGTGACCATCGAGGCCGGCAGCGAGGCCGATGCGATGCGCGTGCTGGGCTGGGTGCACGCGCAGGAGCGCTATTTCGAGATGGACCTGATGCGTCGGGTGCCGGCGGGCGAACTGTCGGCGCTGTTCGGCGCCCGCGCCCTCGACGTGGACCGCGCCAACCGCATGCATCGCATGCGCGCACGCGTGGAGGCGCGGCTGCCGGACATCGTCGCCGGCCGCGAGGCGTCGCTGCAGGCCTATGTGGATGGCGTCAACGCAGGCCGCGACGCCTTGCGCGTACGCCCGTGGCCCTACCTGCTGCTGCGCCAGCGACCGCAACCGTGGACCACGTCGGACACGGTGCTGGCGGGCTATGCGATGTACTTCGACCTGCAGGACGCGGCCAACACGCGCGAGCTGGCGCTGGCGCGCCTGCGCGAACACCTGCCGCCACCGCTCTACACCCTGCTC
The DNA here is from genome assembly GCF_021191595.1 of Alterluteimonas muca. NCBI lineage: Bacteria > Pseudomonadati > Pseudomonadota > Gammaproteobacteria > Lysobacterales > Lysobacteraceae > Alterluteimonas > Alterluteimonas muca. Next base: position 84,631 of record NZ_JAIWPS010000006.1, read on the forward strand.
ACCCACGCCGGCAGCAGCTGGGATGCGCCGTTGTCCGGCGAGGTCTGGGGCGACGCAACGCTGCCCGATGCCGCCGTCCTCGACCTGCGGACGCTGCCCACGCCGGCAGCGGATACGCCGGTGGCGCCGGCCCAGCAGCTGATCGGATCGGTGCCGGGGACGGGCGACAGGAGCGGGGGTGCGCGCCTTGCGTCCGAAATGCCTGCCCTCACTCCACCGTCCGCTCCGCGGTGGCTCGCCCTCTCTGCCGTGATGCCGGAGAGATTCATTGGCGGCGTGCCTGCGGAGACCGACCTCCTGCCCGGCAGCAACAATTTCGCGGTTTCCGGCCGACTCACCGACGACGGCCGTGCACTGGTGGCCGACGACATGCACCTCGGCCTGCGCGCGCCGAACATCTGGTTCCGCGTGCGCCTGCGCTATCCCGACGCCACCGCACCCGGCGGGCAGGTCGATGTCACCGGCTTCACCCTGCCCGGCCTGCCCGCGGTGATCGTGGGCAGCACCGGCCACGTGGCCTGGGGTTTCACCAACAGCTACGGCGACTACCTCGACTGGCAGCGGGTACGGCCGTGCGCCGCGCCCGGGCCGGCGACCACGGCGGGTTGCACCGGCTACGAACGCCATGAGGAACGGATCGCGGTGGCTGGCGGCAAACCCGTCACCGTGGCGGTGGACGAAACCGCATGGGGCCCGATCCTGCATCGCGAGGCCGACGGCAGCGCGCTGGCGCTGCGCTGGGTGGCACACCTGCCCGGCTCACTGGACTTCGGGCTCGCCGGATTCGTGCGCGCACGCAACCTCGACCATCTGCTGCAGATCGCCAACCGCACCGCCACGCCCACGCAGAACCTCGTCGCCGGCGACCGCCATGGCGCGATCGCCTGGCGGCTGCTCGGCCCGCTGCCACAGCGCGCGCCGGGTTGCGACGGCGCGCGGATTTCCACCGCGCCCGGTGGCGATGGCGATGGCGATGGCACGACCTGCGAGCCCTGGCCGATCGCCACCAACGCATCCCCGCTGCTGCGCTCGCCCACGGCGGACCGGTTGTGGACAGCCAACAACCGTATCCTCGATGGGGCCGGGTTCCAGCGCATCGGCGACGGCGGCGCCACCCTCGGCGCACGCGCGAGGCAGATCCGTGACGCCCTGGCCGCAGGCGAACGGTTCGACGAGCGCGAGCTGCTGGACATCCAGCTCGACGATCGCGCGCTGCTGATGACGCGCTGGTGGGAACTGCTGCGCACGTTCGCTGGCAACGACGCGACCGCCGGCAGCGACGACCACAACGCGCCCGCGCTGCGCGCGCTTGCGGCGGCATCCGCTGACTGGAGCGGCCACGCCGATGTCGATTCGGCGAGTTACCGCATCGTGCGGGCCTGGCGCCTGGCGGTGCATGCGCGGATCGCCGACGGCCTGGCCTCGCCCGCGCTGGCAACTCTGGGTACCGACTTCGCGCTGCCGTCGTTGCCGCACCTCGAAGGCGTGGCATGGCCATTGCTGGGCGCACGTCCTGCGCATCTGCTGCCGCGCCGCTACAGCTGCGCGACGCGCGCACCCGGCGACGCCGTCTGCGACGACGCCCGCGATGGCTGGACCGCGCTGCTCGAGGATGCGGCAGCCCAGGTGCGCGACGAGCTCGGCCAAACCGACCCTCTGGCGGCGCGGACCTGGGGCGAACGCAACACCGCCTCGATCTGCCATCCGCTGGCGGGTGCGATTCCGCTCATCGGTCGTCGTCTGCTGTGCATGCCGGCCGAGCCACTGCCGGGCGACAGCATGATGCCGCGCGTGCAGGGGCCGGGTTTCGGCGCCTCGCAGCGGATGGTGGTGGCCCCGGGGCACGAGGCCGATGGCATCGCCCACATGCCCGGCGGCCAGAGCGGCCATCCGCTGTCGCCGTTCTGGGGCGCTGGCCACGACGACTGGGCCCGTGGCCGCGCCTCGCCGTTCCTGCCCGGAGAAACCCGCCACCAGCTCCTGCTGTCGCCGGCGAGCGCCGCGGGCGACTGACGTCGATCCGCCCGACCGGCGGCGCGACCTCGGTCACACCAGGCAGTGCACATCCCTTTGGGTCAAGGGCGCAATCGAGGCCAGGCCGCTCCCAAACGAAACGCGTAACCGCTGGGAGCGCTTTCGTGCGATGCCTGCCGCCGGGGCCACGCTTTCGACCCGGCAGCCGCTTCGCCGATAGGCGATCCCGTCAGCGCCAGCCGCCGCTCAGCCGAAGACGCGGAAACGCGTGCTGTCGTCGATAAAGGTCTTCTCGCCGATCGGGCCTGCGTTGGCGCCGAACGGCATCTGCGCGCGCAGCTTCCAGCTCGCCGGCAGGTTCCAGGCCTTTGCCGCGGCCTCGTCGGGCAGCGGGTTGTAGTGCTGCAGGCTGGCGCCGATCCCGGCATTGGCCAGCGCGGTCCAGACCGCGAACTGGGCGATACCGGTGGAATGTTCGGACCACACCGGGAAGTTGTCGGCATACAGCGGGAACTGTTCCTGCAGCGCCTTCACCACGTCCTGGTCCTCGTAGAACAGCACGGTGCCGGCGCCGGCGGCGAAGCTGTCGATCTTCTGCCCGGTGGCGGCGAACGCCTTGGCCGGCACGATCCCGCGCAGCGCCTCGCGAACGATCTCCCAGAAGCGCTTGCTCTCGTCGCCATGGAGGATCACCGCGCGCGAGCTCTGCGAGTTGAAAGAGGACGGCGCCAGGCGGACCGCTTCCTGGATCAGCGCAGTGGTCTCGTCACGCGACAGCGGAAGCTCGGGGCCCAGCGCGTACTGGCTGCGGCGGCGGCGGATGGCATCGAGAAAGGTCTGGGACATGGGCATCTGCTCATCAGTGGATGGATGAGAGAAGGTTATGGGCGTTTGCCGCCAAAAACAGAACAGTCGCCGGAATGAATCGTTTCATTCGCGCCGGGAGGTGCCGGCAAGGCGTGGGGTAAACGCGGACGGCTGCGTCCGCGTATCCCGTCATCCGCCTTTTGTGCACCCCGCCATCGGCCTGTCTGCCCGTCAGAGTTCGATCACGTCGAAATCGGCCACCGGATCCACCTCGGCGTCGTAGTCGACGTCGTCGCGCTCGAAGCCGAACAACTTCAGGAACTCGTGCTTGTAGCTGGCGTAGTCGGTCAGCTCGAACAGGTTCTCCGTGCGCACCTGCGGCCACACGGCCTGGCATTGCGCCTGCACGTCGTCGCGCAGTTCCCAGTCGTCGAGGCGGAAACGCCCTTCGTCGTCGACTTCACCGACAGTGCCGTCGGCGCGGTACATGCGCTCGCGGAACAGGCGGTCGAGCTGTTCGATGGTGCCTTCGTGCAGGCCCTTTTCCTTCATCACCTTGAACACGATGGCGATGTACAGCGGCAGCACCGGGATCGCCGCGCTGGCCTGGGTGACCACCGACTTCAGCACCGCGACGTTCGCGCTGCCGCCGTTCGCGGCGAGCCTTGCATCAAGCCGCCGCGCGGTGGCATCGAGGTCGACCTTGGCGCGGCCCAGCGCGCCATGCCAGTAGATCGGCCAGGTGATCTCGGTGCCGATATAGCTGAAGGCCACCGTCCTGGCGCCATCGGCGAGCACGCCAGCGGCCTCCAGCGCGTCGATCCACAGCTGCCAGTCCTGGCCGCCCATCACCGCGATGGTGTCCTCGATCTCCTGCTCGCTGGCCGGCTCGATCGTGGCCTCGATGACCTGGTCCCTGTTGGTATCGATGGCGGTCGAGGTGTAGGCCTCGCCGATCGGCTTGAGCGCCGAACGCTTGACCTCGCCGGTGTCGGGCAGCTTGCGCACAGGCGATGCCAGCGAATAGACCACCAGGTCCACCTGCCCACCCATTTCGTCGCGGATCAGCTCGATCACCTTCTCGCGTGCGGCATCGGAGAACGCATCGCCGTTGATCGAGCGGCTGTACAGGCCCGCCGCTTTGGCTTCGCGGTCGAACGCGGCGGCGTTGTACCAGCCGGCGGTACCGGGCTTCTTCTCGCTACCCGGCTTCTCGAAGAACACGCCCAGTGTGTCCGCGCCGAAGCCGAACGCGGCGCTGATGCGTGCGGCCAGCCCGTAGCCGCTGGAGGCACCGATCACCAGCACCTTCTTCGGCCCGTCACTGCGCACCCCCTGTGCCTTCGTCGCCGCGATCTGGTCGCGCACGTTGAGCGCGCAGCCGGTCGGGTGGGTGGTGGTGCAGATGAAGCCGCGGACCTTGGGTTGGATGATCACGGTGTGCTCGTTGCCAGTCGGACAGACGGGCAAGTTTACTGCGCGGTCGTCGGCGACCGTCCGTACGCGGGTCGATGGTGGCGCCTGACAGGAGCGGCCCCGGCCGCCACCAGCCGCCCGCGGGAAGGCCATCGCGCACGGCGGTGCTGCCACACTGCATGGGCCGGGTTCTCCGGCCCATGCCAGCGTCAGGCCGCGATCACCGGCGACGGCTGCGGATCAACCACGACCGCATCGTTGTGCACGCCCGCAACCGCGCGACCGGAGGGATCGGCGGCATTGGCGAACGACGCGTCCCATGCAATCGCCGCCGGCGACGAACACGCGATGGACTTGCCGCCGGGCACCGTTTCCGCCGCCGCGGCGCCGGGAAACTGCTGCTCGAACAGGCAGCGATACCAGTACGCCTCCTTCGTCTGCGGCGGGTTGTGCGGGAAGCGCCGCGCCGCGGCGGCGAGTTCGCGGTCGCTGACCCGGGTGCCGGCACAGGCCTTGAGACCGTCGATCCAGCCATAGCCGACGCCATCGCTGAACTGCTCTTTCTGCCGCCAGAGGATCTCGTCGGGCAGCCAGCCCTCGAAGGCCTGGCGCAGCACGCCCTTCTCCATCCGTTGCGGGCCCGAGGACCCCTTCTCGACCATCTTGTGGCGCGCATCGATGCGCATCGCGACATCGAGGAATTCACGGTCGAGGAAGGGCACGCGCGGCTCGACGCCCCAGGCCATCATCGACTTGTTGGCACGCAGGCAGTCGTAGTTGTGCAGTCCATCGAGCTTGCGCACCAGCTCGTCGTGGAACTCGCGCGCATCCGGTGCCTTGTGGAAATACAGGTAACCGCCGAACACCTCGTCGCTGCCCTCGCCCGACAGCACCATCTTCACCCCCATCGCCTTGATCCGCCGTGCCAGCAGGAACATCGGGGTGGAGGCGCGGATGGTGGTGACGTCGTAGGTCTCGATATGGCGGATCACCTCCGGCAGGGCATCCAGGCCTTCCTCGAAGCTGTATTCGAATCCGTGGTGCACGGTGCCCAGCGCCCTGGCGGCAACCTCGGCCGCGGCAAGGTCCGGCGACCCTTTCAGCCCGATCGCGAACGAATGCAGGCGCGGCCACCAGGCTTCGCTGCGGTCGCCATCCTCGATGCGATGGCGTGCGTAGCGCGCGGCGACGGCGGCGACCAGCGACGAATCCAGCCCACCCGACAGCAACACGCCGTACGGCACGTCGGTCATCAGCTGGCGGTGCACGGCGGCCTCGAAGGCCTCCCGCAGCCCGGTCAGCGACACCGGCTCCCCCTCGACGGCGGCGTAGTCGCGCCAGCCCGGCCGGTAGTAGCGGGTCAGCGCGCCGGTGGCGCTGTCGTAGCAGTGCCCGGGCGGGAACTGGGCGACGTCGGCGCAGCTGCCGGCAAGCGCCTTCATCTCGGAGGCCACGCGCAGGCGTCCCTCGCGGTCGTGGCCCCAGTACAGCGGCACCACGCCCATCGGGTCACGCGCGATCAGCACGCGGCTGGCGGCACGGTCCCACAGCGCGAACGCGAAGATGCCGTTGAGGCGCTCGAGGAACACCTCCGGCGCCTCCTCGCGATACAGGGCGTTGATGACCTCGCAATCGGAACCGCTCTGGAAGGCGTAGCGGTCGCCCAGGTCCGTCCGCAGCGCCTGGTGGTTGTAGATCTCGCCATTGACCGCGAGCACCAGCGCGCCGTCCTCCGACCGCAGCGGCTGCGCGCCGCCGGCCGGATCGACGATGGCCAGCCGCTCGTGGACCAGGATCGCACCGGCGTCGACGTGCACGCCGCTCCAGTCCGGGCCGCGATGGCGCTGCCGCAGGGAACACTCCAGGGCCTCCCGGCGCAGGCTGGCGAGGTCGTCGCCGGGTTGCAGGTCGAACACGCCGAAGATCGAACACATATGGAAGTCCCCCGCCTCAGGTTGGAAGCAACGCAATCCGCCGGGACCGCAGGCCATCGGTATCGCGGCCATAAAAAAACCCGCATCGGCCGATGCGGGTTCCGGCGTCCTGGCGGGGCCTGTCCTGCTACGCCGGTCCACGATCCCGCGTCGGCCACGTGCGATTGTTCGCGCGCGCGACGTTGCCGTTGGGATTGCGGTTGTGGCCATGGCGGGACATGGGCCGACGCTACAGCGCACGGGTGCGCGCCGCAACGGTTTCAACGGCAACCGTCCACCTCCTCAAACGCCAGCGTTGGCCGCCAGCAGCCGCTCGATGATCGCGAGGTACAGCCCCGGCAGCGCTTCGAGATCCGCCACCCGCACGTGCTCGTCGACCTTGTGGATGCTGGCGTTGACCGGGCCTACCTCGATGCACTGCGCGCCAAGCGGCGCAATGAAGCGCGCATCCGAAGTGCCGCCGCCGGTGCTCTCCTCCGGCGCCGCGCCGGCGAATGCCGCCAGCACCTCGCGCGCGGCCGCGCGCAGGGGACCCTCCGGGGTATGGAAGGGTTCGCCGCTGCGGTGCCAGGACAGCGCGTGGTCCAGCCCGTGGCGCAGGCACATCGCCTCGATGGCCTCGATCAGCCGGTCGGCGGTCCAGTGCGGGTTGTAGCGCAGGTTGAACTGCACCTCGAGCGTGCCCGGCACCACGTTGGTCGCCCCGGTGCCGGCATGGATGTTGCTGACCTGCAGGCTGGTCGGCGGAAAGCTCTCGTAGCCGTCATCCCACGTACGCGCGGTGAGTTCGGCCAGCAGCGGCATCGCCTCGTGCACGGGATTGCGCGCCAGCTGCGGATAGGCCACGTGCCCCTGCACGCCGCGCACGGTGAGCGTCGCCGACAGCGACCCGCGGCGACCGACCCGCAGCAGGTCGCCGAGCACCATCGTGGACGACGGTTCGCCGGTGATGCACCAGTCGATGCGCTGGCCACGCTGGCGGAAGTGTTCGGCCACCCGGCGTACGCCGTCGATGGCGTCGCCTTCCTCGTCGGAGGTCAGCAGCAGGGCCAGCGTCCCGGGGTGATCGGGGTGTGCTGCGACGAAACGCTCGGCGGCCACCACGAAGGCGGCCACGCCACTCTTCATGTCGGCGGCCCCGCGCCCGTACAGCACGCCATCGCGGATCTCCGGCACGAACGGATCGCTGGTCCACGCCTCGCGCGGGCCGGGCGGCACCACGTCGGTATGGCCCAGCAGCACCAGCACCGGCCCACCGCTGCCATGGGTGGCCCAGAGGTTGTCGACGGCACCGAAGCGCAGGTGCTCGCAGGCAAAGCCTGCGCGGGCCAGACGATCGGCAAGCATGCTCTGGCAACCGGCGTCATCCGGTGTCACCGAGGGACGCGCGATCAGTCCGCAGGTGAGGTCGAGGACGTCGGACATCGCGGGTCGCTCAGCCCACGCCGAAGCGTTTCTTGAAGCCGTTGTCGGTAAAGCCCTGGGTGACCACGCCGTCATCGGTGACCACCACCGGCCGTCGGATCAGCTGCGGATATTCACGCAGCAGCAGCTTCCATTCGGCGTCGCTGCCGGGCGCCTTGCGGTTGGCAGGCAGCGTGCGCCAGGTGGTGGACGAGCGGTTGACCAGCGCGTCCCAGCCACCGGCCTGTTGCGCCCAGCCGGCCAGCACGTCGGGCGGCTGCGGGGTGTCGCGGTAATCGACGAACCCATGGGCAACGCCGAAGCGATCCAGCCACTTGCGTGCCTTTTTGCAGGTGTCGCAGTTCTTCAGGCCATACAGCGTGGTCGCCATGCTCAGCCCGCCAGTCCGCGCAGCAGGTCGTTGACGCTGGTCTTGGCGCGGGTGCGCTCGTCGACCTGCTTGACGATCACCGCGCAGTACAGCGAATGACTGCCGTCCTCTGCCGGCAGCGAACCCGCCACCACCACGCTGCCCGGCGGCACGTAGCCGTAGCTCACCTCGCGGGTGGCGCGGTTGTAGATGCGCGTCGACTGGCCGAGGAACACGCCCATGCCGATCACGCTGTGGTGGCCGACCACGACGCCCTCCACCACCTCCGAGCGCGCCCCGATGAAGCAGTGGTCCTCGATGATGGTCGGCGCCGCCTGCAACGGCTCCAGCACGCCGCCGATGCCGGCGCCGCCGGAGATGTGGCAGTGCCTGCCGACCTGCGCGCAGGACCCCACCGTGGCCCAGGTGTCGACCATCGTGCCCTCGCCCACGTACGCGCCGATGTTGACGAAGCTCGGCATCAGCACCACGTCGCGTGCGACATGGCTGCCGCGCCGCACATAGGCCCCGGGCACCACCCGCACACCGGCTTCGCGGAACATGGTCTCGTCGTAATCGGCGAACCGTGCCTCCACCTTGTCCCAGTACGGCGCGGGGTCGGCCTCCACCATGGCCATCTCGTTGATGCGGAAATACAGCAGCACCGCCTTCTTCACCCACTCGTTGACCTGCCAGCCGCCGCGGCCGTCGGGCTCTGCCACGCGCAGCTCGCCGCTTTCCAGCCCGACCATGGTCTGCTCGACGGCCGGACGCACGGCGCCGTCCATCTCCTCGGGGGTCAGCGTGCCGCGGCGGTCGAACGCGCTGTCGATGGTGGTGTGCAGGACCGTCACGGCGGCGGGGTCGGTGTTGAACGTGGGCAGGGTCATCGGGGGATCCGTACGTAGTGCGGTGAAGACGCCGGCGATTGCTCAGCCGGCATCCAGGGTCGCGAGCAGCGCCTCGCGCAGTGCATCGCGCGCGGGCCCGTCGAGTGGCTGGTTGTGGCGGTCGCTCAGCCGGAACACGTCCTCGACGCGCTCGCCGAAGGTGGCGATGCGGGCATCGTGCACCCGCATGCGCTGGCTGCGCAGCACATGGGCGACATCGGCGAGCAGGCCCGGGCGGTCGGTGGCCACCAGGCTGAAGATGGTGTGGCGGCCGTCGGCGCTGTCGTCGAAGCCGATCTGCGGCACCACGCGGAAATGCCGCAGATGGCGCGGCTGGGTGCGGCGCGCCGGATGCACGTCGAGCGAGCCGGCAAGCACGCTGGCGAGCTTGCGCTCGATCGCCTGCGGGTCGGGCATATGGCGCGGATCGGACGGCAGTACGTGGAACACGTCGAAGATCGTGCCGGCCGGGCCGTCCAGCGCACGCGCCTGCTGGATTGCCAGGCCGCTGCGGTCGAGGGTGATCGCGATCGCGGTGAACAGGCCATCGCGATCGGGCGAGTGCACGAACACCTCGAGTGCAGGCACGCCCTCGGCCAGCCTGCGCACGCGCACGACGGTGTCACCGGCAGCAGCGGCGCGCAGCGACAGCGCCTGCCAGGCGACCTGGTCGGCACGACCGCGCAGGAAGGCCTCTTCCGGCATCCGTGCAAACAGCGCATCGGCATCGTCCACGCCGCGTGCGGCCAGCAACCCGCGCGCCTGGTCGCGGGTTTCCGCGGTGCGCTGCGCGGCCGCGACCGGATTCTCCAGCCCGCGCCGCAGTGCCAGCCGGGTGGCGGTGCGCAGGTCGGTCAGCAGGCGGTCCTTCCAGGCGTTCCACAGGCGCGGCGAGGTGCCGGCGATATCCGCGCAGGTCAGCAGGTACAGATAGTCCAGCCGCTCGCGGTCGGCGACCTCGCTGGCGAAGCGGTGGATCACCACCGGGTCGGAGATGTCGTGCTTCTGCGCCACTGTCGACATCAGCAGGTGCTGGCGCACCAGCCACTCGACCAGCGCGGTGTCGGCATCCGCCAGGCCGTGGCCCTCGCAGAATTCGCGCGCATCCACGGCGCCCAGTTCGGAATGGTCGCCGCCACGGCCCTTGGCAATGTCGTGGAACAGCCCGGCCAGCAGCAGCAGCTCGGGCTTGCGCAGCGCCGGCCAGACCCCGTGTGCGCCGGAAAAGCGCGCGTCCTCGGCCTCGTCGGCGAAACTCGCGATGTTGCGCAGCACCGCCAGCGTGTGCTGGTCCACGGTGTAGACGTGGAACAGGTCGAACTGCATGCGCCCGGTCACCCGCGCGAACTCGGGGATCCAGGTGCCGAGCACGCCCAGGCGCGCCATGCGCTCGAGCGTGCGCACCGGCACCGGCCCGCGCAGCAACTCCAGGAAACGCAGGCGTTCTGCGGCCGTGGCGTCGCGCCACGACGGCAATGCATGCAGGGACTCGGCCAGTGCGCGCGCGGTCTGCGAGTGCAGTCCGCGCAGATCGGGTTGCGCCGCCCAGGCGGCGAACAGGTCGAACACGGCACCGATATCCGCGCGCGGCCACACCTCGTCGCGCGCGGCAAGATAGCCGCGGCGCGACACGAAGGCCGCATCCAGCACCACCAGCTCGCCCTCGCCCTCGATATGTTCCTCGAAGCGCTGCAGCAGGCGATCGTTGATGCGCAGCACCACCGCGGCACTGCGGTAGAAGCCCTGCATCATCTGCTCGACCAGTGCGTTGTCGGCTTCCCCGACGTGGTCGAGCCGGGCGGCGAGCGCCTTCTGGTGGTCGAAGCGCAGGCGCTCCTCGGCCTTGCCGGCCACCAGGTGCAGGCCGAAGCGCAACCGCGACAGCGCCTGGCGTTCGCGCTCCAGGGTGGCCAGTTCGTCGACGCCGAGCTGGCCGAGCGCGATCAGCTGCTCGAAGCCGTGCACGCCGAACACCGCGCGCGCCATCCAGCGCAGGGTCTGGATGTCGCGCAGGCCGCCCGGACCGTCCTTGAGGTTCGGCTCGAGGTTGTCGGCGGTGTCGCCGAAGCGCGCGTGGCGACGGGCCTGCTCCTCGCGCTTGCCGTCGAAGTAGCGCTGCGCGGTCCAGCCGGTGCGCTCGGGGGCGATGGCCTGTGCCAGCGTGCGCACGTCCTGCTGGCTGGCCAGCAACGGGCGCGCATCCTGGAGGTTGGTCTGCACGGTCAGGTCGGCGTCGGCCTCGCAGGTGCATTCGCCCGCGGTACGCACCGCGTGGCCCACCTTCAGGCCGGCATCCCAGAGCAGCGCGAACAGCCGGCCAAGGGCGTCGGCATGCGGCGCCCCGGCGCCCTCGCCGGCGAGCGCCAGCACGTCGATGTCGGAATGCGGGAACAGCTCGCCGCGGCCGTAGCCGCCGACCGCGAACAGCGCCAGCGGCGCATCCGCAGGCACGCAGCGCGCCCATGCCTGGCGCACCCAGCCGTCGACCGCGGTGGCGCGGGCGGCAAGCAGGCGGTCGACGTCCTCGCCGTCGTCGAAGCGCGCGGCGAGCTGGGCATCGTGGTCGGCGAGCGCGGCGCGGGCCTCGGCAGCCCACGCCGCATCACTCGTGGACTCGCGCTCCGCTCCGGGGGGCGGCGGCATGGTGGCCATCGTCAGCGCCGCCGGATCGCCACTGGCGCCGCGTATTGCGGCAGCCGATGGCGGGAGCGGCAGCGTGGCCCGACGGTGTGCATCGGTATCGACGCCTACAGGAACGCGTCGTTGTCGTCGCCCGGCAGGCGGGTCAGGATGTCGAACCCGTCAGCGGTCACGGCGACGGTGTGTTCCCACTGCGCCGAGAGCTTGCGGTCCTTTGTTACCACGGTCCAGCCATCCGGCAGCACGCGGGTATGGCGCGCGCCCTCGTTGATCATCGGTTCGATGGTGAAGGTCATGCCTTCCTCCAGCACCAGGCCCTCGCCCGGGCGGCCGTAGTGCAGCACCTGCGGCTCGTCGTGGTAGACCTTGCCGATGCCGTGCCCGCAGTACTCGCGCACCACGCTGAAGCGCTCGGACTCCGCACAGGTCTGGATGGCGTGGCCGACATCGCCGAGCGTGGCGCCCGGACGCACCGCACGGATGCCCTCGAACAGCGCCTGGCGGGTCACCTCGACCAGGCGGCGCGCCATCACCGATGGCGTACCGACGTAGTACATGCGGCTGGTGTCGCCGTGCCAGCCGTCCTTGATGACCGTGACGTCGATATTGATGATGTCGCCGTCCTTGAGGACCTTGTCGCCCGGAATGCCGTGGCAGATGACGTTGTTGGCGGAGATGCAGGTGGCACGCGGGTAGCCGCGGTAGCCGACGTTCGCCGGCACCGCGCCCTGCACCTGGACGATATGGTCGTGGCAGATGCGGTCGAGTTCCTCGGTGGTCACGCCCGGCTTCACGTACGGGGCGACCATATGCAGCACCTCGGCGGCCAGGCGGCCGGCCTCGCGCATCTTCTCGATGTCTTGGGGAGTCTTCAGGTTGATGGCCATCACGGCATTATCCCCGATCGCGCGGCGCGCTGCCTCCCGGGCGGCGGCTCCCCGCCACGGGTGCCGCGTGCGGTCGGCGACCACCCGCAACTTGCCCGCCCCCGACCCGGGGCGTATGATCGCCGGCTGACCTGCCCGCCCGGGCCGGTCCGTCGATGCCGGACGTCACCGGCAAATACACACCCGCTGCAACCCCCCGTGCCGGGGTGCGCGTGCCGCCGGAGCCCAGGCCCCGGTCCGCATGTCGTCGGCCACGGAGGCGGCGGGGAGGACCAACCCCGGAACCATCGCGCTCGGCCCTGCCCTGCGCCCGCCCACCACATGCCCGGGCGGCGGTTCCATCACTGGAGTCACCCGCAATGCCCCAGATCACCATGCGCCAGATGCTGGAGGCCGGCGTCCACTTCGGCCACCAGACCCGCTACTGGAACCCCAAGATGTCGCAGTACATCTTCGGCGCCCGCGGCAAGATCCACATCATCAACCTCGAGAAGACGGTTCCGCTGTTCAACGACGCGATGAACTTCATCTCGGGCATCGCGCAGAAGCGCGGCATCATCCTGTTCGTCGGCACCAAGCGCAGCGCGCGCGACGCGATCAGGGAAGAGGCCGAGCGTTGCGGCATGCCGTACATGACCCAGCGCTGGCTGGGCGGCACGCTGACCAACTTCGCCACCGTGAAGAAGTCGGTGTCGCGCCTGAAGGAGCTGGAAGCCGCCGAGACCGACGGCACCTTCGAGAAGCTGGTCAAGCACGAAGTGCTGGGCCTGCGTCGCGAGCGCGAGAAGCTGCTGGCCTCGCTGGGCGGCATCAAGGACATGGCGCGCCTGCCCGACGCGCTGTTCGTGGTCGACATCGGCCATGAGGACATCGCGATCAAGGAAGCCAAGAAGCTCGGCATCCCGGTGATCGCGGTGGTCGACACCAACTACAACCCGGAGCTGGTCGACTACGCCATCCCGGGCAATGACGACGCCATCCGCGCCGTGCAGCTGTACGCCAGCGCCGCCGCCGACGCCGTGCTCGAGGGCAAGGCCGCCGCACCGTCCGCCGCCAGCGTGCGCGAGGAAGAGTTCGCCGAGGGTGGCGAAGGCCGTGGCCGCAAGCCGGGCGCGCGCAAGGGCAAGAAGGCCGACGAGGCCGAAGAAGCGGCCGCTCCGGCTCCGGCTCCGGCTGCCGAGTAAGGCTGCCCAGGCACGCCGCCGCCACCCGCGGCGGCCCGCGACGCGGCCTTCGGGCCGCGCCGTACCGGGACGGCTGTTCCGTCCCGCGACCCCATTCCGCTATCTCCGAGGTATCCGATGGAAATCACCGCAAGCCTGGTCAAGGAACTGCGCGAGCGCACCGGCGCCGGCATGATGGAGTGCAAGAAGGCACTCACCGAAGCCAATGGCGACGTCGACGCAGCCGCCGAGGCGCTGCGCAAGTCCGGCCTGGCCAAGGCCGACAAGAAGGCCAGCCGCGTTGCCGCGGAAGGCCGCGTGGCCACCGCCCAGGCGGACGGCCGTGCCGTGCTGGTCGAGGTCAACTCCGAGACCGATTTCGTGGCCAAGGACGAGAACTTCCTCGCCTTCACCGACGCCGTGGCCGCTGCCGCGCTGGCGATCGACGGCACCGATGTCGAGTCGCTCAAGGCCGCGAAGCTCGCCTCCGGCGAGACCGTCGAGGAAGCCCGCGCCGCGCTGATCGCCAAGGTCGGCGAGAACGTGCAGGTGCGCCGCATGGCGCGCGTGGACAGCGGCAACAACATCGCCGCCTACGTGCACGGTGGCCGCATCGGCGTGCTGGTCGAGGTCAAGGGCGGTGACGCCGACCTCGCCCGCGGCCTGGCGATGCACGTGGCCGCGATGAACCCGCCGTACAACAACGCCGCCGACGTGCCGGCCGACTTCGTCGCCAAGGAAAAGGAAATCGAGCTGGCGAAGATGTCCGAGAAGGACAAGGCCAAGCCGGCCGAGATCCTCGAGAAGATCATCAGCGGCAAGATCGCCAAGATCGTCAACGAGGTGACCCTGGCGGGCCAGCCGTACGTGCTCGACACCGACAAGACCGTCGAGCAGGTGCTCAAGGCCGCCGGCGCCGAAGTCGTCGGCTTCCAGCGCCTGGCCGTGGGCGAAGGCATCGAGAAGGTGGTTGAGGACTACGCCGCCGAAGTGATGAAGCAGGCCGGCCTGGCCTGACGCGTCACGCTTCGCGCTGTACCGGAAAAAGCCGCGGACCTCCGCGGCTTTTTCTTTGGTTCGCACCTGGCCATGGCGGAAGTCGGGGGTTGCAAGCTTCCGCCGTGTGCCCGGACTCCGTGGCACCACAGGCGCGTCTTCTCAAGGGACGCCCGCAGGATATGGCAGGCCTGCGTCGGCCCTGGCATGCACCCGTCTGCATGAACAACCGCCGTCCACTGGCGTGACGCCCATCACCTGCGCGCTAAAGGTTCGCCGGCACGCGCCGATAAGGCCGTCGACGCATACCGATCGCCGCCATGCACCCCGAACTGGTTTCCCTGCTCTCGCACTGCCGGACGCTGCCCACGCTTCCGGGCGTTGCGCTGCGCATGATCGAACTGGCGGAGGATCCGGCAACCGACCTCGCCGTGGCTGCCGAGGCGATCGCGCTGGATCCGGCGCTGAGCGCGCGCCTGCTGCGCATCGCAAATTCGCCGCTGTACGCGAGCGCGCATCGCCGGCGCGTGGATACCCTCTCGCAGGCACTGGCACTGCTCGGGCTCAACGCCGCGCTCAGCCTGGCGCTGGGGTTCGTGGTCGCCCGCACGCTGCAGCCCGACCATGCACTGGCCGGCATGCATGAACGCGTCTGGCAGCGCAGCGCGCTCGCGGCGATGGCGGCGCGCCTGCTGGCGGAGCGGCTGCAGCTCGAACGCCCGGAAGAGCTGATGCTCGGCGCGCTGCTGCAGGACATCGGCATCCTCGCCCTGCTCCACGCCATGCCCGAGCGCTACGCGGAACTCCCGCAGGTGCCACTGCAGGGGCGCGAGCGGCTGGAGGTCGAACGCGACCACCTCGGCGGCGACCACACCGAAGTCGGCGCCTGGCTCGCCGGCCGCTGGGGCCTGTCGGCGTACCTGCAGAGGATGATCCGCGGCAGCGAGACCGTCGAGACCGGCGACCGCACCCTGGGCTGCGTGGTGGCCGCGGGCCTGCTCGCCGATGTCTGGGTGCAGTCCGGCGACGAGCATGCCGGTGGGCAGCTCGCCCGGGTGGCTACGGCGCTGGAACTGGAGCCGATCGATATCGAGACGCTGCTGGAGCGGTTGACGGCGCTGGCGCCGGAGATGTCGGCGCTGTTCGACATGCGCATCGAACGCGAGGAACAGGCGCGCGAGATCGAACAACAGGGCCGCGAACTGGCGATGATCCGCCACCTGCTCGAACGCGAGGACCTGCAGGAAGCGGTGCGCGAGGCCACGCGCCTCAAGGCGCGCACGCGTGAGCTCGACGACCTGGTGCGGCGCGATCCATTGACCGGCGCCTACAACCGCCGCCAGCTCGAGGATGTCCTGCAGCAGGCGTTCGAGGAGGCCGAGCGCCGCCGCGAGCCGCTGTCGATCGCCTTCATCGACCTCGACGACTTCAAGCTGGTCAACGATCGCTACGGCCATCTCGTCGGCGACACCGTGCTGCGTGAATTCAGCCAGACGCTGACGCGGATGCTGCGCGCCAGCGACCTGCTCGCGCGTTACGGCGGCGAGGAGTTCCTGGTGGTGCTGCGCCGCTGTGGCGC
The DNA here is from genome assembly GCF_021191595.1 of Alterluteimonas muca. Classification (NCBI taxonomy): domain Bacteria; kingdom Pseudomonadati; phylum Pseudomonadota; class Gammaproteobacteria; order Lysobacterales; family Lysobacteraceae; genus Alterluteimonas; species Alterluteimonas muca. The sequence goes on from NZ_JAIWPS010000006.1 coordinate 100,691, forward strand.
CGAACGCGGCAGGCAGATCCTCGAGCGCATCCTCGCCGACATCGCCGGGATGCCACTGGCCACGGTCGACGGTACGCCGATCCACATCACCTTCTCGGCGGGCCTTGCAACCCATGGCGAGGACGCGCGGTTCATCGATGCACACGCGATGCTCGCCGCCGCCGACGAAGCGCTGTACGGGGCCAAGCGCGAAGGCCGCAACCAGGTGGCGATGCAGCCGCGCGCGGCGTACCCGCCGGATTGTGCATAGCGCGCGACGGCGCGGCGAACGGGCGATCGGCTAGAATCCCGGCGGTTTACCCATCCCCGAGGCCCGCATGTCCACACTCGCCTATCGCCGCGTCCTGCTCAAACTGTCCGGCGAGGCCCTGATGGGCGACGAGGATTACGGCATCGACCCCAAGGTCATCGGCCGCCTCGCACGCGAGGTGATCGAGGCCCAGCACGCCGGCGCCGAAGTCGCGCTGGTCATCGGCGGCGGCAACATCTTCCGCGGTGCCGGGCTCGCCGCCAGCGGCATGGACCGCGTCACCGGCGACCAGATGGGCATGCTCGCCACCGTGATCAACGCACTGGCGATGCAGGACGCGCTGGAGAAGCTCGGCGCCAAGGCGCGGGTGATGAGCGCGATCAAGATCAACGACGTCTGCGAGGACTACATCCGCCGCCGCGCGATCCGCCATCTCGAGAAGGGCCGTCTGGTGATCTTCGCCGCCGGTGTCGGCAGCCCGTTCTTCACCACCGATTCCGGCGCCGCGCTGCGCGCGATCGAGATCGGCGCCGACCTGCTGCTGAAGGCGACCAAGGTCGATGGCGTGTACGACAAGGATCCGAAGAAGCACGCCGACGCGGTGCGCTTCGAGCAGCTCAGCTACGACGAGGTGATCTCGCGCGGCCTGGAGGTCATGGATACCGCGGCGTTCGCGCTGGCCCGCGACAGCAGCCTGCCGATGCGGGTGTTCGACATGGGCCAGCCGGGCGTGCTGCTGCGCATCCTGCGCGGCGAGGCGATCGGCACCCTGGTCACCGGCCGCTGATCGCACGCCGGCCCGGCGGGCAGCGTCGCACCGCGCGGTGCACGTATAATCCCGCGGTTCCCGACCGCAGCTGGAGCCGGCGATGCTCGACGATATCAAGAAAGACACCCAGACCCGCATGGCCAAGAGCGTCGAGGCGCTCCGCCACACGCTGGTCAAGGTCCGTACCGGCCGTGCCTCGACCGCGCTGGTCGAGCACCTGAAGGTCAACTACTACGGCTCCGACATGCCGCTGTCTCAGGTGGCCAGCGTGTCGGTGAGCGATGCACGCTCGCTCACGATCACTCCGTGGGAAAAGCCGATGGTCGCCGCGGTCGAGAAGGCGATCCTCGCCTCCGATCTCGGGCTGACGCCCAACACCGCCGGCACCACCATCCGCCTGAACCTGCCGGCCCTGACCGAGGAGCGTCGCCGCGAGCTGTCCAAGGTCGTGCACAGCGAGGGTGAGGACGCGAAGGTCGCGATCCGCAACATCCGCCGCGATGCCAACCAGCAGGTCAAGGAACTCCTCAAGGAGAAGCTGATCTCCGAGGACGACGAGCGCCGCAGCGAAGACGAGATCCAGAAGCTCACCGACAAGGCGATCAAGGACGTCGACGAAGTGGTCAAGGCCAAGGAACAGGAGCTGATGGCGGTCTGAGGACCGGTCAGTCGCGGGTTGTGATCGGACACACACCAGCGCCGGCTGACGCCCGGCCCCCGCCCGCGCGTCCGGATCCACGTGATCCGGCCGTCGCCGGCGCCAGGGATGTCGACGCGGTGCCACGGCACCTGGCGATCATCATGGACGGCAACGGCCGCTGGGCTGCGCGGCGCAGGCGGCCGCGTGCGATCGGCCACCGCGCCGGCGCACGCGCGGTCAACCTCTGCATCGACTGGTGCGTCGAACGTGGCATCGGCGCGCTCACCCTGTTCGCGTTCTCCAGCGAGAACTGGGGGCGGCCCGAGGACGAAGTCGGCGCGCTGATGAAGCTGTTCATGGGTGCGCTCGACCGCGAGATCGACGAGCTCGACCGCCGCGGCATCCGCATCCGCTTCATCGGCGAACGCAGCCGTTTCGCGCCGCCGCTGCAGGCGCGCATGGCCACGGCCGAAGCGCGCACGGGGCGCCATTCGCGTCTCGCGCTCAACATCGCGGTGAGCTATGGCGGCCGCCAGGACATCGCCGCGGCCGCGCGCGCATTGGCGCACGACGTCGCCGCCGGCCGGCTGCGCCCCGAGGACATCGACGAGCAGCTGCTGGGTACGCGTGTCGCGCTGGCCGAGCTGCCGCCGCCGGATCTCTTCATCCGCACCGGCGGCGACCTGCGCATCAGCAACTTCCTGCTGTGGCAGCTGGCCTATACCGAACTGTGGTTCACCGATACCCTGTGGCCCGACCTCGATGCGGCCGTGCTCGACCGTGCGTTGGCCGACTACGCCGCCCGCGAGCGGCGCTTCGGGCTCACCAGCGCCCAGGTCGCACCCACCGCCCCACACGACACGGATACCTTAGACGCATGACCCGAACCCGCGTGCTCGCCGCACTGGTGATGGCGCCCCTGGCGATCGCCGCGGTCCTGCTGCTTCCCACCCCCTGGATGGCCGCGCTCGCCGCGGTGCTGTTCCTGGGCGCACTGTGGGAGTGGTACCGGCTGGCCGAAGTGGAGGACACCACGGCGCGTGGCGTACTGCTGCTGGCCAACCTGCTGCTGATGGTCGCGGTGGTCTGGGCATCGGCCAACGACCCCGGCAGGTCGCTGGTACTGCTGAAGCTGCTGTGCGTGGCGGGCATCGGCTGGTGGCTGGTGGCGATGGCCTGGCTGCGCCGTTTCGAATTCGGCACGGCCGGCTCCGGCAGCGCGCGCATCCTCAAGCTCGCCGCCGGCACCGCCGCGATCATTCCGGCCTGGGCCGCGCTCGGGCTGATCCACGCCGGCGAGCCGGCAGGCGCCGGCTGGTTGCTGGTGGCACTGATGATCGTCTGGGCCGCCGATTCCGGCGCCTACTTCGCCGGCAGGAAGTTCGGGCGGCACAAGCTGGCACCGCGCATCAGCCCCAACAAGACCGTGGAAGGGCTGCTGGGTGGCCTGCTCGCCGGCCTGGTCGTGGCGCTGGCCGGCGCCCTGCTGCTGGGCACGCCGGCCACGCAGCTGTGGGCGGTGGTGCTGGTGGCGCTGATCGCGGTGCTGTTCTCAGTGGTCGGCGACCTGTTCGAGAGCCTGCTCAAACGCCAGGTCGGCATGAAGGATTCCGGCAACCTGATCCCCGGCCACGGCGGCCTGCTCGACCGCGTCGATGGCGTCATCGCCGCGCTGCCGGTGTTCGCCATCGGCCAGATCTGGCTGGGGTTCTGAGCGTGCGCAGCACCCCGTCCACGCGTACGGCGACGCGATGAAGCCGCAGCGCGTCGCGGTCCTCGGCGCGACCGGTTCCATCGGCGGATCCGCGCTCGACGTCATCGCCCGCCATCCGCAGCGCCTGTCGGCCAGCGTGCTGGCCGCCGGCCGCAACGTCGACGCGCTGGTCGCGCTATGCGTGCAGCACCATCCGGCGCACGCGGTCATCGGCGAGCCCGCCCTGTACGGCGCGCTGCGCGACGGCCTGCGCGCGGCCGGCCTCGCGACAGAGGCACACGCGGGCGACGAGGCGCTGTGCGCGCTGGCGGCCGGTGACGCCTGTGACAGTGTGGTCGCGGCGATCGTCGGCGCCGCCGGGCTCGATTCGACGCTTGCCGCGGCACGCGCCGGCAAGCGGCTACTGCTGGCCAACAAGGAATCGCTGGTGATGGCCGGTGACCTGGTGATGGCCACGGCACGCGAGTCGGGCGCCTGCATCCTGCCGATCGACAGCGAACACAATGCGCTGTTCCAGTGCCTGCCCGATGGCCGGGTCGGTGCCGGCGTCCAGCGCCTGGTGCTGACCGCGTCGGGCGGGCCGTTCCGTGGCCGCGACCGCGCTTCACTTGCATCGATCACCCCGGCACAGGCGGTGGCGCATCCGAAGTGGTCGATGGGCCCCAAGATCTCGGTCGATTCGGCGACGCTGATGAACAAGGGTCTCGAGGTGATCGAGGCCCACCACCTGTTCGGGCTCGGCAACGGACGCATCGGCGTGGTCGTGCATCCGCAGAGCCTGGTGCACGCGCTGGTGGAATACACCGACGGCTCCACGATCGCCCAGCTGGGCCTGCCCGACATGCGCACCGCGCTCGCGGTCGGCTTCGCATGGCCCGAACGCATCCCGTCCGGCGTGCCCGCGCTCGACCTCATCGCCCACGGCCGGCTGGACTTCGAGGCGCCCGACATGGACACGTTCGCCTGCCTGCGCCTGGCGCGCGAGGCGCTGGATGCCGGCGGCTCGGCACCGGCGGTGCTCAACGCCGCCAACGAGGTGGCGGTTTCAGCCTTCCTTCAGGGCCGCATCGGTTTCCTGAGCATTCCCGCCATCGTCGAATCCGCGCTCGCGGCGTTGCCCCCGGTCGAGATCGCCTCGCTGGAGGCCGCACGCGAGGCGGACGCGCAGGCGCGCCACCACGCCACCCTGGCCCTGCCCCGTCATGCCTGCGCATGAACGACATGAGCCCCGCCCCATGAGCCCGCGTCAATGAGCGACTTCCTCGGTTCGGTCTGGTGGCTCATCGTGAGCCTGGGCCTGCTGGTCACGTTCCACGAGTTCGGCCACTACTGGGTGGCACGCCGCAACGGGGTCAGGGTGCTGCGTTTCTCGGTCGGCTTCGGCCGCCCGCTGTGGATGCGCCGCGGCCGCGACGGCACCGAGTACGCGATCGCCGCGATCCCGCTTGGCGGCTACGTGAAGATGCTCGACGAGCGCGAGGCGCCGGTGGCTGCGGACGAGGTGTCGCAGGCGTTCAACCGCAAGTCGGTCGGCCAGCGCATGGCCATCGTTGCCGCCGGGCCCGCCGCCAACCTGCTGCTGTGCGTGGCGCTGCTGTGGGCGATGTTCGTGGTCGGCCGCCCCGATTACGCACCGGTGGTCGGCCATGTCCAGGGCGTCGCCGCCGAGGCCGGGCTGGCCCGCGGCGACCGTATCGAAGCGGTCGGGGAGCGCGCGACGCCGACCTGGAACGAAGTGCAGATGGCGCTGCTGCCGGCGGCGCTCGACCGCGCCGACGTGCGCGTGGCGGTGGTGGATGCCGATGGCAACCCAGCCGAACGCACCCTGCCGCTGTCGAAGCTGGCACCGGAACTCGACGACCGCGCGCTGCTGCCCGCCGTCGGCGTGCTGCCCCGGCACCTGCTGGCGCCGCCGGTCATCGGCCGGGTGCATCCGGATTCACCCGCGTGGGGCGTGCTGGCCGAGGACGACCGCGTCACCGCGCTGGACGGCAACCCGGTGGCCACGTTCGACCAGATCGGCCCGCTGGTGCAGGCGCTGGGCGAACGCGGCGGCACGGCGATGATCGAGGTCGAGCGCGACGGCGAGCGGCTTGCCCTGGAGGTCGCGCCGCGGCGCGTGCACGACGAGGCGCGCGGCGACTTCTGGGCACTGGGCATCGAATCCACCCGGGCCGCGGTGCCACCGAAGGACGCGCTGCAACGCTACGGGCCACTCGAGGCGGTGCCCGCTGCGCTGCGCGAAACCGTGCATCTGACCGGGCAACTGGTCGGAATGATCGGACGCGCGTTCACCGGCCGCATCGCCGTGGAGAACACCGTGGCCGGCCCGATCACCATCGCCCGGGCCACCAATGCCTATGCGCAGCAGGGTGTTGCGTGGTACCTGACCATCCTCGCGCTGCTCTCGCTGAGCCTCGCGGTCATCAACCTGCTGCCGATCCCGCTGCTGGATGGCGGACACCTGTTGTATTACCTTATCGAGTTGGTCAAAGGCAGCCCGGTCAGCGAACGTGCGATGGCGGCCGGTCAATCGGTCGGCCTGGTGCTGCTGGCCGGCCTCATGGGGCTGGCGTTCTACAACGACATCCTGCAACTGGTGCAACGCTGACCGCACGAATCCCGCCCCGTGACCACCGCGGGCGCTTCCCCAACGGACGTTCTAGATGACGCGAATTCCCAGCCGCCGCCTGCTTGCACTTGCCCTGTCCGCGGCCCTTACCGCCCCCGCCTGGGCCCAGACCATGCCGGAGGCACCTGCCGCGCAACCGGCGGCCAGCGGCGCGTTCACCGTCTCGGACATCCGCATCGACGGCCTGCAGCGCATCGGCGCGGGCACGGTGTTCACCTACCTGCCGATCGAGCGTGGCGACACCATCGACCAGGTCCGCGTCGGCGAGGCGGTGCGCGCGCTGTATCGCACCGGCTTCTTCGAGGACGTGCAGGTCGGCCGCCAGGGCGACATCCTGGTGGTTGCCGTGACCGAGCGCCCGGCGATCAACCGGCTCACGCTGACCGGCAACAAGGACATCAAGACCGAGGACCTGCAGCGCGGCCTGGCCGACATCGGCCTGTCGGAAGGCGACACCTTCGACCGCCTCGCGCTCGACCGCGTCACCCAGGAACTGACCCGCCAGTACAACAACCGCGGCAAGTACAACGTCACCATCACCCCGACCGTCTCGCAGCTCGACCGCAACCGCGTCGACGTGACGATCGCGGTCGACGAGGGCAAGGTGGCGAAGATCCGCCACATCAACCTGGTCGGCAACGAAACCTACGACCAGGAGACGATCACCGACAGCTGGGAGTCGTCCGAGAGCAACTGGCTGAGCTGGTACCGCCGCGACGACCAGTACTCGCGCGAGAAGCTCTCCGGCGACCTCGAGAAGCTCAACAATTTCTATCTCGACCGCGGCTACGTCGATTTCTCGATCGACAGCACGCAGGTCGCGATCAGCCCCGACCGCCGCGACATGTACCTCACCGCGGGCCTGACCGAGGGCGAGATCTACACGATTTCGGGGGTCGAGGTCACCGGCGACACGATCCTGCCCAGGGAGCAGATCGAGGAGCGTGTGTTCGTGCGCGAGGGCCAGACGTTCTCGCGCGCGCTGCTGGAACTGAGCTCCGACGCGATCGTGGCCACGCTGTCCAACATCGGCTACGCGTTCGCCCAGGTGAACCCGATCCCGGACGTCAACCGTGACGACCGCACGGTGGCCATCAACATGCAGGTGGTGCCGGGCCCGCGCGTCAACGTGCGCCGGGTGGTGTTCAAGGGCAACACCCGCACCTCCGACGAGGTGCTGCGCCGCGAGATGCGCCAGTTCGAAGGCAGCTGGTATTCGCAGGCCGCGGTCGACCGTTCCAAGGTGCGCCTGCAGCGCCTGGGCTTCTTCGAGTCGGGCAGCGTCAACGTCGAGACCCAGCCGGTGCCGGGCAGCGACGACCAGGTCGACGTGGTGTTCAACGTCAAGGAAACCGCGTCGGGCAGCTTCGTGTTCGGCCTGGGCTACTCGCAGCTGGCCGGCGTCACCACCTCGGTGCAGCTGTCGCAGAACAACTTCCTCGGCAGCGGCAACCGCGTGTCGATCGAGGCCAGCCGCAACGTCTACCTGCAGCGCTATGCGTTCTCCTACCTCAATCCGTACTTCACCGACGACGGCATGTCGCTGGGCTACAACCTGTGGTGGCGCGAGTTCGACAACTCCGAGTTCAACACCGCGCAGTACTCCTCGACCAATGCCGCGGCACAGATGTTCTTCGGGATTCCGATCACCGAGAACGACAGCATCTCGCTGATGTTCGGCATCGACCGCAACGAGATCTACGCCGACCGTGGCTACACGCCGGATTCCATCGTCGACTACATCGATGCCTTCGGCTCGCGCACGTTCAACTCCTGGCGCACCGAGCTCGGCTGGGCGCGCGACAGCCGCAATGACTTCCTGCAGCCCACCCGCGGTACCTACCAGCGCGTCGGTCTCGAGGTCACCCTGCCCGGTTCGACCGCGGAGTTCTACAAGCTCAACTACGAGTTCTCCAAGTACTGGCCGATCAGCCGCGCCCTCGTGCTCAACACCCGCGCCGAGATCGGCTACGGCGACAGCTACGGCGACGACGTCACCCGCAATGTCTGCTTCACCGATCCGCAACTGATCGATCACGACAACGATCCGGCCACGCCGCCGGTGTACCAGCCGGGTCCGGACCCGTCCAATCCCTGCGACCCGACCTCGCCGGATTACCTGCGCACGATCACCGCGTCGGGCCTGCCGTTCTTCGAGAACTTCTACGCCGGCGGTACGCGCTCGGTGCGCGGTTTCCGCGACAACACCCTCGGCCCGCGCGAGTCCGCGCAGGGCAGCACCTACCTGCAGCCGATCGGTGGCGCGCTGAAGACCGTGGGTTCGCTGGAGATGTACTTCCCGACCCTGCTCGACTCGCCGGCCGCGCGCATCTCCGCGTTCGTCGACTTCGGCAACGTGTTCCGCGACCTCGACGCGTTCGACGCCAAGGACCTGCGCATTTCCGCCGGCGTGGCACTGATGTGGCGCGCCCCGGTGGGGCCGATCTCGATCAGCTACGCGATCCCGCTGGAGTCGCAGAAGGACGTCTACGGTGGCGCGGGCGAACTGCTGCGCCGCGGCGACGAGACCGAGCGCCTGCAGTTCACCTTCGGCGGCGCGTTCTGACCGGCCGCAACGCGACGATGGACATGCAACACCACAGCGCCGCCGATCTGGCGCGGCGCTTCGGGCTGGAACTGCGGGGCGAAGGCGATACGCAGGTCTCCGGCGTGGCCCCGCTGTCGCGTGCCACCGCGACTGAACTCAGCTTCCTCTCCAACCCGCGGCTGCGCGACCAGCTCGCATCGACCGGCGCCGGCATCGTGGTGCTGCGCGAAGGTGACGCGGGTTCGTTCGCGGGCACCGCGCTGGTCGCGCACGACCCGTACGTGGCCTACGCGAAGATCGCGGCGCTGTTCGAGCCGAAACGCCCGTCGCGCCCCGGCATCCATCCGAGCGCGGTCGTCGACCCGACGGCACAGGTGCACCCGGAGGCCGAGATCGGCCCGCTGGTGAGCATCGGTGCGCGCAGCAGCATCGGCGCCGGCTGCGTGATCGGCCCGGGCTGCGTGATCGGCGAGGACTGCCATCTCGATATCGACTGCGTGCTGGTGGCGCGCGTCACCCTCGACCGCCGCGTGCGGCTCGGCAGGCGCGTGCAGATCCAGCCGGGCGCCGTGCTCGGCGCGGAAGGTTTCGGCATGGCCATGGAGGATGGCCGCTGGATCAAGGTGCCGCAGCTGGGCGGCGTGGTCTGCGGTGACGACGTCGAGATCGGCGCCAACACCACCGTCGACCGCGGCGCCCTCGATGACACCGTGCTGGAAGAAGGCGTGCGCCTGGACAACCTGATCCAGATCGCCCACAACGTCCATGTCGGTGCGCATACCGCGATGGCCGGCTGCGTCGGCATCGCCGGCAGCACGCGCATCGGGCAGTACTGCCTGATCGCGGGCGCCGCCGGCATCGCCGGACATCTGGAGATCTGCGACCGGGTACTGGTGCACGCGATGTCGATGGTGTCGAGCTCGATCACCGAGCCGGGGGAATATTCGTCGGGAATGCCGGCCATGGCGACGCGCGACTGGCGCCGCAATGCCGCGCGTTTCCGGCAACTCGATGCGCTCGCGCGCCGCGTCGGCGCGCTGGAGAAGGGGAAGGAATGAGCGACGAATTCAAGCTGCCGATCGAGCACGACGGCGTACTCAAGCTGCTGCCGCACCGGTATCCGTTCCTGATGATCGACCGCGTGGTCGAGTACGAGCGTGGCAGGCGCGTGCTCTGCCACAAGTCCGTCAGCGGCAACGAGCAGTTCTTCCAGGGCCACTTCCCCGGGCGTCCGGTGATGCCGGGCGTGCTGGTCATCGAGGCGCTGGCGCAGGCCGGCGGCGTGCTCAGCCACCTCGACCTCGATGCCACCCAGCGCGGCGGGCTGTCGTACCTGGTCAAGGTCGACAAGGCCAAGTTCTCGCGGATGGTGATGCCGGGCGACCGCCTGGAGCTCGAGGTGCACCTCAAGCGCGCAATCCGCAACATGACCCTGTACTGCGGTACCGCGCGCGTGGATGGCAACGAAGTCGCCTGCGCGGAGATCCTCTGCGCCGAGGCCCGCAGCTGACATGGCCGCGGGCGCGACGATCCATCCGAGCGCTGTCGTCGATCCGGCCGCGCGCCTGGGTGACGGCGTCGAGATCGGCGCGTTCACGCTGGTCGGGCCCGAGGTCGAGATCGGCGACGGCACCCGCATCGGGCCGCATTGCAGCATCCACGGGCCGACCCGGATCGGCCGCGACAACCGCATCCATGGCCACGCCGCCATCGGTGGCGAGCCGCAGGACAAGAAGTTCCACGGCGAGCGGGTGGAGCTGGTGATCGGCGACCGCAACACGATCCGCGAGTTCACCACGATCAACCGTGGCACCGGCGACGGCGGCGGCTGCACCCGCATCGGCAACGACAACTGGTTGCTGGCCTATACGCATGTGGCCCACGACTGCGTGGTCGGCAACCATTGCGTGTTCTCCAATAACGCCACGCTGGCCGGCCATGTCGAGGTCGGCGACCACGTGATCCTCAGCGGGTTCGTCGGTGTGCACCAGTTCTGCCGGATCGGCATGCACGCCTTCATCGGTATGGGCGCATTCGTCAACGGCGACGTGCCGCCGTTCGTGATGGTGGCGCAGGACGGCTATGGCCGCCCGCGCGGCATCAACAGCGAGGGGCTCAAGCGCCGTGGCTTCGACACCACGCGCACCGCGGCGATCAAGCGCGCCTACCGCGCGCTGTACATGGGCGGCGGTTCGCTGGAGGAGGCGCGCGCGAAGCTCGCCGATCTGGCCGCGGACAGCGCGGACGTGCGCGCCTTCCTGGACTTCGTCGAGGCCGGGCAGCGCCCGTTGCTAAGATGACCGGCCCGGCCCGGAACCACGCGCGCCCGTGAACACCACGACCACGACCGCACCGCGTCCGGCCACCGCAGCGCTCCAGTCCCCGCACCCGGCCACGCTGCCGGCGGCACCGCGTTTCGCGCTGGTGGCGGGCGAAACCTCCGGCGACCTGCTCGGCGCCGGCCTCGTCGATGCACTGCGCGCACGGTTCCCGCAGGCAAGCTTCGCCGGCGTCGGCGGCGACGCGATGCGTCGCGCCGGCGTCGATACGTGGTATGACGCCTCAGAACTCGCGGTGATGGGCCTGAGCGAAGTGCTCGCCCACCTGCCGCGACTGCTGCGCCTGCGCGCCGGCCTGCACAAGCGCGTGCTCGACTGGCAGCCGGACGTCTTCATCGGCATCGACGCACCCGACTTCAACCTCGGCCTCGAGCGCCGGTTGAAACAGCGTGGCCTGCGCACGGTGCACTACGTCAGCCCGTCGATCTGGGCCTGGCGCCGTGGACGCGCCGCGAAGCTTGGCCGCAGTGCGGACCGGGTGCTGTGCCTGTTTCCGATGGAGCCGCCGATCTACGCGAAGTACGGCGTGGACGCGCGCTTCGTCGGCCACCCGATGGCCGACGAGATGCCGCTCGAACCCGACCGCCGCGCCGCGCGCCAACGGCTCGGCCTGCAGAAGCAGGGGCCGGTGCTGGCAGTGCTGCCGGGTTCGCGACAGGGCGAGATCGCACGCCTGGGCCAGGTGTTCCTCGACGCCGCCGCGCTCGTCGCGGGCGCGGCGCCCGGCCTGCAGGTGGTGGTGCCTGCGGCCAACGCGGCCTGCCGACGCATGCTCGACGACATCGCCGCCGCCTCACCGCTGCGTGGCGACGCGCTGCGCATCATCGACGGCCAGGCCCGCGAGGCGATGGTGGCCGCGGACGTGGTGCTGCTGGCCTCGGGCACGGCCACACTGGAAGGCCTGCTCGCCAAACGCCCGATGGTGGTCGGCTACCGCGTGTCGCGCAGCACGGCCGCGATCGTGCGCGCGCTCGGCCTGCTCAAGGTCGACACCTACTCGTTGCCGAACGTGCTGGCCGGCAGGCCCGTGGTGCCGGAGCTGATCCAGGAGGACTGCACCGCGGAACGGCTGTCGGCGGCGGTGCTGCGGTTCCTGCAGGACCCGGCTGCGGCCGCCGCGCTGGTGCCGCGATTCGCGGAGATCCACCGCAGTCTGCGTCGCGATGCCTCTGCACGTGCTGCGGATGTCATCGAAACCCTGATCGACCGTCGCTGAGCCGCGTGGCGGCCTGTCGCAGTCAGCTGGCCGTCCTTGTCGCACCGGCCCGTCGCCGATACCCTGCCCGCGTGCAGCATCGTCCGTCCCCGACCCCCGTCATGCCCCTTGCGAACGCCGCCGGGCGCTGCCGCCCCCGCGGGGACTGCGGCGCATGAGCGTGCCGGACGACTGGATCGTCGGCGTCGACGAGGCCGGCCGCGGCCCACTCGCGGGGCCGGTGGTGGTGGCGGCCGTGGTCTTCGATCCCACGCGGCCGCGCATCAACGGTCTCAACGACTCCAAGCAACTCAACGCCGAACGGCGCGAGACGCTGTATGCGCGCATCGTCGAGCGTGCGCTGGCGTGGAGCATCGTGTCGGTCGACGTCGACGAGATCGACCGCATCAACATCTTCCACGCCACCATGCAGGGCATGCGCCGCGCGCTGGAGAACGCCATTGCCGGGCTGGAGTACGAACGCTGCGTGGCGCGCATCGACGGCAACCACCTGCCCAAGACCCTGCCCTGCCGCGCCGAGGCCTGGATCGACGGCGATGCACGCGACCGCGCGATCATGGCCGCGTCGATCCTCGCCAAGGTGGCGCGCGACCGTGCGATGGTCGCCCTGCATGCCGACCATCCGGTGTACGGCTTCGACCGCCACAAGGGCTATTCCACCCCCGAGCACCTGGCGGCATTGCGCGCGCACGGGCCGTGCGTGATCCATCGTCGCAGCTTCGCCCCGGTGCGCCAGGCGCTGGAACCCGCGGCGCCGGTGTGCGAGGACCTGTTCGCACCGGTGGGGCTGGTGCCCGCCTGACCCGCCACCCGCGGTTTCCGCGGGTCGCTGCACACGGCCCGTCCGCACGCCAGTACCGCGACGCCTGCTGACCTCGAGCCGTCGCGCCTTGCCCTCACCCACCACCTGCCTTCGCAGGTGGTACCCCCTCTCCCGCCTCGCAGGAGAGGGGCGTCGGCGGGCGGCCTGCGGCCGCCGGTTTTCTTCGGGGGGGCATGTCAAGTCTTGTCGGGTCCATGCCCCCGGCCTACCCTGCGGAGTTGACGCGACGCCCGTCCGATGTCCAGCCGCTTCGTCCATCTCCACCTCCACAGCGAGTTCTCGCTCGCCGACTCGACGATCCGCATTCCGCAGCTGGTCGGGCGTTGCGCTGCGCTGAACCAGCCGGCGCTGGCGGTGACCGACCGCAACAACCTGTTCGGGCTGGTCGGCTTCTACGGCAAGTGCGAGTCGGCAGGCGTCAAGCCGATCGCCGGCGCCGACGTGATGGTGGCCCTCGGCGACGAGCCCGCGTATCCGGTGACGCTGCTGTGCCGCAACCGCGACGGCTACCTCAATCTCTCTCGACTGCTCACCCGCGCCTGGCTGGAAGGCCACCGCAACGACGGCGTGGTGGTACGCCCCGACTGGCTGAAGGCACATGCCGGCGACCTGTTCGCGCTGGTCGGCCGCCACACCGAAGCCGGGCGACTCGCCGCCACCGGCAAGCATGAGCTCGCGCTCGGCTGGCTGGCCGACCTGCAGGCCGCCTTCGACGACCGCCTGCATCTGGAACTGACCCGCACCGGGCGCGATGGCGAGGCGCAGTTCAACGACTTCGCCCTGCATGCCTCGTCGGTGCGCGGGATCCCGGTGGTCGCCAGCAACGACGTGCGCTTCCTCGACGCCGATGGTTTCGAAGCGCACGAGGCGCGCGTGTGCATCGCCTCCGGGCGCGTGCTCGACGATCCGCGCCGCCCGCGCGACTACAGCCGCGAGCAGTACCTGAAATCCAGCGAGGAGATGTGCGAGCTGTTCGCCGACATCCCCGATGCGATCGACAACACCGTGGCGCTTGCGCAGCGCTGCAACGTCGAACTCGGCCTGGGCACGTACTACCTGCCGCAGTTCCCGGTGCCCGACGACCACACCCTCGACAGCTGGATCCGCAAGGAAGCGCGCGACGGCCTGGAGGAGCGGCTGGCGAAGTATCCGGTGGCCGCCGGCCACACCCGCGAGAGCTACGCCGAGCGGCTGGAGATCGAGCTCGACGTCATCACCAAGATGGGGTTCCCGGGCTACTTTCTGATCGTGTCGGACTTCATCCGCTGGGCGAAGGAACACGACATCCCGGTGGGCCCGGGCCGCGGTTCCGGCGCCGGCTCGCTGGTGGCGTGGGCGCTGAAGATCACCGACATCGACCCGCTGCCCTACGACCTGCTGTTCGAGCGGTTCCTCAACCCCGAACGCGTGTCGATGCCGGACTTCGACATCGACTTCTGCATGGACCGGCGCGACGAGGTGATCGACTACGTCGCCGCCAAGTACGGCCGCGACCGCGTCAGCCAGATCATTACCTACGGCACGATGGCGGCGAAGGCGGTGGTGCGCGACGTCGGCCGCGTGCTCGGCTACCCGTACGGCATGGTCGACGGCATCGCCAAGCTGGTGCCCAACGTGTTGGGCATCTCGCTGTCGGATGCGATGGGCCGCACCGACAAGTCGCGCAGCGACGAGGCCTGGCGTTCGCCGGAGCTTATCCAGCGCTACCAGGACGAGGACGAGGTCCGCGACCTCATCGACCTCGCGCTGCAGCTCGAAGACCTCACCCGCAACGCCGGCAAGCACGCCGGCGGCGTGGTGATCGCGCCCTCGCCGCTGTCCGACTTCTGCCCGCTGTTCGCCGAACACGACGAGGGTGGGCGCGGTCGCAATCCGGTCACCCAGTTCGACAAGGACGACGTCGAAGCCGTGGGCCTGGTGAAGTTCGACTTCCTCGGCCTGCGCACGCTCACGATCATCGACTGGGCGGTGAAGGCGATCAACGCACGGCGTGCCACGGGTGGCGAGGCGCCGCTCGACATCGCCGCGCTGCCGCTCGACGACCGTGCGTCCTACGAACTGTTCGCGCGCGGCGACACGGTGGCGGTGTTCCAGTTCGAATCGCGTGGCATGCGCGAGCTGTTGAAGCGCGCCAAACCCGACACCTTCGAGGACATCATCGCGCTGGCCGCGCTGTTCCGCCCCGGCCCGCTGGGCTCGGGGATGGACCGCGACTGGGTCGACCGCAAGCACGGCAATGCCGAGGTCACCTATCCGCATCCGTTGCTGGAGCCGGTGCTCAAGCCGACCTACGGCGTGATCGTCTACCAGGAACAGGTGATGCAGATCGCCCAGGTCCTGGCGGGTTATTCGCTGGGTGGCGCCGACCTGCTGCGTCGCGCGATGGGCAAGAAGAAGCCCGAGGAGATGGCCAAGGAGCGCGCCAAGTTCGAGGCGGGGGCCGAGGAAAACGGCGTCGACCCCAAGGTCGCCACCGGCATCTTCGACCTGATGGAGAAGTTCGCCGAGTACGGCTTCAACAAGTCGCACTCCGCGGCGTATGCACTCGTCGCCTACCAGACCGCATGGCTGAAGGTGCATTACCCGGCCGAGTTCATGGCCGCGGTGCTGTCGTCGGACATGGACAACACCGACAAGGTCGTCGGCTTCCTCGACGAGGCGCGTGCGCTGAAACTCGAGGTGCTGCCGCCCGACGTCAATGCCTCGGCGTACATGTTCGAGGCGACCGACCCCGCCACCATCCGCTACGGCCTGGGCGCGGTGAAGGGCGTCGGGCGCGGCGCCTGCGAGGCGATCGCCGCGCAGCGCACCTCCGGCGGGCCCTTCGCGGACCTGCTCGATTTCTGCCGCCGCTGCGAAGGCGCGCGGCTCAACCGGCGCACGCTCGAAGCCCTCATCCAGGCCGGTGCACTGGATGCACTGGGCAGCAACCGTGCCTCGCTGATGCTGCAGCTGCCGGAGGTGCTCAAGGCCTGCGACCAGCTCGCCCGCGAGCGCGCCGCCGGCCAGGTGTCGCTGTTCGGCGGGCCGTCCGAATCCGCACCGATCCATATCGAGCTGCCGGAGACCAGCGAATGGCCGCTGGCGCAGCTGCTGGCCGGAGAGCGCGAGACCCTGGGGCTGTTCCTCAGTGGTCACCCGATGGACCCGTACCGCACCGAGCTGCGCGACCTGCTCGGCCACCACCTCGGCGAGCTGGATGCGGTGTGGGCGGCGCGGCCGGACTCCGGTCGTGGTGGCTGGCGCCCCGAGGTCAACACGATCGTCGCCGGCCTGGTGGTGGGCATGCGCAAGCGTGGCGACACCCAGGCCTTCGTGCAGCTGGAGGACGGCCACGGGCGGCTGGAATGCGCATTCTTCGCCGAAGCCTGGCAGGAGTTCGCCCCGCTGCTGACCCGCGACCGCATCCTGATCGTCGAGGGTGGCCTGCGCGAGGACGAGTTCAGCGGCGGCTTCGCGCTGCGCGCGCGCCGCGCCTGGGACTACCTGCAGCTGTGCCCGCAGATTGCGAAGCGCGTCGCGCTGCGGCTGGACCTGCGCATGCCCGGCCTGCTGCACGACGTCGAACGCCTGCTCGATGCACACCGCCCCGGCGAGACCCCGCTGCGCTACGACCTCACCGTGCCCGCGGGCGCGGCCGGCACCCTGGAGGTCAACGGCGCGCGCTCGGTGCGGGTGGATGCGGACCTGATCGGCGCGCTACGCGCGCGTGACGGCGTGCACGTGCGGGTGGCGATGTCGCGCCCATGGGCAGCGTCCTGATGCGCTGACCGGGCCTGGTTCACCGCCTCGGCATCGCGCGCCGCGTCGGAGGCGCTTTCGGTCATCGGGAACCGCAGCCAGTCACTCGTCCCGTCCGCGCGCGTCGTCCGCGCGCGCGGCGGCCCGATGCGGATCGAGCAGCGGCTGCACCCGCTCGCTCCAGAACCGGCGCACCGCCTGGGCGAGCGCCTCGCGTCCCGAATCGTTGACGATCACTTCGTCGGCGATTTCACGACGCTCCGCGTCCGTCGCCTGGGCGTCCACCCGCTCCCAGGCCTGCTTCCTGGACATGCCGCGCTCGCTGACCAGCCTCGCCACCCGCACCTCGGCAGGCGCCTCCACCACGAGCACGAGGTCGAGCCCGGCCCGTGGCTCGTCGGTTTCGGCCAGCAACGGCACGTCGGCCACTACCACCGCGTCGGGGCCGGCCTCCGCGGCGCAGCGCATGATCTCGGCGCGTACCCGCGGATGGATGATCCGGTTGAGCCTGGCCCGGGCGGTGTCGTTGCCGGACACGAGCTTGCCCAGGGCGTAGCGGTTCAGTTCCCCGTCTTCGGTGATGACGTCCTCGCCGAAGACCTCGGCGATTTCCCGCAGCGCCTGGCTGCCGGGCACGATGACGCGGCCGACCAGTTCGTCGGCACTGATCACCACCGCGCCCAGCGCACGGAAATCGCGGGCGGCGAGTGACCGGCCCGAGCCGATACCGCCGGTCAGCCCGATGGTCAGCAGCGCCGCGCCTTCCCGGGCCCGTCGCGACTGCCGCGTCTGTGGCTGGTAGGCGTCGTATTCCGGTTCGGTTCCAGGCTCGTACTCCGGCCGGATCACGTACTCGGCCATGTCGTGCTCGTCCTCCCGTGCGCGCCGCTGGTACTCCTCCACCGGCAGCACCTTCTTCCACTGGCGCGTGCGCATCGGCTTGACCGCACCGGCATCCTCGCGCAACGCCTGCACGAGCAACAGGCACAGGCCCACCACCAGCATCAGCACCGGGGCCCCGATGACGATGATGACCTCCTGCAATGCCGCGAGCCCGTGTTCGCCCGAGGTCACCAGGATCACGGTGCAGACCAGGCCCACCGACAGGGCCCAGATCACGCGCTGGCGTTTGGGCCCCACGTCTTCGTAACCGGAAGCCAGGTTGTCGAGCACCAGCGCCCCGGAGTCGAGGGACGTGATGAAAAAGATGGTGATCACCAGCAGCGCCAGCACCGCCGTGAACCCGAAGAACGGGAAGGACTGCAGGAACTGGAACAGCGCGGCTTCCACATTCCCGTTCGCCACGATGGTTTCGGTCAGGGTGCCGGCCGTCGCGGGCGCCCGTTCGATGCGGAAGGCACTGAAGCCGAAGGTGCCCATCCAGATGACCACGAAGGCCGTCGGCAGGCACAGCGATGCAAGGACGAAGGCCCGGATCGAGCGGCCGCGCGAAATGCGCGCGATGAACAGCCCGACGAAGGGCGACCAGGTGACGGTCCATGCGTAGTAGAAAACGGTCCAGTCGCCAGACCATCGCCCATTGCCGAAGGAATCGTTGAAGAAGGAAAGCATGGGCAGATGGGACACATACGCCCCCGCCGATTCCACGATGCCGCGGATGGTGTCCATGCTGGCGCCCCACATCAGCACGAACACCAGCAACGCGACCATCAGGACGATGTTCAGGTAGGAAAGCCGCTTGATGCCCTTGTCCAGGCCGGCCAGCGCCGAGACCAGTGCGAGCGCGGTGATGACGGCGATGATGCCGGCCTGCAGCCATCCGTTCATGGGAATGCCCATGACGTAGTTCATGCCGGCGTTGATCTGCATCGCGCCCAGGCCGACCGACACCGCCAGCCCGAAGACGGTCGCCACCACGCAGATGATGTCCACCGCCCTCCCCCACGGCCCGTGGATTCCCTCCCCGAGCAGCGGCTGCAGCGCTGACGACACGCGCGGGGGCAGCCGGCGCTTGTAGGTGAAGTAGCCGAAGCACAGCCCCGGAATCACCAGCAGGGCCCACATGTGGATGCCGAAATGGAAGTTGGCGATGGCCAGTGCCTGCAGGGCGGCTGTGTCGGTCCCCGGCACGGTCCCGTAGAGCGGCGGGTTGGCGTAGTGGCTCATGGGCTCCGCCACGCCCCAGAACATCAGAACGGCCCCCACCCCCGCCGCGAAAAGCATGCCGAACCAGGCCACACCGGAATATTCCGGCTCCGCATCGTCGTCACCGAGCTTCACCCGCCCGTAGCGGCTGGCCGCCAGCCCGAAAGCGAACACCACCAGTCCGGTCGTGCCGAGCGTATACAGCCAGCCGAGCTCGTAGCGCAGGTAGCCCGACACCACGCCGAAGCCGCTCTGCACGGGGCCCGGGAACAAGGACATCGCCGCGGCGAAGGCGAAGATGACCAGCACGGAGACGAAAAACGTCACCGGGCCGGTCCGCAGGCCGAGAAGATCATGCAGCCGGGTCAGCATCGGGCCCTCCATCGGGTCGGCAAAGGGTCCGGACCATCCGGCAGGCGGTACGCAGGGTGATGCGGTCGTCGATCTCGAAAAACCCCTGTTTGCGACCTCGTCGAGGCCGATACCCCGGCGGTACGGAGGCTGGCAACGGCACCAGAAGCCGCGTCACGTACGGGTGACGGTGTCTGCCCATCGCGGTGGTCGTTCGCATTGACGACACGCCGGGGTACGGTGCCGTGGCAGGCGGTCGGATAGACTCTCCCGATTGTTTCCGGGCCCCGGTATCAGATGAACCCGAACTACCTCGACTTCGAGCAGCCCATCGCCGACCTCGAAGCCAAGATCCAGGAACTGCGCCAGGCCAGTGCCGGCCCCGCGGTCAATGTGGACAGCGAAGTGCACGCACTGCAGGAAAAGCTGCGTCGGCGCACCGCACAGATCTTCCGCGACCTGACCCCATGGCAGGTCTCGCAGCTGGCCCGGCATCCTGCCCGGCCCTACACCCACGACTACATCCGCCATATCTGCGACGAGTTCCAGGAACTCGCCGGCGACCGCGCCTATGCCGACGACCTCGCCATCGTCGGCGGCCTGGGCCGCATCAACGGTCGCAGCGTGATGATCATCGGCCACCAGAAAGGCCGTGACACCAAGTCCAAGGTACGCCGCAACTTCGGCATGCCGCGCCCGGAGGGTTACCGCAAGGCGCTGCGGCTGATGAAGATGGCCGAGCGCTTCGGCCTGCCACTGCTGACCTTCATCGACACCCCGGGCGCCTATCCCGGCATCGGTGCCGAGGAACGCGGGCAGTCCGAAGCGATCGCCCGCAACCTGATGGAGATGGCGGAGCTGAAGACGCCGATCATCTGCACGGTGATCGGCGAAGGCGGCTCCGGCGGCGCGCTCGCCATCGGCGTCGGCGACCGCACGCTGATGTTCGAGTACAGCACCTATTCGGTGATCTCCCCCGAAGGCTGTGCATCGATCCTGTGGAAGGACGCCGGCAAGGCGCGCGACGCCGCCGAGCAACTGGGTCTGACCGCGCGCCGCCTGCACGGGCTGGGCCTGGTGGACAAGGTGATCCGCGAACCGATCGGCGGCGCGCACCGCAATCCGCGCCAGACCGCGATCCGCCTGAAGTCGGTGCTGCTCAACGAGCTCGACGCCCTCGAGGCGCTGCCGCTGCCCGACCTCCTGCAGCGCCGCTACGAGCGCCTGCGGGGCTACGGGGCGTACGAGGCGGCCTGAGGAGCGCCGCGCACGCCGGGAAAACGATCAGCACGACACGGAGGTTCGAAATGGCTGGCACCCTGCGCGCAAGCCGGACAACCGTGCGGCCTAAACTCGTTGTGCCACTCGTTGCGGCACTCTTCGTGTCGCCGGCCTTTGCAGGCGATCCGGTAACCCCACCTGGTGAGGCAACGATTTACCGGGAGGCCGCACTTGCAGACTGCGAACGCGTCGGTACCCGCCCGATGCTTCCCGGACTCGTCGATCTGGCCGTGCTTGGCGCGATCGATGAGATAAGCAACGTCGTGACCGGACCTGACGCTGTCGCGGCCGCGCAGCCGATCCTGGACCAGCTCGCCGAGCAGTTTGGTGACCTGGATGCACTCCCGTCGCTTGAATTGCAATTGCTGCTCGCGGTACTTGCTGAAGCCGCCGGCGATACGGCGCGACACGCTGACCGGCGCGCCTATGCAACGGCGTTGCTTGAGATGATGATCGAAGGACGCGACGGCGCGTCCCCTGCCCGCGCCTTCCGGACATGCCTGGCTTCCAACGAGTACGTGCTGGCCCGTCATGTGCTGGGCGTGCGCGAGGTGCGGCGCCAGTCGGTCGTGCAACACGATGGCCGTTCCTACGACCGGCTCGACGTACGCATGAACAATGGGCGGAAGCGGTCGTTCTACTTCGACGTCACCGATATTCTCCGCGCTGGGCCCTGCCAGAACCCCTGACGCCCCTCACCACGCCCGGGCGTACTGCACCGGCACCGGGAGATCGGCGCCCAGTTCGCGTGCGGCGTGTTGCGGGAAGTAGGGGTCGCGCAGCAGTTCGCGGCCCAGCAGTACGATGTCGGCCTCTCCGCTGGTCAGCACGTCCTCGGCCTGCGAGGCGCTGGTGATCAGCCCGACCGCACCGGTGGGAATGTCGCTGGCGCGGCGGATCTCACCCGCGAACGGCACCTGGTAGCCCGGGCCAACCTCGATCCGCTGCCAGGGCACCAGCCCGCCGCTGGACACATCGACCAGGTCGACGCCCACGTCGTGCAACTGGCTGCACAGCGCGATGCTCTGCCCGACATCCCAGCCGCCGTCGGCCCAGTCGGTGGCCGAGATCCTCAGCCACAGCGGCAGGCGCTCCGGCCACACCTCGCGCACCGCGGCGATCACTTCCAGCGTCAGCCGGATCCGCCGCTCGAAGCCCCCACCCCAGGCATCGTCGCGATGATTGGTCAGCGGCGAGAGGAACTGGTGCAGCAGGTAACCATGCGCGGCGTGGATCTCGACCAGCTCGAAGCCCGCATCCAGCGCGCGCCGCGCGGCGGCACGGAAGTCGTCGATGACCCTGCCGATGCCTGCGGCATCCATCGCTACGGGCTCCGGATAGCCGGCGTCGTACGCGCCCCCGGACGGCGCCACCACCTGCCAGCCACCGTCCTCCGGCCGGACTCCCAGGCGGCCCAACCATGGCACCTGCGTACTGGCCTTGCGGCCGGCGTGCGCGAGCTGCACCGCAGGCACCGCGCCCTGCGCGCGCACGAACGCCGCCATTGGCGCCCATGCCTGCGCCTGCGCGTCGTTCCACAGCCCGGTATCGGCCGGAGAGATGCGCCCCTCCGGCGACACCGCAGTGGCCTCGGCCATTACCACGCCCGCACCCCCGACCGCGCGGCTGCCCAGGTGGACGAGATGCCATGCATCCGGCACGCCGTCAGTGGCGCTGTACTGGCACATCGGCGAGACCGCGATGCGGTTGCGCATGACGATGGAACGTTGGGCGAGCGGTGCGAACAACCGGGTCATCGAGGACTCCCGCATGAGGACAGCGCACTCTAGGCGAAGCCGGTTGACCGCAAGGTGCGCATCGCGGATCGCAGCGTCGCGCGCGTGGCACCATGCGCGAATGTCCGCGTCCACCGTCGACCTGCCACTGTGGATCCCGCCTAGCGCCGCCGCGCCGGTCGTGGTCGGTTTCAGCGGCGGGCTCGATTCCACCGTGCTGCTGCACCGCCTTGCCGGCGATCCCGACGCGCGCGCGCGCGGCCTGCGTGCAGTGCATGTGCACCACGGCCTGCAGGCAGCCGCCGACGACTGGGCCGCGCATGCGCAGCACGTCTGCGCGGCGCTCGACGTACCGCTGGAGATCCACCGCGCCCACGTGCAGCCCGATGAGGGGCGCGGTCTCGAGGCGGCCGCGCGTAGCGCACGTTACGCCGCGTTCGCGGCGCAGCTGCAGCCCGGCGACATCCTCGCGCTGGCCCACCATCTGGATGACCAGGCGGAAACCTTCCTGCTGCGCGCGCTGCGGGCGTCCGGCGTGGAGGGGCTGGCGGCCATGCGCCCGTGGCGCGCACATGGCGCGGGCTGGCTGTGGCGCCCGTTGCTGGCGACGCCACGTGCGCACGTGTTGCAGGTCGCACGCACCCGTGGGCTGGCGTGGATCGAGGACACCAGCAATGCCGCGCTCGACCCCGACCGCAACTTCCTGCGCCATGCGGTGCTGCCCCGGCTGCGCGAACGCTGGCCGCATGCCACCGGAAGCCTCGCCCGCAGCGCGGGCATCGCGGCGCAGGCCTGCGACCTGTTGGCCGTTGACGATGCCGCAGCGATGGCCACTGCACGCGACGCTGTTCCAGCGGTGTTGCGCCTGGATGCCCTGCGCGGGCTGCCGTCGGCGCGCCGTGCCCGCGTGCTGCGGCACTGGATCGCGACGCTCGGGCTGCCGCCGCTGCCGGCCGAAGGCGTGGCGCAGATCGAACGGATGCTCGCCGGTGGTGCGCGCGATGGCGATGCCTGTTTCGACTACGCCGGCACGCGGGTGCAGCGCTGGCGCGACCTGTTGCACGCCGCGCCGCTGCAGACGCCGCTGTGCGCGGAGCTCGATCTCGAATGGGATGGCGCCGCGCCGCTGGCACTGCCCGATGGCGGCAGGCTGCAGCTCGAGGCCGGGGGCCCAACCCGCTTCGATGTGCCGTTGCGGGTGCATGCGCGCCGCGGCGGCGAGCGCATCCGGCTGCCCGGGCGGGACCATCACCACAGCCTGAAACAGATACTGCAGATGCTCGACGTGCCGCGCTGGGAACGCGCGCAGCTGCCGCTGCTGTCCACGCCTGGTGGCGAACTCCTCGCCGCCGGCGACCGCGTGGTAGCGGCCGCGCTGGACGCGTGGCTGCAGGCACGCAACGCACGCCTGCACTGGACGCCGCCGGCGCGCCGCTGACCCCCGTAGGCCAGCCCGCGGTCACGAAGCGGCGGCCGATTCGGCCTAGAATGCGCGCATGGCACGCAAGCAGACTTCCGACCCCGCCCTCCCCGCCGACGGCGCCGACAGCACCTCGCCGGTGAGCGATTTCGAGCAGTCGCTCGAACAGCTCGAAGCGCTGGTGGAGCGCATGGAGGACGGTGAACTCAGCCTCGAGGATTCACTGGCCGCCTACGAACGCGGCGTGGGCCTGTATCGCCGTTGCCAGCAGGCACTGGAACAGGCCGAACTGCGCGTGCGCCTGTTGAGCGACCCCGGCCAGCCCGGCAATGGCGAACCGTTTCCCGCCGCCGGCGACGATGTCTGAGACGCCCGCGGCCGTTTCCGGCCGTTTCGATGCCTGGCGCCAGCGTGCCGACGATGCCATCGGCAGCGCGCTGGACCCGCTTGCCGGTAGCGAGCCGCGCCTGCTGGCGTCGATGCGCCACGCCACCCTGCTCGGCGGCAAGCGCATGCGTCCGCTGCTGGTGTACGCCACCGGCACCGCGTTCGGCGTCGCCGAAGACGCACTGGACCCGGCGGCGGCCGCGGTCGAACTGATCCACGCCTATTCGCTGGTCCACGACGACCTGCCCTCGATGGACGACGACGCCCTGCGGCGCGGCCAGCCGACCGTGCACGTGGCGTTCGACGAGGGCACCGCGGTGCTGTGCGGCGATGCATTGCAGTCGCTGGCGTTCGCGGTGCTCGCCGATGCCCCGCAGCCCGCAGCCGCGCGGGTGGCGATGTTGCGCGAACTCGCGGTGGCGGCAGGTGCCGGCGGCATGTGTGGTGGCCAGGCGCGCGATCTCGCTGCGACCGGTAACGGCGTGCCCGATATCGATGCACTCGAACGCCTGCATGCGATGAAGACCGGCGCGCTGCTGCGTGCCGCGGTGCGGCTGGGTGCGCTTGCTGCGGATGTGGACGCGCAGACCGCCGCACGACTGGACACGTTTGCCGATGCGCTGGGGCTTGCCTTCCAGATCCGCGACGACCTGCTCGATGTCGAGTCCGACAGCAGCACCCTCGGCAAGACCGCCGGCAAGGATGCGGCGCAGGACAAGGCCACGTTCCCGGCGCTGATCGGCGTCGACGCCTCGCGCGCCCGCCTGCAGTCACTGGCGACGACGATGGACGCGGCGCTGGCCCCGTTCGGCGAGCGTGCGTCGGCGCTGGCGGCACTTGGCCACCACGCGATCACCCGCAGCCACTGACTGGCCCGCAGGGACGCCAGTTGCGTTCGCCCGGCGAGCCCGGTCAGTCCAGCAGGCGGATGGTCAGCGGATAGCGGTACTCCTCGCCGTTCCACGCCCTGACCGCGGCGATGATGCTGCACACCAGCCACATCAGCGCGATCGCGACGATCACCATCAGCAGCGCCAGACCGGCCGGCAGGGTCAGGATCACGCCCAGCCCCAGGGTCAGCACGGTCAACCCGACCAGCGCCGCGGCGATGCCGCAGGCCACCGCGGCATAGATCAGCATGCTGAGGTTGAAGTTGACCGCCTCGCGCGCGTGGCGCGCGATGAATGGCGAGTCGTCGCGCTTGAGCAGCCAGATCGCCCCGGCCCCGACCACCCCGGCAACGCCAACCAGCCAGCTGGTCATCAATGCCAGCACCAGGGCGGTGAGGTGCGCGGCCATGGCCCAGCCGCGCTCACTGGAGGTGGTGATGGATTGGACATGTGCCATGACGGTCTCCTGCCGGGCGCGGACATCGCGCCCCGGTAACCATCATGGGACCGCCTGCAACGCGGTCCAACCCAACCGACGACCTATGCGCGCAGGCGCGCGCTGCGTCATTTCACCAGGCGGATCGCGAACGGATAGCGGTACGCCACGCCGTCGTTTGCCTTGATCGCGGCGATGATGATGAAGACCAGCGACACCAGCGCGACGATCACCATCAGCGGCACGGTCAGCAGGAAGCCGATGCCGAAAGTGAAGATGCCGACCAGGAACAGCACCAGCATGATCGCGGCGACGGTGATGTTGAAATTCAGCGCTTCCTTCGCCTGGTCGCCGACGAACGGCATGGTCTCGCGCTTCATCAGCCAGATCACCAGCGGCCCGAGGAAGCAGCCCACGCCCCCTGCCCAGCCGGCGGTGACGAGCCCGCCCAGCAACGCGGACAGGTGGGCGAACATCGCCCATTGGCGCTGATCCGCGGCGATGCCGCTGGTGCTGACGGGCGTGGGTGCGTCGTGGTCGTACGGTGCGTTCATGTCGTTCCCCAGGCGCGCGGGTGCAGTGCCCGCGCGACGGCGCCAACCACGCGGGCGACGGAGAGGTGCTCCGTCCGACAGCCTAACGTCATTCGCCGCCGGCGACGGTCATCCGGTCCAGCAGGATCGGCCCGGTGCCGATATGCGAGCGCGGATCACGGTCGCTGCCGACCGCGCGGATGTCGCGGAACATGTCGCGCAGGTTGCCGGCGATGGTGATGCCGTCGACCGCGTGCACGATCACGCCGTTCTCCACCCAGAAGCCTGCCGCACCGCGCGAATAGTCGCCGGTCACGTTGTTGACGCCCTGGCCCATCAGCTCGGTGACCAGCAGGCCACGTTCCATGTCGCGCAGCATCGAGGCCAGGTTGCCGGCATTGGCGGCCACCTCGAGGTTGTGCACGCCGCCGGCATTGCCGGTGGTCACGAGGCCGAGCTTGCGCGCGGAATAGCTGCCGAGGACGTAGCGCTGCAGCACGCCGGCCTCGACCAGCGCCGACTCGCGCGTGGCCACGCCCTCGTCGTCGAATGACGTCGAGCGCAGGCCGCGGGGCAGGAACGGGCGCTCGTGGATTGCGAACCAGTCGGGGAACAACTGCTCACCGAGGCTGTCGAGCAGGAAGCTCGCACGCCGGTACAGCGCGCCGCCCGACACCGCACCCAGCAGATGGCCGACGAGCGAACGCGCCATCTCGGTCGAGAACAGCACCGGCATCGTGCCGGTCGGGATCGGCCGTGGATCCAGCCGCGCCAGCGCGCGCCGCGCGGCCTCGCGCCCCACTGCTGCAGGTGCCTGCAGGTCGTCGCGTGCGAGCGCGAACGTGTACCAGCCGTCGCGCTGCATGGCTTCGCCTTCGCCGGCGATCAGCGCACAACCGAGGCTGTGATGGGTTTCGCGGCTGCTGCCGATGAACCCGTGCGAGTTGGCATACACCGAGACCGCCGCGCCACTGCCCACCGAGGCACCGTCGGAATTGCCGATCCGGGGATCGGCATCGCGCCCGGCCTGCTCGCAGGCCAGTGCCAGTTCAACGGCTTCGTCCGCGTCCAGCGCCCAGGGGTGCCAGCTGTCGAACTCGCGCAGGGAGGTGGCCATCAGCGCCGGGTCGGCGAGCCCGGCGGCCGGGTCCTCCTCGGTGTAGCGCGCGATCGCACAGGCCTGCTCGACGGTGGCGACCAGGCTGTCGTCGCGCAGGTCGGCGGTGCTGGCGCTGCCCTTGCGCTGGCCGAAGTAGACGGTCAGTGCCACGCCGCGGTCGCGGGTGGCCTCGACCGTCTCCACCTCGCCCAGGCGCACGCCGACGTTGAGGCCCTGCTCTTCCGAACACGACACCTCGGCCTGGCTGGCGCCGCGCGCACGGCACAGGTCGAGTGCACGCCGCGCCACGTCCTCGAGGGCGGCAATGCGCGACTGGCTGTCGTCGGCGGCGTGTTTCGGGGAAGTCACTGCGTCCAATGGATTATCCTTTGATGATTGACGTCCGCCGCGCCGCCGCGCCCGCGCGGGCGACCCGGGGATCCACCCCGCCCTGCACACAGGACCGACGATGCGCGGACGCGACGACGAAACCGGCGAATTCCTCTCGCCCAGCCGCAGCCAGCAACGGCGCGATGCACTGGAAGTGCTGGAACTGGGCGAACGACTGGTGGGCATGACTCCGGCGCAGCTGGAAAAACTTCCGCTGCCCGACCACCTGCTGCCGCATATCCGCGACGCGCAGCGCATCACCTCGCACATCGCGCGCAAGCGCCAGCTGGCGTTCCTGGCCAAGCAGATGCGCCGCGAGGATGATGAAACCCTTGAAGCCATCCGCGATGCGATGGATGCCGGCGGCGAGGCCGCGCGACAGGAAACCGCGCTGCTGCACCGTGCAGAAACCTGGCGCGACCGGCTGCTGGAGGGCGGCGACACCGCGCTCGCCGACCTGCTGGCCGAGCATCCCGATGCCGACCGTCAGCAGCTGCGCACACTGATCCGCAACGCCGCGCAGGAACGGGCGAAGAACAGGCCGCCGCACGCCTATCGCGAACTGTTCCGGCTGCTGCGCGATGTGCTGGCTGCAGACACGACGCAGGACGGGGCGGAGCTTCCAGCCGCGGAATGACGCGGGTGTGCGCGGATCAAACGCAGGACGGCGCCCGCCTTCATCGCCCCGATCCGCGCTGACCCGCGCTGATCCGTGGCAGCACACCGCAGTCACGCCTGCGTGCCACCCACCGTCAGGCCGTCGATCAGCAGCGACGGCTGGCCCACGCCGACCGGCACGCTCTGCCCGTCCTTGCCGCACACGCCCACGCCGTCGTCGAGCGCGAGGTCGTGGCCGATGCGGCTGACCTTGCGCATGGTCTCCGGGCCGTTGCCGATGAGCGTCGCGCCCTTGACCGGCGCGGTGATGCGCCCGTCCTCGATCAGATAGGCCTCGGTGGCCGAGAACACGTACTTGCCGCTGGTGATGTCGACCTGGCCGCCGCCGAAGTTGACCGCGTACAGGCCCTTCTTCACCGAGCGGATCATGTCTTCCGGGTCGTCGTTGCCGGCGAGCATGTAGGTGTTGGTCATGCGCGGCATCACCAGATGCGCGAACGACTCGCGACGCCCGTTGCCCGTCGGCGCCACGCCCATCAGCCGCGCGTTGTGGGTGTCCTGCATGTAACCGGCGAGCACGCCGTCCTCGATCAGCGTGGTGCAGCGCGTCGGGGTGCCCTCGTCGTCGACATTGAGCGAGCCGCGGCGGCCCTCCAGTGTGCCGTCGTCGACGATGGTCACCCCCGGCGCCGCCACCCGCTGGCCGATGCGCCCGGCGTAGGTGCTGGTGCCCTTGCGGTTGAAGTCGCCTTCCAGGCCATGGCCCACCGCCTCGTGCAGCAGCACGCCCGGCCAGCCGTTGCCCAGCACCACCGGCATCACGCCCGCGGGGGCGTCGACCGCCTCGAGGTTGACCAGCGCCTGGCGCAAGGCCTCGCGGGCGAAGTGCTCGGGGCGGCCGTCGGCCAGCAGTTCCCCGTAGCCGTAACGCCCGCCGTAGCCGGCATAGCCGGATTCGCGGCGGCCATCCTGTTCCACCAGCACCTGCACGTTGAGGCGCACCAGCGGGCGCACGTCGCCGGCGATCACGCCATCCGAGCGTGCCACCAGCATGGTGTCGACGGTGCCCGACAGGCTCACCATCACCTGGCGCACGCACGGATCGGCGGCGCGCAGCAGCCGGTCGATGCGACGCAGCGCCTCCACCTTGTCCGCGTTGTCGAGGCTGTCGACGGGATCGAGCGCCGGATACAGCGGTGCGCGGCTGCGGGCCGGCAGGGTCACGCGTTGCGGCGCGACCGCACGGCCGTCGCGCGAGATCGCGCGTGCCGAGCCGGCGGCCACCAGCAACGCCTGCGCATCGATGTCGTCGGAATAGGCGAAGCCGGTCTTCTCGCCGGAAATCGCGCGCACGCCCACGCCCTGTTCGATCGAGTGGGCACCGTCCTTGACGATGCCGTCCTCCATGCTCCAGCTCTCGCGCCGCGAGTGCTGGAAATAGAGGTCGCCGAAATCGACGCCGGGGCCCAGGAGGGCCGAGAACGCCTGGTCGAGCTGGTGGGTATCGAGGCCTGCGGGAGCGAGCAGGCGGGACTGGGCAAGCGCAATCGGGGAATCGGTCATCGGCAAAGGATGGGGGCGCGGATGCGCAGGGGCAACCGCGGTGGTGGCATGGACCGTGCCGTCACTCCGCGGGCGCGCCCGCGTCCGGCGGTGGCTGCGCACCGGTTTCCGCGCGATGTGGCTCGCGTCGGATCACCTCGACCTGCGGATCGCTCCACGGCCCGGTGACGTGGTAGGTGGAGGCGCCGATCTCGCCCAGCGGCCGGCGCAGCACCGAACCCGCCGCGGCACCGACCGCCGCGCCGATCGGCCCGCCCGCCAGTGCCCCGACCGCGGTCAGCAGGTTGCCCGAACGCGGGTGCACGTCGATGGTCTGGTCGTAGGTCTGCGCGCGCAGGTCGGCGCTGCCCCCGATGCGGATCTCCGCCGCCGGCCCATCCAGCGCCAGTCCCTGGGCACGCGCACGGCCGTCGGCAAAATGCACTTCTCCGCCGATGCGGTTGAAGGCGAAGCCACGCTCGAAGAAATCGCGGAAGTCCAGGGTCAGGCGACGCGGCAGTTCCGCCACGCTGAGCAGGCCCAGCACCCGCCCGGCGCCGGGTTCGACATCGGCCAGTTGCCCGTCCTTGACCAGCAGCGACAGCCGGCCTTCCAGCGCCTCGACGCGGAAACCGGTCGGGCTGCCGGGCCAGGCGGCCGCGAAGCCGATGCGGCCATTACCGCCACGCAGCCGTTCGCCCTGGCCGAGGCCGGCCAGCAGGGCGCCGTAATCCTGGCTGTCGATATCGAGCTGCACGCGGGTGCGCTGGGCGCTGCCGCGGCCGCGCCATTCGCCGGTGGCGTCGATCGCCTGCCCCGGCGCGCGCACCTGCAGGCGCTCGAGCTGCAGCCCATCGGCCACCGGGCGGGTGCGCAGGCTGGCCTCGCCCAGGCGGGCGTCGCCCAGGCGCAGGTCGGCGACGTCGATCTGCAGTGCCGGCAGGCGCGCGGGATCGCTGCTGTCGTCGGCCGGAGCGGCTCCGCGCGCGCGCGCGGCGGCGCCCGCGACGGGCGGCGTGCGCTGCCAGTGGACGCGCTCGAAACGACCGATCACCGGGCCCCGGCCATCCGGCAGCTGCAGCGAACCGGCCAGCGCCGGCCCCTCGAAACCGAGCGCGGTGCCGCCCGCGGCCGGTGCCGCGCGGATGCGGGTATCCGGGAAGCTCCCGCCCATCAGGCTCAGGCGGTCCACCGCGAGGTCGATGCGCCGCAGCGGCATGCTGCCACCCTCGCCATCGCCATCGCCCTCCCCGCCTGCGCCCCCGAGCAGCCCCAGCCAGTCCATCACCGCGAATTCGGCGGTGCGGCCACCAAGCACCACCCCCGACGCCGGAGGCGCGGTGGCCGCAGCGCCGCCCAGGGCGATCGCAAGGCCGGTGGCATCGCCATCCACGCGTGCGCGCAGGGCCATGCGCTGGCCCAGGCGCACCGCCAGTTCGTTGCCGCCGTCGAGCGGCAGTTCGACGCGCACTTCGGCAGCCAGGGCCGCCCCGGCAGGCTTCGCAAGCGGCGCCGGCAGGTCGAGGGTGGTGCCACGCAGGTCGGAGCGCAGCACCAGGCTGGGCGGGGCATCGTCGCCACCGGTATCGCGCGGCACCTCGACCCCTACCGTCCATGCCGACCGTCCGCGGGCGCGCGGGTGCAGCCACTCCAGCGCCTGGACACGATCGATCAGCGTGCCGATGCCGACCACCGCCCCGAGTTCGCCCTCGAAAGCCAGCCGCGGATCGCGTGCATGTCCCTCGCCAGCGGCGAGGCGCAGGTGCGCGGTACGGCCGTCCATCTGCGCCTGCAGCGCGGGGGCGGCGAAGCCGTGCTGGTCGTAGCGCAGGCGTCCGCGCAGCTGGTCGAGCTGCAGGCCCCACGCCTGCTCGGCCACGCGCACGCCGTCGAACTGCACCGCACCGTCGATCAGCGGCGCCTCGCCGAAGTCGAGCTCCATCGCGAAGCGCGCGTTGGCCGGCCCCGCCGCGCGCAGCCCGTCCAGGGTCGGCGACAGGCCGGCGTACAGCGGGGTCTGCCGCAGCATCGCGAACATCGCGGCGATATCACCGCCCGACTCCGCGCTGACGCGCAGTGGCGCCTGGCTGAAATCGGCGATGCCCGCCTCCAGCTGCGCCACGTCCACGCCCGCCAGTGCGCCGCGTCCGCGCAGGTCGAAGCCATTGGCGATGAAACGCACCCGGCCGTCGAGCCGTTCGACGGCGGGCCACTCCGGCTGGAAGCGCACCTGCGCATCCACCAGCTCCGCCTCGGCGTGGAACAGCCCCGGCACGGGGCGGCCTGCCGTGGCGCGGAACGGCCAGTCATCCAGGTCACCCGAAACCACCGCGCGGCCGTTGCGTACCCGTCCGCCGACGAGCGCTGCATCCAGCCAGCCGATGGTGGCCTCCGACATCACATGGCGCACCCAGAAGCGCCGTGCCACCGGAATCTCCGCCTCGTCGACGTGGGCGGCGATATCGATCGTCGGCCGCCCGCTGCCCGCCGCGAAGCCGAGCCCCCCGCGCACATGGGCGCCATAGCCGTCGCCGGCGATCCGCAGGCCGGGCGTCTGCACCTGCCAGCCGGCCGGGTCGCGCCACGCGGCGATGGTGCCGTCGAGGCTGAAGTCATGCGGCTCGCCGAAGCCTGCCGGCCAGTCCAGCCGCCAGCGCGTGGCGGGGTCCGGTTCGAAGGCGAACCCCGCGGCGTCGCCACGCAGGCGCCCGCTCGCACGCAGCAGGCCCGGCCGCTCGCCGACCGGCGCGAAGCCCGCGTCCTCGATGCGCGCCTGCACGCGCATGTGGCCTTCGTCGTCGCGTACGAGCGCCACGTCATGCAGCACCGCACGCGGTGCCGCCTCGCGAAGCCAACCGCGCAGTTCCGGCGACAGCCGGTCCGACAGCGGCAGCAGCGCGAGCAGCGGCCCGGCATCAATGCGGTCGGCGGCAAACGCCAGCATCGCGCCCGACCCCAGCACCGCCCCGTCGAGCGACTGGGTGGCGCCATGGGCGGTCAGCCGCAGGCGACCGGCGTCCAGCCGCCAGCCGGCATCGCCGACCTGCCACTGCACGTCGGCATCGAGCCGTTCGAAGCGCGCCTCGTCGCTCTCACCGCTGACCGCCTGCAGGGCGACATCCTCGAGCTCCGCGCGGGCGCGCATCGCCACCACCCTGCGCCCGGACAGGGTCGCCCAGGCATCGGCATCGCCATGGCCATCGACCACCGCCACCCCGGCGTAGCGCAGCAGCGGCGACCAGCCGTCGAGATCCGCCCGGGCGATGCCCAGCCAGGCGCGGCCGTCGCCGCTCCCGCGCGCTAGGTCCAGCACCGCCCGGACCGGGGCATCGGCCTCCACCCGCCAGGCATTCGCCGCAGCGCGCACGCGGTCGCCCGAGACCCGCAGCCGCAGGTCGATCCGTGGCACATGGGTGTGGATGCCGAGCCCCGGCGCGACGATATCGAGGCTGCCATCGCGCAGCACCACCTCGCCGATGCGCTCGAGTCCGGCGAACGGGTCGCTGTCGCCGGCGGCCTGCCCGGGCAGGCCCCTGACATGCCAGCTGCCGTCATCGTGCCGCTCGAGCTGCAGGTGCAGGTCGCGCAGGCGGAGCTCGGTCAGCGAGCGCCCCGGCAGCCAACCAGTATACGGCATGACCAGGATCTCCGCCGTGCCGATCGCAACCGGCGCGTCCACCTCGCCGATGCGCAGCCCGGTGACCTGCAGCAGCGGCCCGCGTCGGGTCCAGGTGGTGTCGAGCGAATCGAAGCCGACCGGTCGTCCCGCACGCTCACCCAGCCATGCGGCGACGCGATCCGGGTGGCGCTCGGCCAGCGGCAGCAGCAGCTGCGAGGCGATGCCGCCGGCGAGCGCGACGACCACCAGCACCAGCGCAAGCAGGTACCAGGTCCAGCGGCCGGCACGGCGCGCATGGCGGCGCACCGGGCTCACGCCGGCCGCCACCCGTCAGGCTGGCGCAGGGCCTGCGACGCGGGTACCTGCATGCAGGCGCGGACGGACGCCGCGCACCACTCGATGGACCTGTGCCATGGCCGACCAGCGCCCGCACGCGCGGCGCCGCGACGCCGCCCGGGCACGACAGTGGCGGGGTCAGAGCAGCACGACATCGAACTGTTCCTGCAGGTACTGCTCGTCGGCCTGGAAGCGGATCGACTTGCCGAGGAACTCCTCCAGTTCGGCCACCGCGGTGGATTCCTCGTCGGTGATGCGCGCGACCACCTTCGGCGACGCGATCACCAGCAGGCGTGCGGACTCGAACTGGCGCACCGCGCGCACGATCTCGCGGAAGACCTCGTAGGTCACCGTCTCGGTGGTCTTGAGCATGCCGCGCCCGCCGCAGGTCTGGCAGGTCTCCGACAGCTGCCGCTCGAGGCTGTCGACGGTGCGCTTGCGGGTCATCTCCACCAGCCCCAGCGGCGAGAAGTCGTACACGGTGGTCTTGGCGTGGTCGCGCAGCAGCGATTTCTCCAGCGTGCGCAGCACCTGCCGCCGGTGCTCGGGATCCACCATGTCGATGAAGTCGATGATGATGATCCCGCCGAGGTTGCGCAGCCGCAGCTGCCGCGCAACGGCCTGCGCCGCTTCCAGGTTCGTCCGGTAGACGGTTTCCTCGAGGTTGCGCTGGCCCAGGAACGAGCCGGTGTTGACGTCGACGGTGGTCATCGCCTCGGTCTGGTCGATGACCAGGTAACCGCCCGACTTCAGCGGCACCTGCTTGTCGAGCGCGCGCTGGATCTCGTCCTCGACGCCGTACAGGTCGAAGATCGGCCGCGCGCCGGCGTAGTGCTCGATGCGCTCGGCCAGCGGGCCGCCGTCACCGTCGGCCAGCGCCGGCATGTACTGCGCGGCGAACGCGCGCACCCGCTCGTAGGTCTCGCGCGAATCCACCCGCACCTTGTCGACGTCGCGCCGCATCAGGTCGCGCACGGCACGCATCGGCAGGGTGAGGTCCTCGTAGACGCAGGTGCCCACGCGTGCCGACGCCGCGGCCTCGCCGACCAGTGCCCATGCGCGGGCGAGGTAGGCGATGTCGTCGGCGAGCGCTTCCTCCGCCTGGCCCTCGGCATTGGTGCGCACGATGTAGCCGTACGGCCCGCTGCTCTGGGCGAGGTCGGACACCAGCGTCTTCAGCCGGCGCCGCTCGCCATCGTCCTCGATGCGCGCGGAAATGCCGACCACGCTCGACTGCGGCAGCAGCACGAGATACCGCGAGGGAATGCTGATCTGGGTGGTGACCCGCGCACCCTTGGTGCCGATCGGTTCCTTGACCACCTGCACCACCACGTCCTGGCCGTCGCGCAGCAGCTCGGCGATCGGCGGCACCGTGGCGGGCACCGGCAGCGCCCCGGCCTCGGCGTCCATCTCCGGCGCCGGCAGCGAGCGCATCACGTCGCTTGCGTGCAGGAACGCGGCGCGCTCCAGGCCGATGTCGACGAACGCCGCCTGCATGCCCGGCATCACCCGCTGCACGCGGCCCTTGTAGATATTGCCGACCACGCCGCGGCTGGCCCCGCGTTCGATGTGCAGCTCCTGCAGCATGCCGTTCTCGACCACCGCCACGCGGGTCTCGCGCGGGGTGACGTTGACCAGGATTTCCTCCGACATACCGACCTATCCCTTGGCAGACGCGCGTGCGCGCAAGCCGACGATCATCGCAGTTCCGCCGGCCTTCATCGCATCAACCCGGCCGCACGCAGCAACCCGGCCGTCGCGTGCAGCGGCAGGCCCATCACCGCCGAATAGCTGCCCGCCAGATGGGTGACGAAACGCTCGGCTCCGCCCTGGATCGCATAGGCGCCCGCCTTGCCCATCGGTTCGCCGGTGGCCACATAGGCGGCGATCGCGTGCTCGTCGAGAGCGTCGAAGGTCACCGTGGTGCTGACCAGCACCTCGTCGATGCCCGCCGCGGAGCGCAGTGCCACCGCGGTCAGCACCTCATGGCTGCGCCCGGCGAGGCTGCGCAGCATCGATGCGGCATCGTGGTCGTCGACCGGCTTGCCGTAGACGCGGTCGTCGAGCACGACTTCGGTGTCGGAGGCGAGCACCGCGGAGGTCCCCGCCGGCGCTGCCGCCCAGCCGGCCCCGGCCTTGTCACGGGCGACCCGGCGTACGTAGGCCTCCGGCGTCTCGCCCGGGGCGCGCACTTCGGGAATGTCGATATCCAGGACCGCGAACGGGACACCCAGGCGCCCCAGCAGCTCACGGCGCCGGGGCGATTTCGAGGCAAGCAGCAGCATGCGCACAGGATACCCGCGCGACCCCGGCGCACCGCTGGCGCGCCGCCGTCAACCCCATTCAGGCTCACGGCCCGTTCACTGGAGCGGCTCGACCCTTTCGGTCACATCCGGAGACCCCAATGACACTTCGCCCGCTCGCCACCGCCCTGGTGGCAGCCCTCGCCCTCGCAACCCTGGCGACCAGCATGCCCACCCGTGCCCAGACCCCGTCGGCTCCGGCCGCGCCGCAGGTGGCCAGCGACAGCACCCTGCTGTCGGTCAGCGCCCGCGCCGAGGCCAGCCGCACCCCCGACGTCGCCACCCTGTCCGCCGGCGTGGTGACCAGCGCCGCCGACGCAAATGCCGCGCTGCGCGCCAACGCCGAACAGATGAACCGGGTCATGCGCGCGATCCGCGCCGCCGGCATCCAGGAGCGCGACGTGCAGACCTCCGGGCTCAACATCCATCCGCAGTACCGGCATGTCGACAACGAATCCCCGGTCATCACCGGTTACCAGGCCAGCAACACCGTCAACCTGAAGCTGCGCGATGTCGCGCGCATCGGCGATGTGCTGGATGCGCTGGTGGCCAACGGCGCCAACCAGGTCAACGGCCCCAGCTTCGAGATCGACCAGCCCGAGGCGGTCTACGACGAGGCGCGCCGCAAGGCCCTGGAGCTGGCGCGCACCCGCGCCTCGATGTATGCGGACACGCTCGGCCTGCGCGTGCGGCGGATTGTCAGTATCAGCGAGGGCGGCGGCTTCATGCAGCCGATGCCGATGATGCGCATGGCGGCGATGGATGCGCGCGCGGAAAGCAGCCCGGTCTCGCCCGGTGAAACCACCCTGTCCGCGTCGCTCGACGTGGTCTTCGAACTCGGCCGTTGAGGAGGCACCCATGAGCCCGGACCATCCGCACGACAGCAGCCCCCGCAAGGACACCCCGGCAGGTAACGACGCCGACAAACCCGGCTATGCCGAGCGCACCCCGCGTGACGGTGACGACGCACGCAACGTCGGCAAGCCACGCGGCCAGGACCCCGACCACTGCGGCCTCGGCCGCAAGCCGGAAGACACGCCGGACACCGCCGCCGACGAGGGCTGAGCAGCGCTACGCGCGGTGGTAGGGGTGGTTGGCCAGCATCGCCGCCGCGCGGTAGAGCTGCTCGGCAGCCACCAGCCGCACCAGCATGTGCGGCAGGGTCAGTGGCCCCAGCGACCAGCGCTCGTCGGCACGCGCCAGCACTTCCGGCGCGTGCCCTTCCGGGCCACCGATCAGTACCGCGAGGTCGCGGCCCTGCCCGCGCCAGTGCTCCAGGCGACGCGCCAGGTCTTCGGATGAGTGCGCCCGACCCTCGACATCCAGCGCCACCACATGCGCCTGCCGCGGCAGTGCCGCCAGCACGCGCGCGCCCTCGTCCTGCCGCGCACGCACGGCGTCGCGGCCCTTGCCGCGCAGGCCGGGCTCGATCTCCACCAGATCCAGCGGCAGCCAGTACGACAGCCGCTTGCGGTATTCGGCGAACCCGTCCGCGACCCAGCCCGGGGCGCGCTCGCCCACGGCGACCAGGCGCGCCTTCACCGCGCAATCAGCCCGCGGCGGCGCCGGTGTCGGGTGGCTGGTCGCCGACCGTCCACAGACGCTCGATGGCGTAGAACTCGCGCACCCGCGGCAGCATGACGTGCACGACGACGTCGCCGAGGTCCACCAGCACCCATTCGGCTTCGCGCTCGCCTTCCACGCCCAGCGGCTGGACGTCGAGCTTCTTGGCGAAGCGCACGACCTCGTCGGCGATGGATTTCACGTGGCGACTGGAGGTGCCCGAAGCCACCACCATGTAGTCGCAGACGCTCGACTTGCCGCGGACGTCGAGCTCGACGACGTCGCGCGCCTTCAGTTCTTCGGTGGCCGCGCGTACCTGCTCGAGCAGGACATCGACGGACGGCGGCGGGACGGGAAGACGGGTCTTGATGACTTGGGCAGGGCTGGTCAAAGCGATGGACTCTGGGATTTGCGCCGGATTATAACGGCGCACCGCCGTCGCCACCGTGTGCATACAGGCCGTCGGTCGTGATCCGTGCAGCCACCGCCGGCGGCACCATCGCCTGCCAGGGCTCGCCACGGGCGATCCGGCGGCGCACCTCGGTTGCCGATTCCGGACTCAGCGGCTGGCGCAGCCGCAGCACCCGCCCCGCGGGCGTGGCCCGGAGGTCGCCGGGGTCCGCGGTCCAGCGGTCCGCGACGGCGTCGGCCAGCGCAGCCGGCAGATCCCGGTCGAGCGGATCGCACGCGCGCTCGGCGACCACGAGATGCGCGAGCGCGAACAGCGCCTGCCACTCCTTCCACTGCGGCAGGCCACGGAAGCCGTCGGCCCCCAGCAGCAACGCGACCGGCCTCAGCGGCGCGGTCTCCCGCAGCGCGCGGAGGGTGTCGACGGTCCAGCTGCGTCCGGGGCGCTGCAGTTCACGGCGGTCCACCTGCAACCCCGATTCCCCGGCCAGCGCCAGGTCCAGCATCGCGGCGCGGGTCGCCGCATCGGCACCGGGTGCGGCGCGGTGTGGCGGATCGGCAGCCGGCATCAGGTGGACGGGCACGCCGAGCATGTCGCGTGCGGCACGCGCCACCGCGAGATGTCCGTTGTGGACCGGGTCGAAGGTGCCGCCGTAGAGCACCAGCAGGGTCGCCGGCTCCTCCTGCGCGCGCTTGGTGGCGTCCGCGAGGGTCATCGACCCGGCAGGCACTTTCGCCGCGGATCGACGCGGATCGACATGGGTGTCCGACATCTCGGGGCCAGCGCGCCGGACACCCGCCCACGCAGGCGTCCCGCCAACGCTCCGGCTCCCGGATACGCGCTCATCGGCGCCGGGCCGCAGCCACATCGGGCAGTGCGCGCGTCATGCGAGCAGGGACGCGGCGCGGGGCTCGGCCACCGCCACCAGCAGGCGCTCCAGCGCCTGCCAGGCATCGCCGGGCGCTCGCCCCTTGGCGATGCGGTCGATGCGCCCGGCGGCGGCCAGGAACTGGTCCCAGCGCGGTGCGGGATGCCGCTGCAGGGCGCGGGTGTAGACCGCCTGCTTCGAGTCCCACACCCGCTGCGCGCGGAACTCCGCATTGAGGTTGCCGCCGCGCGCCTGCACCCGCGCAAGTGCCGCCGCGCGCTGCAGTTCCATCACCACCATGCCCATCAGCGCCGGCACCGCCTCGCCTTCGGCGCGCAGGCCGGCGAGCATGCGCACCGCCTGCGCGGTCTGGCCGGACAGCGCCGCATCCACCAGCCGGAACACGTCGAAGCGCGCCGCATCGGCGACCAGGTCGTCCATCCGTGCGCTGTCGAGCGTCGTGCCCTCGGCCAGCAGGACCAGCTTGTCGATCTCCTGCGCGGCCGCCAGCAGGTTGCCCTCGACCCGGTCCGCCAGCCGCTGCACGGCATCGCGGTCGGCGCTGACCCCGCGGCTGCGCAGGCGGCGTTCGATCCAGTCCGGCATCTCGTGCGGCTTGACGCCCCACGCCACCGCGATCTGCCCGACCCGGCCGATCGCCTCGCTCCACTTGCCGCCGTGCTGGCGGCTCCATTCGCCGCCGGTCACCAGCAGCAGGATGTCGTCGGGCGGGGCCTCGCAGAATTCGCTGATCACCTTCGCGCCATCCTTGCCGGGCCTGGTGGTCGGCAGCCGGATCTCGACCACCCGGCGTGCGGCGAACAGGCTGGGCGCGCGCAGGGTGGCCTCGAGCGCGTTCCAGTCGATGTCGCGGCCTTCGGGCTCGAAGACCTCGCGTTCGGCGTAGCCCTGCTCGCGCGCGCGGATGCGCACCGCGTCGGCGGCTTCGAGCACGCGCAGCGTTTCCGGACCCGCGATCAGGTAGACCGGACGCAGCGGCCCCTGCCCGAGCTGGGCGACGAGACGTTCCGGGGTCAGCTCCATCGCCCGCCCGGCCCTACGGCTGCCGCGAGGCCCCGTCGATGCGGCGCACGATCGAGGCAACCATCTCGCGGCGCATCTCGCGGCCGAGGAGTTCGCGCTCGCTCTCGGTGCCGATCAGCTCGGTCGGGCCCGAGGTGTAGTCGCGCGCGAGTTCGATCGCCTGCTGCGGCACCAGGTCGGCACCGTCGGCACCGCGCAGGCGGAACACCACCGCGTAGCGCAGCGAGTACTCCTGCGCGCGCCCGAACTGGTCGACCGACAGCGGGGTCTCCGCCCAGCGCTCGGACAGCACGCCGAGCGTCGCCACGTCGGCGGTGGCCGGCGGCACGATGTCGGCACCGGCCTGGCGCAGTGCCAGTTCGAGGCCGTCACGCAGTGGGCTGTACGGGTCCTGGGTCACCACCCGGACCGCGCCGAGGTCCGGCGGCAGGCTCAGCGCACTGCGCAGGTGGAAACCACAGGCGCCGAGCAGCAGGGTCGAAAGCAGGACGAGCGGGAGGAATCTGCGCATGGCCGGAGTCTGTGTGGGGCGGGAGCGGGAATCGGGGAGCAGCGTGAGCAGGCCGGTGGTCAGCCGGCGACGATGTTCACGATCTTGCCGGGAACGATGATGATCCTGCGCACCT
Source organism: Alterluteimonas muca (assembly GCF_021191595.1). Taxonomy (NCBI): domain Bacteria; kingdom Pseudomonadati; phylum Pseudomonadota; class Gammaproteobacteria; order Lysobacterales; family Lysobacteraceae; genus Alterluteimonas; species Alterluteimonas muca. The sequence continues at coordinate 140,920 of NZ_JAIWPS010000006.1, forward strand.
GCATGCCGTCGAGAAAGCGCGACACGCCGGGTTCGTCGAGCGCCGCGGCCTCGATCGCGGGGCGCTCGGCGTCCACTGCGACCTCGATCGTGGCGCGCAGCTTGCCGTTGACCTGCACCGCCAGGGTCACCGCGTCGCGCGCCAGCGCCTGCGGGTCGGCCACCGGGAAGCCGTGGTCCTCCAGCAGCGTCTGCGGGTGGCCCAGCAGCTGCCACAGCGCGTGGCTGGCATGCGGCGTGATCGGGTTGAGCATCAGCACCATCGCCTCGAAGACTTCCTGGCGCAGCGCGCGCGCGCTGGCGCCGTCCTCGTTGAACTTTGCAACGTGGTTGAGCAGCTCGATCACCGCGGCGATCGCGGTGTTGAAGTTGTGGCGGCGGCCATAGTCGTCGCCGACCTTCTGGATGGTCTCGTGCAGCTGGCGGCGCAGGGTCTTCTGCGCCGGGGTGAGCTGCGATGCATCCAGCGCCGGCGCCAGGCCGGCGGCGGCATGTCGCTCCACCTGGCTCCACAGGCGGCGCAGGAAGCGCGACATTCCCTCGACGCCCGCCTCGTTCCACTCCAGCGACAGCGTCGGCGGCGCGGCGAACATCGAGAACAGCCGCACGGTATCGGCACCGTAGCGGTCGACCATCGCGCGCGGGTCGACGCCGTTGTTCTTCGACTTCGACATCTTCTCGACCCCGCCGATCGACACCGGCTGGCCGTCGGCCTTCAGGCGCGCGCCGGTGATGCGGCCGCGCTCGTCGCGCTCGACATCCACGTCGGCGGGGTTGATCCAGTCCTTCGAGCCGCCGGCGTTGTCGCGGTAGTAGGTTTCCGCGATCACCATGCCCTGCGTGAGCAGGTTCACCGCGGGTTCGTCGCTGTCCACCAGGCCCTGGTCGCGCAACAGCTTGTGGTAGAAGCGGAAATACAGCAGGTGCAGGATCGCGTGCTCGACGCCACCGATGTACTGGTCGACCGGCGTCCAGTACTTCGCGCGCGCATCGACCATGTCGGCGGCGCCCGGCGAGGTGTAGCGCGCGTAGTACCAGCTCGACTCCATGAAGGTGTCGAAGGTGTCGGTCTCGCGCTCGGCGGCCGCCCCGCACTGCGGGCAGGTGGTCCTGCGCCACTCCGGATCGGCCTTGATCGGCGACTGCACGCCGGAGAACGCCACGTCCTCGGGTAGCAGCACCGGCAGCTGGTCCTCGGGCACCGGCACCGCACCGCAGGCCTGGCAGTAGATCACCGGGATCGGGCAGCCCCAGTAGCGCTGGCGGCTGACGCCCCAGTCGCGCAAGCGGAAATTGACCTTGCGGCGACCGCTGCCGTCCGCTTCGAGGCGCGCGGCCAGTGCGGCGAACGCGGCGTCGTAGTCCATTCCGTTGTATTCGCCGGAATTGATCAGCGTGCCGCGCTCGGTATACGCGCCCTGCTGCTCGATGGCGTCGAGGTACTCGCGCACCACCCGCACCGCGACCGAGGTGTCGTAGGCATCGACCGAGCCGCCGGCCAGCGCGGCCTGGAACGGATCGGCATCCACCGCCACGTCGCCGACCACTTCATCCAGCGCATCGCGCACAGCGGCCGGCACGATCACCGGGCGCACCGGCAGCCCGTAGGCGCGGGCGAATTCCCAGTCGCGCTGGTCGTGCGCGGGCACCGCCATGACCGCCCCGGTGCCGTAGCCCATCAGCACGAAATTCGCCACGTAGATCGGCACGTCCTCGCCGGTGAGCGGGTGGATCGCCCACTGCCCGGTGGCCATGCCGCGCTTTTCCTGCGTCTCGATCTCGGCCTCGGACACGCCACCGCGCTTGAGTTCGGCGATGAAGGCCGCGAGTTCCGGGTTCGCCGCCGCGGCCTTCTGCGCCAGCGGATGTTCGCCGGCGATCGAGATGAAGGTGACGCCCATCAGCGTGTCGGGCCGCGTGGTGTAGACCATCAGCGGCTCGGCCTCGCCATCGACGCGGAAGCCGATTTCCAGGCCCTCGCTGCGGCCGATCCAGTTGCGCTGCATGGTCTTGACCGGATCCGGCCAGCCCGGCAGCGCGTCGAGGCCGTCGAGCAGTTCCTGCGCGTAGTCGGTGATCTTGAGGAACCACTGCGGGATCTCGCGCTTCTCCACCAGCGCGCCGGAACGCCAGCCACGGCCGTCGACGACCTGCTCGTTGGCCAGCACGGTCTGGTCGACCGGATCCCAGTTCACCACCGCGTTGCGGCGGTAGGCCAGGCCCTTCTTCATCAGGCGCACGAACATGCGCTGTTCGTGCACGTAGTAGTCCGGCTGGCAGGTGGCGAACTCGCGCGACCAGTCGAGCGCGTAGCCCAGCGACTTCAGCTGCCCGCGCATGTGCTCGATATTGGCGTAGGTCCACTTCGCCGGCGCCGTGCTGTTCCTGATCGCGGCGTTCTCGGCCGGCAGGCCGAACGCGTCCCAGCCCATCGGCTGCAGCACGTTCCTGCCGGTCATGCGCTGGTAGCGGCTGATGACGTCGCCGATCGTGTAGTTGCGCACGTGGCCCATGTGCAGCGCCCCCGACGGGTACGGCAGCATCGACAGGCAGTAGTACTTCGGCCGGCTGTCATCCTCGCGGACCTCGAAGGCCCGGGTGCTGTCCCAGTACTGCTGGGCGGCGGCTTCGACGGCCGCGGGGTCGTACGGACGGGACTCGGACTGGGCTTCGGACACGGCAGGAAGGGACATTGCGGGGAGCCCGCAAGCCTACCCTACGCCCCCCGGCACCGCCACGAAGGCGCCGCGGCGGCCCGGGCCGGGGCGGATCGTCCATCTGGCTAGACTATGCCGATGTCCGTACCCCCCTCCCGCACCCGACGCCTGCGCATCCCCGCGGTGGCGATCGCATTGGTGCTGCTGCTGGGCGCGGGCATCGCCGCGGTGATGGGTGTGCGCAGCTTCCAGGCCGCCGGCAACTCGCTCGAACACAGCTATCGGGTGATCAACCTGATCGAGGCCACCGATGCGGCCGTGCGCGCGGCAGAGGCGAACGCGCGCGGATTCCGCAACACCAGCGTGGCCGAGTACCGCCCGCAGGCCTTCGCGGCAATGGCACGGGCCGACCGGCTCGGTGACCAGCTCGTGGAACTGACCGCCGACAACCCGCAGCAGCAGGCGCGCGCGCGCACGCTCGCCGGAGCGATCGCCAGCCACATGGCGGCGATGCAGGTGCTGCTCGACGTCGAGTCGCTCGACGCCACCGACGCCGACGTGCGCCGACGCGATGCGGGGGTGAACCTGCGCCGCGTCGCGGAACTCACCGCGCTCAGCCAGGAAATGCACGCCGTCGAACAGATGCTGCTGCAGCAGCGGCGCGAGCGCAGCGAACGCGAGGCGACGACCCTGGTGCTCTTCATCGTGCTGGCGATGACGATCGCCCTGATCCTGCTGGGCATGCTGCTGGTCGGCCTGGCGCGCGAGAACAGGCGCAGCCGGCAGCTCGAGCGCGAGGCCCGGCATGCGGTGTCGGAACTGCAGCATGCGCTGGTGTTGCGCGACACCCTGGCCGAACAGCGGCGCACGCAGAGCGTCTACGCGGGGCTGCTGCAGAGCTGCCAGAGCCGCGAGGAACTGATGTCACTGACCATGCGCACGGTGCAGGACCTGGTACCCGGCTCCAGCGGCCGCTGCTACCTGTCCAGGACCTCGCAGAACTTCCTCGAGAGCGCGGCCAGCTTCGGCAACCAGGTGATCAGCAGCGGCGACGTGATCATGCACGAGCAGTGCTGGGCGTTGCGCCGCGGCCAGCCGCACTACACCCGCGGCCGCAGCGGCGGCCTGCGCTGCGAACATATCGACCCCGATACGCCGGTCGAGGGCGTCTCCAGCCTGTGCGTGCCGCTGGTCGCCCAGGGCGCGTCGCTCGGCCTGCTGCACGTCAGTGGCCGCACCAGCGACGGTGTCGAGGACAACGACGCCCCCATCATCATCGCGATCGCCGAGCAGATGGGCATGGCGATCGCCAACCTGCAGCTGCGCGAAACGCTGCGCCTGCAGTCGATCGCGACCCCCTCACCGGCCTGTTCAACCGCCGCTATCTGGAGGAGAACCTGGTCCGCGAGATGCTGCGCTGCGAACGCCGGCGCCTGCCGCTGTCGCTGATGATGATCGACATCGACCACTTCAAGCGCTTCAACGACCGGCACGGCCACGCCGCGGGCGACGCGGTGCTCGCGCATGTCGGACGCATCCTGCAGTCGCTGGTGCGCGCCGAGGACCTCGCATGCCGCTATGGCGGCGAGGAATTCACCATCGTGCTGCCGGAAACCGATGCCGCGTCCGCGATCCTGCGCGGCAAGGAGATCTGCCGGGCGATGTCATCGTTGACCATCCGCCACATGGACAGGCCGCTGGGGCCGGTCACCATGTCCATCGGTATCGCCACCGCGCCCCACGACAGCGCCGACGCCGGCCTGCTGCTGGAAATCGCCGATGCCGCGCTGTACCGCGCCAAGGCCCAAGGCCGCGACCGGGTGCTGCACGCCTCAGCGCAGGCCTGAAACGCGCCGCCCGCGGAGCGACCACGCCAGCCAGCCGCCGAACCAGGCAAGCGCGGCCAGCCGCTGGCTCAATGCCGCAGGCCACGGCCAGTGCGGCAGCAACGCCAGCAGCACCAGCAGGGTCGCGATGGTCCAGTCCAGCCGGCGCCCTCGACGATCGCCGGACCCGAGCAGCGCCAGCCCGCTCGCGGCGGCCAGCCACCAGCACGTCCATGCCGCGGCGTGCAGGTATCCCGCGGGCCCGTCGAGTTCGCGCAGGTCGAGCGCGAATACGCCCTGCGCGGCCCAGGCGGTACCGGCCACCAGCAACAGCCGTGCGCCGATCCGGGCGACCCAGCCTGCGGCCGGCGCCAACGCGTTGTAGCGCCAGAGCGCCAGCAGGCATGCCAGCACGCCCGGCAGCACGAAGGCCAGCGCGTTGTACGCGGCTGCGCGGGGCACCCCGCGCGCTCCCGGCAGGGCCAGCGGATGACCGGTCTGCGATAGCCCCGGCCACCACAGCGTCCCGGTCACGATGGCCGCAGCCACCAGCAGCAGGGCCAGCGCCGCGCAGGCGGTGGGCAGCCGTGGGGGGATCATCGGACGACGGTCGGAAGGCATGCGAAAACACCGGTGATCTGCGGGAATGCCGGCCAAACCCGGGTCGCACTTGGATTCCGCCGGCAACGGCACCATTGTCCTTGGCCCGGATCGCCAGGAACAGCCGCATGACCGCACAGCCCGCCCACGTCTTCGACGCCACCGTCGCCAACTTCGAAACCGATGTGCTGCAGAAGTCGATGGAGGTCCCGGTCCTGCTCGATTTCTGGGCGGAATGGTGCGGTCCGTGCAAAACGCTCGGCCCGGTGCTGGAAAAACTGGCGGCCGAGTACAACGGCGCATTCCTGCTGGCCAAGGTGGACGTGGACCGCGAACAGCAGATCGCCGCGGCATTCCAGATCCGCTCGGTGCCTACCGTGTTCCTGCTGGTCGGCGGGCAGCCGGTCGACGGCTTTCCCGGTGCGGTGCCGGAAGGCCAGCTGCGCGAGCTCCTTGCCCGCCACGGCATCCAGCCGGCCGCGGCAGTGGAGGCACCGGGTGCGGAGGCGCCGCTCGATCCGGCAGCGGAGGTCGCCCGCCTGCGCGAGGCGGCTGCCGCCGAGCCCGACAAGGATGAGCTGCGCCTCGACCTTGCCCTGGCACTGCTGCGCACCGGCGAGACCGACGAGGCCCGGCGGCTGCTCGATTCGCTGCCGGCCGCGCTGGCCACCGACGACCGCAGCGTGCAGGCGCGTGCGCGGCTGGGCTTTGCCGCGCTGCTGAACGGTGCACCGTCGCGTGCCGAACTCGAGCAGGCGATCGCCGCGGACCCTGCGGACCTCCGCGCGCACCACCTGCTCGGCGTGCGCGAGATCGTCGAAGGCAATCCGGAGGCCGGCCTGCAGCACTTCATCGAGATGCTGCGCCTGGACCGCGACTACGACGACGGCCTGCCGCGCCGCAGCCTGATCGACGCCTTCCGCGTGGTCGAGGACGCCGAACTGGTGGGCCGCTACCGCCGCCGCATGGCTTCGCTGCTGTTCTGACCGACGCGCGGCGCCGGTGACGGGCCGCAACCGTACTTGCGCGTATGGCAGAATGTCGCGCCCTGCCCTTCCGTGACGAGATGACGGCCGATCGACTGCGCCTGCTGATGAACCTGTGGCCGCCGTTCCTGTGCACGGGGATCCGCGTCGAACACATCGCACGCGACTGGCGCAGCGCCCGGGTGGCGCTGCGCATGCGGCCGTGGAACCGCAACTACGTGGGCACCCATTTCGGCGGAAGCCTGTTCGCAATGACCGATCCGTTCTGGATGCTTCTGGTCAAGGAAGCGATCGGCCGCGATCACTACGTCTGGGACCGCGCCGGCGGGATCGAATTCCTCAAGCCCGGCCGCGGCACCGTGCGCGCGCAGTTCGTGCTCGACGAGGCCACGCTCGCCACCATGCACGCGCAGACCGCCGGCGGCGACAAGTACCTGCACTGGTTCTCGACCGACGTCGTGGATGCGGACGGCGACGTGGTCGCACGCGTGCGCAAGCAGATCTATGTACGCCGCAAGAAGGACCGCCGCCAGGCGTGACCCGCACGATGCGGCATGTGCCTGCGCCGGATCTCCGCTGCAACCGCGGGTGGCGGCGACCGCACGCCACGCGATTCACCACAACCATGGCCGGCGTGGCTATGCTGCGGGCCTGACAGGGGGCGGCATGCAGGACCGGTCCACATTCCACGACGCGGCAACGCCGTTGCCGGAGGTTGCCGGCTACCGGGTGCTGCGCAGGATTGCCGACGGCGGCATGTCGACCGTGTATCTCGCGCGGCAGGAATCGCTGGGCCGCGACGTCGCCATCAAGGTGATGCGCCCGGAGGCCCTCGGCGACGAGGTCAGCCGCCGCCGCTTCGAGAACGAGGCGCGAACGATCGGCCGCCTCGACCATCCGCACATCGTCGGCATCCACCAGATCGGCCGCACCGCCGACGACCGCCCGTTCTTCGTGATGCCGCACATGACCCGCGGCCACCTCGGCCAGCGCGACCTGGCCGGGGACGAGGCACGCATCCGCGAGATCCTGCGCGCGCTGCTGTCGGCGCTGGCCTATGCGCATGCGCGCGGGGTGATCCACCGCGACGTCAAGGCCGAGAACGTGCTGTTCGACGACGCCGACCGCCCGCTGCTCGCCGATTTCGGCATCGCCCTGCGCCGCGGCTATGGCAGTCGCGTCACCAGTGCCGGGCTCGCGCTGGGCAGCACCGCCTACATGGCACCGGAGCAGGCGCGCGGCGAGGAGGTCGACCATCGCGCCGACCTCTACGCCATGGGCGTACTGACCTGGGAGATGCTCACCGGCAGGCTGCCGTTCGAGGCGCAGGACGCGCTGTCGATGGCGGTGATGCATGCGCAGGATCCGATCCCGCGGCTGCCACCGCACCTGCGTCACTGGCAGAAGTTCATCGACCGTTCGATGGCGAAGTATCCGCTCAAGCGTTACCACGACGCGGGCGACATGCTGCTTGCACTGGAACGCATCCCGCGCGGGCCGCAACGCAGCTTCTCGCCGCGTGATGCCGCGGCGGCCGGCGCGGCACGCATGCGCGAACTGCCGCGCGGGGCGTGGATCGTGCTCGCGTTGCTGCTGGCGGCAGGCCTCGGCTTCGGCCTGCGCCATGGCGACGACAGCGCGCGTGGTTTCTTCCGTGCATCGCAACCGCAACCGGCGACCGACAGTGTGGCCCCGGGTGACGCCGCAGTGATCGAGAATCCCGACGATGCCCTGCTGCGCGCGGCACCGGAGTCCGAAGCCAGCACCCTGATGGAGGACGCGCGACGCCAGCTGCAGCAACGACGGCTGGTGTCGCCCGCCGGCGACAACGCCTACGACAGCCTGGTTGCCGCCGCGCGTATCGCGCCAGACCATCTCGAGCTGCCGCAACTGTCCGCGCAGCTCGTGCGAGCGCTCGCCAACGACGCGCTGCGCGCGACGAAGAATGGCAACGATGCCGACGCGCGTGCGCAGTTCGAGCGCATCGCCACGCTGGTGCAGGCGACGGGACCTGCGGGCGACGATCTCACCAACGAACTGCAGCGTGACGTCACCGCCGCGCTCACCACACGCATCGAGGCGGCTGCCAGACGCTTCGATCGTGATGCCGCGCGCAGGGCCGTCGCGCTGGCCGCGCCCGCCAACCTCGACACCGCCGCGCGCGAACGCCTGCGCCGCCAGGCCGAGGCGGTGCCGGCGGTGGGCGGCGTGCTGACGGGCGATCCGGCACGGATGACGGTGGTGCGCAGCGGCGACGGCGCCTATGCGCTGACCCGCCGCCATATCAGCCGCAGCGACTACGCGCGCTTCGCCGAGGCCACCGGCCGCCCTGCAACCCTCTGCCGCGAGCGGGCCTCGGTGTTGCGGGTGATCGCGCGCCGTGACTGGACCGATCCCGGCTTCGAACAGGGCACGGCCGACCCGGTGGTCTGCGTCTCCTGGGAGGACGCGCAGGCGTTCGCGCAGTGGCTGGGCGCGCGCAACGGCCACCGTTACCGCCTCCCCACCACCGTGGAAGCGTCCGGCAGTGCAGCCGCAGCGGGTTCGCGCGCGGTGGCGGAATGGCTGCTCGACTGCGAGGGCGACTGCGTACGGCGCAAGGTGCGTGGCAGCAGCTGGCGACGCGACGAGGACAGCCGCGCACGCGACGGCGGGCGCGGCTACGACGACGTCGGCTTCCGCCTCGTCCGCGAGCCCTGAGCGCGGTTGCCAACGCGGTAAGCGTCCGCGCAGCCGCTAGACTTCGCGCATGTCCGAATCCATCCCGTTCCACCGCCGCCTGCAGCGGTGGTTCATTGCCGGCCTGCTCACCCTGCTGCCGATCTGGCTGACCTGGGTGGTGGTGAAGTTCGTCTTCGTGCTGTTGAGCGACATCAGCCTGCCGTGGGTGGCGCCGGTGTCGATGCGCATCGCGGCGTGGTTTCCCGACGAGGCCGGCTGGGCCAGCGCGCTGTGGGTACAGAACGCCATCGCATCGATGGCGACGCTGCTGGCGATCCTGGTGGTGGGCTGGCTGACCCGCCGCGTGGTGGGCCAGAGCCTGCTGCGCGTGTTCGAACGGTTCGTGGCCCGGGTGCCCCTGGCCGGCATCATCTACGGCAGTTCGCGCAAGCTGCTCGACATCCTGCAGACCAAGCCGGGCACCACCCAGCGGGTGGTGCTGATCGACTTCCCGCACGACCAGATGAAATCCATCGGCCTGGTGACCCGGGTGATGCGCGAAGCCGGCACCGGCCGCGAGCTGGCGGCGGTCTACGTGCCGACCACGCCCAATCCCACGTCGGGCTATCTCGAGGTCGTGCCGGTCGAAAAGCTCACCCCCACCGACTGGACGGTCGACCAGGCGATGAGCTTCATCATTTCAGGCGGCGCGACGGCGCCGGACACGATCCCGTTCTCGGCACCGGCGTCGCCCACGCCAACGCCTGCCACCGACGCCCACTGAACGTGGCAGGCCAGGTGCCAATGCAAACGGGCGCCGAAGCGCCCGTTGCAGGTTGATCACACCGGGCCGTTACCCCTGCATCACTGGCCCATGCCGGCGCGCAGCTGCGTGATCAGCTGGGTCGGCGCATCACCCGAAGCCGGCACGCCACGCGGGTCCACTGCGGAGATGTACGCACCGTCGCCGGTCATCGCCACGCGCACGAGGAAGCTGGTGCCCTGGTAGCTGATGTCGTAGGTGCCGAGCAGCTGAGCGCTGCTGGCGATGGTGACGCCATCGATGGTGTTGAGCACTTCGCCCACGCGGGTGAAGATCTGGTCGCGTTCACCGGTCACGCTGAAGCCGGTGGCGCTGGCCACCGGTGCGCGCTGGGTGCCGATCTCGGAGCGGCTGACCGACTGCGTCGCTTCCGGCACCAGCATCGCGCCGTCGGTGCGCGGGCGGTCGAGTTCCGGCGGCACTTCCAGCGGGCGGGTTTCCGGGGCCTGCGCATACATCGCGTTTTCCTTGCGGAACCAGTTGCAACCGGAAGTGCCCAGTACCGCGATGGCCAGGCCGGCAAGAACGGCGGTACGAAGGCGGGTATCGGAACGGGACATCGGGGTCTCCTGCAGGTCAGGACGCGAGTGTATCGCGGCTGGAGCGTTCCAGCGCCTGCGCGAGCTCGAGCGCGCGATCGGCCGCGGCCGCGTGCGCGGGCGACAGCGTGGTCAGCGGCAGGCGCAGGCCGTGGCCGATGCCCATCCGCGCCAGCACCGCCTTGACCGGAATCGGGTTGGGCTCGACGCCTGCGAAGGCGTAGAGCGTCTGCAGCTGCGCGTCGAGTGCGTCCGCCTGTGTCCGGTCGCCGCCGGTGGCCAGATCGCACAGGCGCCGGAACGCCGCTGGCACCATGTTCGACACCACCGAGATCACGCCGTCGGCCCCGGCCAGCATGGCCCGTGCCGCCGTCGGGTCATCACCGCTCAGCACCACGAACCCGTCGCCACGCAGTGCAAGCAGCGCCTGCATGCGTTCGGGGGTGGACACCGCCTCCTTGATCCCGACGATCGCCGGATGCCCGGCGAGTTCGGCAACCGTTTCCGGCAGCATGTCGCAGCCGGTGCGCGGCGGCACGTTGTAAAGCAGCACCGGCAGTGCGCCATCGTCGGCGACCGCGCGGAAATGGGCCAGCAAACCGGCCTGGGTGGGACGTACATAGGCGGGGGTCACCACCAGCGCGGCGTCGGCGCCCAGATCGGCCGCGCGCCGGGTCTGCTCGATCGTGCGTGCGGTGGCCGGGTTGCCGGTGCCGACGATGACCGGCACCCGGCCGGCCACCAGCTGTACCGCGGTGCGCACCAGCAGGTCGAACTCGGGGTGGTAGAGCGCCGCCGCCTCGCCGGTGGATCCGGCCACGACGAACCCCTGGGTGCCGCCATCGAGCTGTTGCGCGAGCAGCCGCTTCCAGGCGTCGAGGTCGAGTTCGCCGGTGGCGGTGAAGGGGGTTGCCAGCGCGGTGATGCTGCCTGTCGGTCGCAAGGTCAGGTGATCCGGTTGTGCGGGCAAAACCCGCGGAAAAGCACGGCATCGCGCCGCGAAGATCGACGATGTTACTTGCGGCCCGGAAGCAGCGGCAAGTATGCTGGCCGCGGCGTCCGGAGCCTTTCCGGACCGCCCCACCCGACTGCCGCGGATGCCGCCTTGACCGATCCAGATCCCGCCTCCCGGCCTGCGCCGAACGAGAACCACCTGCTGATCAACGCCTATACGACGCACCCCAACTCGCCGCTGCTTGCGGTGAGCCGGCGGATCGCCGACAGCGGCTGCAACATGGTCGACGCGCGACTGTCCACGGTGGGCCGCGACGTCTCGGTGACGGCACTGGCCACCGGTTCCTGGGATGCGGTAGCCAAGCTCGAGGCGATGCTGTCGCGGCTGGACCGCGACGAGGGCCTGAAGCTGGTCTGGTACCGCACCGGCCCGAAGCCGATGCAGTCCAACCTGCTGCCGTACGTGGTGGAGGTCATCGCCGCCGACAAGCCCGGCATCCTGTTCCAGCTGGCGGACTTTTTCGACCGCCAGGGCATCACCATCGAAAGCCTGCACTCCTCGCGCTACCGTGCGATGCAGACCGGCGCGGACATGTTCTCCGCGCAGGTCACCATCGGGGTGCCGGCGGACATGCACATCGCCGCGCTGCGCGACGACTTCCTCGAATTCTGCGACCACCTGAACCTGGACGCGATCATGGACCCGATGAAGTTCTGACGACGGCATGGACACGCTCGACGGATACCGGATGAAGCCTGGCGACACGCTCGACCGCACCACCCTCGACCTGCCGCTGGCGTTGTCGGGCGGCACCCATGCGACCCTGGGCGACTACGCCGGTCGCTGGCTGGTGATCTATTTCTACCCGAAGGACTCGACGCCCGGTTGCACCACAGAGGGCCTCGACTTCAACGCGCTGCTGCCACAGTTCGAGGCGCTCGACGCGAGCGTCCTCGGCGTGTCGCGTGACTCGGTAAGATCGCACGACAACTTCTGCGCGAAACAGGGCTTCCGCTTCCCACTGGTCAGCGACCCCGACGAGGCGTTGTGCCGCGCGTTCGACGTGATCCGCGAGAAGAACATGTACGGGCGCAAGGTGCTCGGCATCGAGCGCAGCACCTTCCTGGTCGATCCCGGTGGCCGCCTCCACACGGCCTGGCGCAAGGTACGCGTGCCAGGCCATGCGCAGGCGGTACTCGACGCCCTGCAGGCGGCCCGCTCCCAGTGATTCCCCACGCATCGGCCACGTGTCACCGCCCCGCTACGCGGGCCGCGGTGGCCTGCGGCCGTGCGCGTTCCACACCCCTCCCTCCATACGGACACCGTCGATGATGATGACCAAGGGCAAGCGGATCTACGTGCTCGACACCAACGTGCTGATGCACGACCCGACCGCCCTGTTCCGCTTCGAGGAACACGACGTGTACCTGCCGATGCAGGTCATCGAGGAGCTCGACAACGGCAAGAAGGGCACCTCCGAGGCGAGCCGCAACGCGCGCCAGGTCAGCCGCTTCATCAACGAGCTGATCGAGGAACAGGGCGCCGACCGCATCGCATCCGGGCTCACCCTCAACCGCCCGGGCGCGGTGCAGCTGCGCGGCATCGCCAGCAGCGGCTGCCTGCGCTTCCAGACCACGGTGCCCAGCGAGGACAGGGCGTCGTTCGGTGCCGTCGCGCCGGACAACCGTATCCTCGGCGCGATCCTGCAGCTGCGCCGGGACACCCCGGAAGTCCCGGTGGTGTTCATCTCCAAGGACATCAACCTGCGGATCAAGGCGGCGATCGCCGGCATCCCCAGCGAGGATTACGAGAACGACCGCGCGCTCGACGATTTCAGCCTGCTCTACACCGGCGCCACAGCGTTGCCCGAGGACTTCTGGCAGCGCCACGGCAAGGATCTGAAGTCGTGGACCGACCGCGGCCGCACCTGGTACGAGGTGCGCATGGACGAGGATGACGACTGGCATCCGAACCAGTTCCTCTACCTGCCCGGCGACGAGGACGCCGAATTCCGCGTCACCCGCGTGGAAGGCGACCGTGCGGTGCTGCAGATCGTCGACGACTTCCGCACCAGCCAGCACGGCGTGTGGGGCATCACCGCGCGCAACCGCGAGCAGAACTTCGCGCTCAACGCGCTGATGGACCCCGACATCGACTTCGTCACCCTGCTCGGCACCGCCGGCACCGGCAAGACCCTGCTGGCACTGGCCGCGGGCCTCGCGCAGGTGATGGACCAGCAGCGCTACCGCGAGATCATCATGACCCGCGCGACGGTCTCGGTCGGCGAGGACATCGGCTTCCTGCCCGGCACCGAGGAGGAGAAGATGACGCCGTGGATGGGCGCGCTCACCGACAACCTCGAAGTGCTCACCCACAACCAGGAAGGCGGCAGCTGGGGCCGCCAGGCCACCAATGACCTGCTCGCCAGCCGCATCAAGATCCGTTCGATGAACTTCATGCGCGGGCGCACCTTCCTGTCGCGCTGGCTGATCCTCGATGAGGCGCAGAACCTGACGCCCAAGCAGATGAAGACGCTGATCACCCGCGCAGGCCCCGGCACCAAGATCGTGTGCCTGGGCAATGTCGAGCAGATCGACACGCCCTACCTCACCGAGACCACGTCGGGCCTCACCTACGCGGTCGATCGCTTCAAGGCCTGGGCGCACAGCGCGCACATCACCCTGCGCCGCGGCGAGCGCTCGCGTCTGGCGGACTACGCGTCGGAGGTGCTGTAGCGCTCGAAGGGCCGAAGCGCCCTCAGCGCCACCGCACCCCGACCCGCCCCGGTGGCGCAAAGGAGTCGCTGCGTGCCGTTGCCCAGAACGTGCGGAACACCGCGTGCTCCGGTTCGCCGTCCAGCAGTTCGCCGGGCTGGAGGAAGCGGTAGAGCGCCGACAGCGAGCTGATCTGCGTCGGCGACACCCGCCGCAGGATGTGTTCCGGGCAGATCTCGGCCGGATGCGACAGGCCAGCGGCCGACACCAGGTCGCGCAGCGCGCGCAGGGTGTTCTCGTGGTAGCGCTGCACGCGCAGCGCCTTGTCGGCGACGTCGAGCTGTTTCCAGCGCGCCGGGTCCTGGGTGGCCACGCCGGTCGGGCACTGGTCGTTGTGACAGCTCAGCGCCTGGATGCAGCCCAGCGAGAACATGAAACCGCGCCCGGAGTTGCACCAGTCCGCACCCATGGCCAGCGTGCGTGCGATGTCGAAGGCGCTGACCACCCGCCCCGCGGCGGCGATCCGCACGCGGTTGCGCAGGCCGATGCCGACCAGGGTGTTGTGCACCAGCATCAGCCCCTCGTGCATCGGCACGCCGACGTGGTCGATGAACTCCGCGGGCGCGGCGCCGGTCCCGCCCTCGGCGCCGTCGACGACGATGAAATCCGGCACGATCCCGGTCTCGAGCATCGCCTTGGCGATGCCGAACCATTCCCATGGATGCCCGATCGCAAGCTTGAAACCGGTGGGCTTGCCGCCCGACAGTTCGCGCAGCCGGGCGATGAACTCCAGCAGCCCCACCGGCGTATCGAACGCGGAATGATGCGAGGGCGATATGCAGTCCACGCCCTCCAGCACGCCGCGCGCCTCGGCGATCTCGCGCGTCACCTTGGTGCCCGGCAGCAGCCCGCCCTTGCCGGGCTTGGCGCCCTGCGACAGCTTGAGCTCGATCATCCTGACCTGGGGATCCTGCGCGTTGGCCGCGAACCGCTTCGGATCGAACAACCCCGATGCATTGCGGCAGCCGAAGTAGCCGGAGCCGATCTGCCAGACCAGGTCGCCACCGTGCACGCGGTGATGGCGCGAGATCGAGCCCTCGCCGGTGTCGTGGCAGAAGCCGCCCGCCTTCGCCCCGGCGTTGAGCGCGAGGATCGCATTGGCCGACAACGCACCGAAACTCATCCCCGAAATGTTGAACACGCTGGCCGAATACGGTTGCGCGCAGTCGGGCCCCACTTCCACGCGGAAGTCGTGCTCCTCCAGGTGCAGCGGTCGCAGCGAATGGTTGATCCACTCGAAGTCCACCGCGTACACGCTGTGTTGCGAACCGAACGGACGTACGTCGCTGACCGACTTCGAGCGCTGGTAGACCAGCGCGCGCTGCTGGCGCGAGAACGGCACTTCGGCGGTGTCGCCCTCGATGAAGTACTGCCGCATCTCCGGGCCGATCGATTCCAGCCCGTAACGGAAATGTGCAAGCAACGGGTAGTTGCGGCGCAGGGTGCTGCGCTTCTGCAGCACATCCACGGTGCCGATGGTCGCAAGCACCGCGCCGATGGCCGCACCCCACCACCACTGCGGCCACACCATGCCCAGGCCGACGCCTGCAATGGTCAACGCGATCGTCGACCACCACAGGAGATAGCGGCCGATGCCGGAAGAGATCGAGATAGCCATGGGCGCAGTCTAACGGCGTCGATGTCATCGCCCTGCAGTCGCGACTGTCGTTGGCGCCGCAGCACCGGCACGGCGCCTGGCGCTAGAGCCGCCCGTCCACCAGTTCGCGCGGCCACACCGACTTGACGTCGAACACCACCGCATCGGGCCTTCCCAGCGCGCGCACGGCGTCGGGCGACCAGTCGCGGAACAACGCATGCGCGACCGCGAGCACGATGGCGTCGTAGCCGCCGGGCTCCGGCGTGGCGACCGGTTCGATGCCGTGCATGCGGCGCGCCTCGTCGGCATCGGCCCAGGGGTCGTGCACGTCGACGTCGGCGCCGGCCGTGCGCAGTCCGTCGACCACGTCCATGACGCGGCTGTTGCGCAGGTCCGGGCAGTCCTCCTTGAAGGTCAGGCCCAGCACCAGCACCCGCGCGCCGGCTGCGGGCACGCCACGCTGTCCAAGCAGCCCGACCACCCGCAGCGCCACGTGCGCACCGACGCGGTTGTTGATGCCGCGTGCGGCAAGGATGAGTTCCGGGTGGTAGCCCACCGATTCCGACTTGTGTGTGAGGTAGTACGGGTCGACGCCGATGCAGTGCCCGCCCACTAGGCCCGGGCGGAACGGCAGGAAGTTCCACTTGGTGCCGGCGGCTTCGAGCACGTCGAGCGTGTCGATGCCGAGGCGGTCGAACATCATCGCCAGTTCGTTGATCAGGCCGATGTTGACGTCGCGCTGGATGTTCTCCACCACCTTCGCCGCCTCGGCCACCCGCAACGACGGTGCGCGATGGGTGCCTGCGGTCACGATGCCGGCATACAACGCATCCACCACCGCGGCGACCTCGGGCGTCGAACCCGCAGTCACCTTGGGGATGTCCGCCAGTCGCCGCCTGCGGTCACCCGGGTTGATGCGCTCCGGGCTGTAGCCGCAGAAGAAGTCGACGTTGAAGCGCAGTCCCGAGCCCGCCTCGAGGATCGGCACGCAGATCTCCTCGGTGGTGCCCGGGTAGACGGTCGACTCGTAGATCACCAGGTCGCCGGGCGCGATGAGCTTCGACAGCAGCGCGCTCGCATCCTGCAGCGGGCGCAGGTCCGGCCGCTGCAGCGCGTCGATCGGCGTCGGCACGGTGACGATATAGACGTTGCGATCGCCGAGATCGCCGGGGTTCGCGGTATAGCGCAGGTGCACCGCGTCCGCGAGTTCGTCGGCCTGCGTTTCACGCGTTCGGTCGAACCCCGCACGCAGTTCGTCGACGCGCTGCATATCGATGTCGAAGCCGACGGTGTCGTGGCTGCGCCCGAATGCCGCCGCCAGCGGCAGGCCCACGTACCCGAGGCCGATGATGCCGATGCGGGCCTGGGTGGGATCGGGCGGTGCGGTCAAGGGATCGCCTCTTGGAGGATGGTGCCCGGACCGGGAATCGAACCCGGAAAGCCTCGCGGCTGGCGGATTTTAAGTCCGCTGCGTCTACCAGTTTCGCCATCCGGGCAGGCGCGCATAGGGTGCCTGAGCGCGACCGGCAGCGGAAGCGCGCGATGCAGGACTCGATACCGCTTCGATGCGAAGGGTCGCACGCGTCCGCTACATCCGCTAAATCCGCGGCATCCCCAGCAGCATCCGCCCGATGACGACCATCCGCAGCGGTGCAGGACGTCTCGCCCATGCGCGAATCCCACAACGCAGAAGACCCGCTTGCGCGGGTCTCTGCGGCGACTTCGCGCTGCGTGTTGCGCAGCGCTGGAAGCGGGGCTGACGGCCTTGGCCGGCGCCTGTTGATCTGGAGGCCTGGGTCGGAATTGAACCGGCGTACGCGGATTTGCAGTCCGCTGCATAACCACTCTGCCACCAGGCCGGTGACGCGGTGCGAAGTCTAGCGGAAAAAACCGGTGTGCTTCGCGGATAAAACAAGACCCCGCAAGCGGGGTCCTGTGGAAACTGGAGCGGGAAAAGGGGCTCGAACCCTCGACCTCAACCTTGGCAAGGTTGCGCTCTACCAACTGAGCTATTCCCGCGGTGGAGACGAAATTCTAACCTGACTTCGGGTGGTGTCAACACCTTTCTGTTCGCTTTCCATCAGTACCGGCCACGCTGCGCGCAGATACAACATGCCCGACCACAGCGTCAACAACGCGGCTGCCGCGAGTAGCCAGTCACCGACGTGGAAGATCACTTCTCCCATCCACGGCGTGGCCCGCGCGGGGCGATCCGGGGTGACCGAATACAGCAGGCACAGCAGCGCCACCATCTGCACCGCTGTCTTGAACTTGCCGATCGCGGCGACGCGTACGGTGGCGCGCTGGCCGAGTTCGGCCATCCACTCGCGCAGCGCGGAAACCGCGATCTCGCGACCCACGATCACCGCCGCCCAGAACGCCATCCACGGCGTCGGGTGACCCTGCACGATCAGGAACAGCGCCACCGCCACCATCAGCTTGTCGGCCACCGGGTCGAGGAAGGCACCGAACGCCGACGACTGGTGGTAGCGCCGCGCGATCCAGCCATCCAGCCAGTCGGTGATCGCCGCCACCCCGAAGATCGCCGCGGACGCGAAGTTGGTCCATTTGAACGGCAGATAGAAGACCACCACCAGCAGCGGGATCATCAGGATCCGCAGCAGGGTGAGCCAGGTGGGGATGGTGAGCTTCATTCGGTCAGGTCGCGGAATCGGTGCCGTGCAGGCTGTCGTAGATGCGTCGCGCCAGCGCGGCGTTGACGCCCTCGACTTGCGCGATCTCCTCGGCACCGGCGGCCCTGAGGCCGGCGAGTCCGCCGAAATGCCGCAACAGGTTAGCGCGTCTGCGTGGTCCGATGCCGGGAATGTCCTCCAGTCGGCTCACGCTGCGTGCCTTCTGCCGGCGCCCGCGGTGCCCGGTGATCGCGAAACGGTGCGCTTCGTCGCGCACCTGCTGGACCAGCTGCAGGCCCGCGGATTCCGGCCCGGGCTTCAGTTCGCGGCCGTCGGGGAGCAGCAACGTCTCGTGGCCGGCCTTGCGCGCCTCGCCCTTGGCCACGCCGACCAGCAGCACGCCGTCCGGATTGCCGGCGCTGCGCGTGGGGATGCCGAGCAACTGCAGTACGTCGCGTGCCTGCGCCACCTGGCCGGCGCCGCCGTCGATCAGCAGCACATCCGGGAGCACCGCTTCGCGGGCTTCCCTGGCCGGCTCACCATCCGCTGCAGCTTCCGGCGTGGCGAGCGCGGCGGCTGCGCGTCGGAAGCGCCGGGTCAGCGCCTGGTGCATGGCGGCGTAGTCGTCGCCGGGCACCACGCCGGTGATGTTGTAGCGGCGGTACTGCGAGCGCACCGGACCCTCGCCGTCGAACACCACGCACGACGCCACGGTGGCCTCGCCCATGGTGTGGCTGATGTCGAAGCACTCGATGCGCCGTGGTGCCGCGTCCAGCCCCAGCAGTTCGCGCAGGGCGTCCAGCCGCGCCTGTTGCGCCGACTGGCTGTCGATGCGCGCGGCCAGCGACAGCGCCGCATTGCGCCGCACCAGTTCCACGTAACCGGCGCGCTCGCTGCGCACGCTGGTCTTGATCTGCACGCGCCGCCCGGCATTGATCGAGAACGCCTCCTGCAACAGCGCGACATCCTCGATCGCGCGATCGAGCACGATCTCGCGCGGCGGTGGCTGCTCGGCGTAGTACTGCGAGACGAACGCGGCCAGCACCTCGGCGGGATCCTCGCTGCCGGCAGTGCGCGGGAAGAACGCGCGGGTACCGAGATTGCGGCCATCGCGGAACGCCAGCAGCATCACGCAGGCCTGGCTGCCCTGCATCGTGCAGGCCAGCACGTCGAGGTCGGCGATGCTGCCATCGACGTACTGGCGCGCCTGCAGCCCGCGGATGGTGGCGATGAGGTCGCGCAACGCCGCGGCGCGTTCGAACTCCAGCGCTTCAGACGCCTGCTCCATCGCCTGTGCGAGTTCCTCGTTGAGTTCGCTGCTGCGGCCGTCGAGGAACAGGCTGGCGCGATGCACGGCCTGGGCGTAGTCCCGGGGATCCACGAGATCCACGCAGGGCGCGCTGCAGCGGCCGATCTGGTACTGCAGGCACGGCCGCGAACGGTTGCGGAACACGCTGTCCTCGCAACTGCGCAGGCGGAACAGCTTGTGCATGACGTTGAGCGTCTCGCGCACGCTGCTGGCGCTCGGGTATGGCCCGAAGTAGCGCCCGGGCATCGAGCGCGGACCGCGGTGGAACGCCAGCCGCGGCCACTCGTCGCCGGTGAGCAACACGTAGGGGTAGCTCTTGTCGTCGCGCAGCATCACGTTGTAACGCGGCTTGAGCGACTTGATCAGCTGGTTTTCCAGCAGCAGCGCTTCCGCCTCGGTACGCGTGGCGGTGACCTCGATGGCCGCGATCTGCGACACCATCGACATGATCCGCGTCGGCTTCGGCGTCGCGCTGAAGTAGTTGGCCACGCGCTTGCGCAGCGACGCCGCCTTGCCCACGTACAGCACCGCGCCGTCGGCGGCGAGCATGCGGTAGACCCCGGGCGCGGTGCTCAGCGTGCTGACGAACGCCTTGCCGTCGAAGCTCCCGGCGCCATCGCCGCGGTTCCTGCCCGGGCTCATGGGCCGCCCACGGGCATCATTCGCCAATGGGCACGTGGCTCATCGTGCCGTCGCGCGTGTCCAGCCGCAGTACGGCATGCGCATCGGTATCGGCGATCCACACCACGCCATCGGCCACCGCCAGCCCGGAGGGGCCATGCAGCGGCCGCGGCAGTTCGAACGTTCCCAGCTCGCCACCGCCCAGGCGCAGCGTGCGCAGCACGTCGTTGCCGCTGTCGGCGATCCACAGGCGAGGCGAGTCGGGGTCGAGCGCCAGCGCCTGCGGCTGCTGCAGGCGCGCATCCACGCGCTGCCCGTCGGCGCGGCCGAACTCCCACGCGCCCTGCCCCAACAGCGTCTGCACCTGGCGGGTGCGCACGTTCACGCTGCGGATCGCGGACCCGGCGGCATCGGTGACGTACACCGCCTGCTGTACCGCGGTCAGGCCGACGGGCTCGGCGAAGGCGGCCGCCTCGCCGGTGCCGTCGACGACGTCGAGCGCACCGGAACCCGCCAGCAGCGAAAGTTCGCGCTGACCGAGGTCGAGATCCCAGATGCGGTTGTCACCGGCGCAGGCCACGTACAGGTGCCCGCCGGCCAGCGCCACCGCGCGCGGCTGGTCGAGGATCACCGCGCGCGGATCGCTGACGATTCCCGGCTCCGCGGTGCCCGGGCGCCCGGCCCCGAGCACGGTATCGACATCGCCGGTGCGCAGCTGGATGCGCCGCACCGCGTGGTTGCCGCTGTCGGCGATATACAGGGTGTCACGCTCGATGGCGATGCCGTGCGGGCGGTTGAACGCCGCCAGCTCCATCGGGCCATCGATGAAGCCCGGGCCGCCGCTGCCGAACTGGCGCAGCACGCGCCCGCCCTGGTCGCACTCGAGTACGCGGTGGTGGTTGCTGTCGGCCACGTAGAGATAACCGCCCGACAGCGCGATGCCCACCGGGAAGCGCAGCGGCAGTCCCGGCTCGCCGCCGCGACGCAGTTCGATCGGCCGGGTGCTGCGCGAACGCGGCACCAGCCCGGCGATCAGCTGGCTCACGCGCATGTCCAGTTCACGGATCGGCCCTTCGCCGACCACGCGGTCGCGGATGCGCCCGTCGCCGTCGATCAGCACCACCGTCGGCCACGCCTCGATGCCGAACTGCTGCCACGCGACCCAGTCGGCGTCGTGCGCCAGCGGGAACTCGAACTTCTGCCGGCGCAGCCGCCGCCCGGCGCGGCGTGCATCGCGCTCGTGCTCGAACTTCGGCACGTGGATCGCCACCACGTTGAGGCGCTCGCCGTGGCGCGCATGCAGGTGCGCGAGGTCGTTGAGGCGCTGGGTGGACCACGCCGAGCCGGCGTTGATGAAGGCCAGCGCACAGACCTTGCCGCGCAGCTGCGCCATGCGCACCGGCTCGGTGGTGTTGAGCCAGTCGAGGCTGGCCGGAAACTCGGGGGCGAGCGTGTGTTCCATGGGCCGTCCGGAAGCCGCAATCGCGGGATTATGCGTCATCGCCGTGATGCGGGGCCTGCAGCCGGCGCACCGCGCCGCGAGCGGCGGCCTCGACCACCTGCCACACATCCTCGAAGTGGTCGTCGCCGCCGGTGTAGGGGTCGGGAATGGCGCCATCGCCGGTCATCACCCCGGCCCAGTCGGTGAGCAGGGCGATGCCCGCGGTGGCGTTCGCGGGTTTCCGCGCACGCACGTCGGCGAGGTTCTGCAGGTCGGCGCACAGCAGCCAGTCGAAACGGGTGTAATCGGCGGTGGCCAGCTGGCGCCCGCGCAGACCCGAGAGGTCGACGCCATGGCGGGCGGCGGTGGCGATGGCGCGGGGGTCGGGCGGATTGCCGACATGCCAGTCGCTGGTGCCGGCGGAATCCACCTCCACGTGGTCCAGCCCGGCCCCGGCCAGCTGCCGGCGTAGCGCGCCCTCGGCCATCGGCGAACGGCAGATATTGCCCAGGCAGACGACCAGCAGACGCGTGGGCTCAGGCATTGCGGTGCTCCTGCAGGCGCGCTTCGGCACGCGCTAGGTCTTCGGGGGTGTCGATCCCGGGCGGGAACGGCGACGGCGCCAGGCCGACAGCGATGCGGTGCCCGCTTTCGAGCACGCGCAGCTGCTCGAGCGCCTCCACCTGCTCCAGCACCGCCGGCGGCATCGCCGCGAACGCGCGCAGGAAGCCGGCGCGATAGCCGTAGATGCCGATGTGGCGCAGCCAGGTGTGGCCGGCAGGCAGACGGTCGCGCGCCTGCGCAAAAGCGTCGCGTGGCCACGGCACGGGTGCACGGCTGAAATACAGCGCATCACCGTTCGCGGCGCGCACCAGCTTGACGGCGTTGGGATCGAACAGCGTCTCGACATCCTCGACCGGTGCCGCCAGCGTGCTCATCGGCGCGCCGCTCGATGCCACCAGCGCCGCCACGGCGCGGATGCCATCGGCGGGCGCGAACGGTTCGTCGCCCTGCAGGTTGACCACGATGGTGTCATCGCTCCACCCCGCGATCTCCGCGCACTCGGCGAGACGGTCGGTGCCGGAGGCATGGTCGCTGCGGGTCATCGCCACGTGCACCGGGGTGGACGCGAGTGCCTCGGCGATGCGCGGGTCGTCGGTGGCCACCCAGACGTCACGTGCGCCGGCGGCCAGCGCACGCCGGGCCACGTGCAGCACCACTGGTTCGCCGCCCAGCGGTTGCAGCGGCTTGCCCGGCAGACGGGTGGATGCGTGGCGGGCCGGAATGGCCACGACAAAGTCTGGAGTCATCCGGCGATGATGCCACGCATGGCGTGCGGCTCAGCCCGGACCGGTACGCAACGCCCGCAGGCGATCGAGCAGCGCCACCCAGAACGCCTCGGGGAGCCCGGCATCGACCGGCACGCTGTAGTGGCGGTCGCCGGCGAGCGCCGCGCACTTCACCGCGTCCTTCTCGGTCATCAGCACCGGCAGGTCGCTGCCGAACTGCAGGTCCCCGGCGCGGTAGCGGTGATGGTCGGGGAACGCATGCGGCACCACGCCGATCCCGCGCGCGCGCAGCCCGGCGAAGAAACGCTCGGGATCGCCGATGCCGGCCACCGCGTGCACGCGCTTGCCGACGAAGGCATCCAGCGACAGCGGGCGGCCGCCCAGCAGCGGCAACGCGCGCGTGGACTGCAGGCGCATCGGCCATTCGCCGAAGCCGGTGCTTTCGGATCCCGATTCACCCGGCACCGCGGTCCCGCGATTGACCACGCGGAACGCGACGCCGCCCGCGCGTTCCGCCGGCTCGCGCAGTGGGCCGGCAGGAATCAGCAGGCCATTGCCGTAGCGGCGGCGGCCATCGATCACCTCGATCTCGAGATCGCGGCGCAGCCGGTAGTGCTGCAGGCCGTCGTCGCACACCACCACGTCGCAGCCGGCGGCCACCAGCGCACGGGCGGCGGCCGCGCGGTCGCGGTCCACCCGGACACGCACGCCGGTGCGGCGGGCCACCAGCAACGGTTCGTCACCGGCCAGCGCCACCGGCGTGTCGGCGGTGACCCACAGTGCGTCCTCGGCACGGTCGCGGCCGTAGCCGCGGCTGGCCACGCCGGGCGTCCAGCCGGCATCGCGCAGGCGCTCGACCAGCGCGATCGCCAGCGGCGTCTTGCCGCTGCCACCGGCAATCAGGTTGCCGATGACGATGACCGGCGCATCCGCACCCAGGCGCCGGCGCAGGCCGCGCGCATACAACCCGCGGCGCACCGCCACGGCACTACCGTAGACGCCCGCGAGCAGGCGCGACCACAGCGGTGGGGCGGCGCCGTCGAACCACCAGCGCGGCGGGGTGCGGGTGCGACCGCTCATGCGTCGCCGTCGCGGAACTGCATCCGGTGCAGGTGCGCATACAGGCCGCCCTGCGCGAGCAGCTCGGCATGCGTGCCCTGCTCCACCAGCCGGCCGTGGTCGAGCACCAGCACCTGGTCGGCGTGTTCGATGGTGGACAGCCGGTGCGCGATGACCAGCGTGGTGCGGTCGGGCATCAGGCGGTCGAGCGCGACCTGCACCAGGCGTTCGGATTCGGTATCGAGCGCGGCGGTGGCCTCGTCGAGGATCAGGATCGGTGCATCGCGCAGGATCGCGCGCGCGATCGCCAGGCGCTGGCGCTGGCCGCCCGACAGCCGCGAGCCGTTCTCGCCGATCGCGGTATCCATCTTCTGCGGCAGGCGTTCGATGAACTCCCAGGCGTTGGCGCTTTCCGCCGCGGCGCGCAGCGCCTCGGGCGAGGCATCGGCGGCGTAGGCGATGTTCGCCGCGACCGAATCATCGAACAGCATCACCCGCTGCCCGACCAAGGCGATCTGCCGGCGCAGGTCGGCCAGCCGGTACTCGTCCAGCGGCACGCCATCGAGGATGATGCGCCCGCTGGTGGGCTCGTAGAAACGCGGCACCAGGCGCACGAGGCTGGTCTTGCCGCTGCCGGAGCGGCCGACGATGGCGGTCACCGTGCCCGGGCGCGCGGTGAAGCTGATGTCCTCCAGCGCGACATGCCCGGCGTCGCGCTCGTAGCGCAGGCCGACGCCCTCGAAGCGCAGCTCGCCGCGCGCGCGTTCCAGCGGGCGACCGCCGACATCGCGCTCCTCGTCGGCGTCGAGGATGGCGAAGATGCGCTCGGCAGCCGCCACGCCGCGGCCGATCACGCTCTGCACGTTGGTGATGCGCCGCAACGACGGGATGATGCCCATCATCGCTGTCATCAGCTGCACGAATTCGCCCGGCGACAGCGCCTGTTCCAACGCCTCGCGGGTGGCCACCCAGATGATCGCCGCCAGTGCGCATGCGGCGAAGATCTGCACCAGCCCGGAAGCGATCGCGCGGGTGGTCTCCACCTTCATGTTGAGCCGCAGCACGCGGTTGGTCAGCGTGGAATAGCGGTCCTGCTCGAAGCGCTGCGCGCCGTACACCTTGACGTCCTGCTGCGCGGCCAGCGACTGCTCCGCACTCTGCGCGAGATCGCCCATGCCGGTCTGGATGCCGGAACTGATGCGCCGGTAGCGGCGGCCGACCACCCACACCAGCACGCCGATCAGCGGCACCACCACGATCATCGCCATGGTCACCTTGACGCTGGTCCACAGCATCAGGCCGAGCAGGAAGATGATGGTGAGGCCATCGGCCACCAGCACCTTGAGCGCGTCGGTGCTGGCCTGGGCGACCTGCTCGGTATCGAAGTTGAGGCGGCTGACCATCGCCGGCACCGCCTCGTCGTCGAAGCGCGCGCTCGGCAGGCGCAGGTACTTGCCCAATACCAGCTCGCGCATGTCACGCACCACGCTGCGGCCGGTGCGTGCCATGCCGTAGTCGGACGCGAAGGTGGCCACGCCACGCATCAGGAACAGGCCGACGATCGCCAACGGCAGCCAGATCGCGGCCCAGGGTTGCGGATTGACGAAGCCGTCGTCGGTCAACGGGCCCATCAGGTACACGAAGGCACCACCGGCAACCGCCTCGATGACCATGCCGATCATCGCCATCACCAGCAGCGGCCAGTAGCGGCCGGCGTGGCCGAGCAGGCGGCGATAGATCGGCCAGGCGGCTGGCGGCTTGGGTTGCTGCTGGGTCATCGGATACGGCTCAACGCGTCGCCGCGTCGGGCGCGGTGGCGATCGAAATCTGTCGGAAACCAAGCTGGCCCAGCGCGTCCATCGCCGTCACCACGGCCTGGTGGGGGGTGCGTGCATCGGCGCGCAGCAGCACCGGCCGCTGGCGGTCGTCGCCGGCGACTTCCGCGATGGTGCGCTTGAGCGATTCGACGTCGGTGCGCAGGGCCTCGCGGTCGTCGACGAAATAGCGGCCGTCGGCATTGACCAGCACGCTCAGCGACTGCGTCTGCGCCTGGGTGTCCTCGGCATCGGCGCGCGGCAGTTCCAGCTTCATCACCGAACGCGCGTCGAAGGTGGTGGTGATCACGAAGAAGATGATCAGCACCAGGATCACGTCGATCAGCGGCACCAGGTT
This sequence comes from Alterluteimonas muca, assembly GCF_021191595.1. Classification (NCBI taxonomy): domain Bacteria; kingdom Pseudomonadati; phylum Pseudomonadota; class Gammaproteobacteria; order Lysobacterales; family Lysobacteraceae; genus Alterluteimonas; species Alterluteimonas muca. The sequence continues at coordinate 166,861 of NZ_JAIWPS010000006.1, forward strand.
GAGCTCGGGCTCGTCGCGGGCGCGACGGTCGCGGATGCGCATGGCTCAGCCCTGCACGGCCAGCGCCGGGTCGCCCACCGCGGGCGCCACCGGCGCACCGGCGGTTGCGGGGCGGCGGCTGCGCGGGTCGATCGTGTCCATCAGGCGGATCGCCTCGCTCTCCATCTCGACGATGTAGCCGTCGATGCGGGCGCGGAAATGGCGGTGGAACATCAGCGCCGGGATCGCCACGATCATCCCGGCCGCCGCGCACACCAGCGCCTTGCCGATGCCGCCGGCCAGCTGGTTCACGTCGCCGACGCCGTGGTCCATCACCCCCATGAACATCTGGATCATGCCGACCACGGTGCCGAACAGGCCCAGCAGCGGGCCCGCGGCGGCAATCGTGCCAAGCGCATTCAGATAGCGCTCCATGCGGTGGACAAGATGGCGGCCGGTGTCCTCGATACGCTCGCGGATCTCCTCGCGGCTGCGGTTGCGCACGTCGAGCGCGGCGGCCAGCAGCGCGCCCAGCGGCGAGGTCTGGCGCAGCGACTCGATATGGGTCGCATCCAGTCGTCCACGTGCAGCCCAGGCGCGGACCTCGTCGCCCAGGCCCGGCGGAAGCACCGCCTTGCGACGCAGCGCCCAGCACCGCTCGACCACGATCGCCAGCGCCACCGCCGACAGCAGCAACAGCGGAATCATCGGCCAGCCGCCGGCCTTGACCAGTTCAAGCACGTCGTATTCCCCGGGCCGCAGCGGCCGTCCACGAAAACCGGGCGCTAGGATAGCGTAGCCACCGTGGGGCGCAGCGGCGGCAGGCCGGATGGCGCGCACTCCCGCGGGGTCACCGACGGCCAGCGCCTGGCGACGACCCCATCGCGCAGGTCGATGCGATGGACGCGCAGGCCCCCGGTCTACTCGCCGTTCGCCATGCGTGCCTGGCGGCGGGCCGCATCCCACAGCCGTGGATGGCTGGCGCGGCGTTCCGCGACCGAGACGCCCCGCGCATCCAGCCGGACCCGCAGCGCCCCGCCTGCCGCGGTGTCGTGGACGCCCGCGCCGGCCGCTTCCCAGCGCCCGACCGCGTCGGCCTGCGGATGCCCGAAGCGGTTGCCGTGGCCGGTCGACACCAGCGCATGCCGGGCGCCGGTGGCGGCAACGAACAGCGGATCGGACGATTTCCCGCTGCCATGGTGCGCAGCCAGCACCACCTCTGCACGCACCCCGGCCGGATCCGCGCGCGCCAGCTCGCGTTCGACGACCGCACCGATATCGCCGGCCAACAGCACCGCCCCGTGCGCGGTGTCGATCCGCAGCACGCAGCTGGCCTCGTTGCGGAAATCGGGAAAGTGCAGCGGCGGATGCAGGAAGCGGAAGCCGACGCCATCCACCGCCCAGCTGCTTCCTGCGAGGCACGGCGCCGCACCCTCGAGACCGGCATGTTCGGGCGCGAACAATGGCGCTGCCGGAAACTTGCGCCGCACCGCCGCCAGCCCGCCGGCATGGTCGAGATCGGCATGGCTGGCCACCAGCGCGTGCACGCGGCGCACGCCCAGCGCATGCAGGGCCGGCAGCACCACGCGTTCGCCAGCGTCGTAGCCATCGGGAACCGCCGGCCCCATGTCGTACAGCAGCGCGTGGTGGCGGGTGCGCACCAGCACCGACAGGCCCTGCCCGACATCGAGCACCGTGATGTCGGCGGCCCCGTGCCCGGGCAATTGGCGATCGGGCCACAGCAGCGGCAGCCACAACAGCGCCGCCAGCGGCTTGCCGGGCACACCCCGCGGCAGCAGCAGCCAGAACGCCGCCAGCACCGCCAGCGGCAACGCGAACCAGCGCGCCTCCGGCAGCCACCACAGCGAGGCGCCGCTGGCCGCCAGCCGCTCGAACAGCGGCCAGCTCAGATCGAAGCACCACGCGGCCAGCCGCCAGGTGCCGGCGCCCCAGCCCGCGTGCACGGCATCGAGTGCCGTGCCGAGCAGCGACAGCGGCACCACCACCAGGCTCCACCATGGAATGGCGACCAGGTTGGCGACCGGCCCGGCCAGCGATGCCTGCCCGAACAGGATCACCGTCAGCGGCAGCAGGCCGAGCGTGGCCACCCACTGCGCGCGCAGGAAGCTGGCCAGCACCGGCTTGCCCTGCGCATCCGGCAGACACCAGACCAGCCAGGCCACGCCGGCGAAGCTGAGCCAGAAGCCGGCAGTGAGCAGCGACAGCGGATCGACCACCACCACCGCGATGCCGGCCAGTGCGAGCGCATCGGCCACGCCCAGCGGGCGCCGCCACAGGCGCGCGGCCATCGCGACGCCGATCATCAGCACCGTGCGCACCGTGGGCAGCGCCCAGCCGGCGACCGCCGCATAGAACAGCGCCGCGGAAAACGCTGCCAGCACCGCCGCATGCGGCCGTGGCAAGAGCCGGCCCAGCGGAGGCCACAGCTTCCATACCCCTGCGGCCAGCAGCGCGAAGAAACCCGCGACCAGACCGACATGGAAGCCGGAAATGGCGATCAGGTGGGTCAGGCCGGTGGCGCGCAGCGTTTCCCAGTCGATCTCGTCGAGCCCGCGCGTATCGCCCAGCGCCAGCGCACGCACGTAGCGCGACGACGCACTGGGCACCGCGGCCCCGATCCGCTGCGCCACCTGTTCGCGCCAGCGGTCGATGCCCTGCCCGGCGCGCAGCGGCACCGCCGGCTCGCGGTCGCGGACGTATCCCACCGCGGCGATGCGGCGTGCAAAGGCGTGCTTCTCGCTGTCGTACCAGCCGGGATTGCGCAGTCCACGCGGCGCACGTACGCGCGCCGTGAAGGCCCACCGACTGCCGGCTTCCAGCGCATGCCGGCCGGTGGAAGTGCCATCGCGGTCGTCATACCAGGCCAGCCGCAACAGGCGCCCCTGCAGCGCATCGGGCATCGCGTCGCCGCGACCGACGCGGAACAGGAAGCGGGTGCGGTCGACGTCGTGCTCGGGAAGTCCCACCACCCGCCCGAAGAGCGGCACGTCGGCACGCTCGAGCTCCGCCGGCAACTGCAGCGCGAGCGCGAACACCGCGTGCAGGCCGGCCAGGGACGCACCGCAGGCAAACGCACCGCCGACGCGCCATGCACCGCCGCGCCACCAGCCGTAGAGCCCGACAACCGCCACCACACACCACCAGGGCCATGCCGGCAAGGCTGGCAGCAGCAATGTGCCAAGGGCCCCTGCGACCAGCGCCGTGGCCACCGCGGCCCCCAACGGATGCACGTGCGCAGTGCTCACGCGGGCACCGTGTCGAGCGGACTGCGCACGCCGCGACCACCGCGGTTGAGCACATGCGTATAGATCTGTGTGGTCGATACATCCTTGTGCCCCAGCAGTTCCTGGATGGTGCGCAGGTCATAGCCCGCTTCCAGCAGATGGGTCGCGAAGGAATGCCGCAGCGTGTGACAGGTGGCCGGCTTCACCAGCCCGGCATTGCATACCGCCAGCCGGAAGGCACGCTGCAGCCCTTTCTCATCGCGGTGATGGCGCCTGGTGATACCGCTGCGCGGATCGATACTGCGCGCGCCCGACGGGAATACATACTGCCAACCGGGTTCACGGGCCGCGGTCGGAAACTTCACGGCGAGCGCGGAAGGCAGCCAGACCGCACCATATCCCGCGTCGAGATCACGGCGATGGATCCGCCGCACCTCCTCCAGTTGCGCCTGCAACGGCGCGAACAACGCCCCGGGCAGCATCGTGCGGCGATCCCGCCCGCCCTTGCCACCCCGCACTGTGATCTCGCCGCGGGAAAAGTCGACGTCCTTCACCCGCAGCCGCACACACTCCATCAGCCGCAGGCCGCTGCCATACAGCAGCGAAGCCATCAGCCAGTGCACGCCCGACATTTCTCCGAGCACGGCCGCGCACTCCTCGCGCGACAGCACCACCGGCAGCCGGCGCGGTTTCTTCGCGCGACGGATGTCCTCCATCCACGGCAGGTCCTGCCCGAGCACTTCGCGGTAAAGGAACAGCAGTGCCGCAAGGGCCTGGTTCTGGGTGGAAGGCGCGACATTTCCACATACCGCAAGCGAGGTCAGAAACGCTTCCACCTCGCGCCCGCCAAGTTCGCGCGGATGCCGCCTGCCGTTGGCGCGAATGAACCGCACGGCCCACCCCACATAGGCATCCTCCGTCCTGCGGGCAAGCCCGAGCCGTCGGATCCGCCCCCGCATCCGCTCCAGCAGCCCGCCCGGACGGCTCTCACCGGCGCTGACTCCATCACTCGTTGTTCCCCGATCCGTGGGGTGGTAGCGTCCCATCGACCTTCCTGGTCAGCGGCATCCAGCACCAAGATTACGCACCAGGATTAGGCACCCACATCCGACGCAAGCCGTTGTGGTTGTAGGAAAATCCCGGATGCGGGACGGGGAAAACAACGGGTTACGGGGCGACGTTACACCCCGACTTGTCTTCGAATAGGTGTTAGGCCACACAGCACGTTACGGGGAATGCCATGGAAAGAGCACAACTTAGTCGCATCCTGCTGGGAGCATCCATCCTGTACGTGGTGGCGTTCTACTTCACCGGTGCCGCAATAAAGCCCGGCTATTCGCAGCTGTCGAATTTCGTAAGCGAGTACAACGCTACTGGCACACCGTGGGCGGGGACCCTTACGTATTCGGGCTACGTTGCCACTGCCGCTTTATTGTCAGCCTTCATGGTGGCGGCTGCGCCGATTGCCCAGGTTTCGGGCGCGAGTCGTGTCGGCTTCTGGCTCCTTTGGTCGCTCCCGTTTTCTTTCCTTCTTGGGGCTATAGCCCCTTGCGACCCCGGCTGTCCTCTTGAGGGATCAACGAGCCAAAACCTGCACAATGCTATGGCGGTCGTTGCCTACTTCGGCATGGGTGCTGGCGTCGCGCTTGTCTCTTTAGCCGCTGGATTTCGGCGGTTCAAGCTACGCCGCGCCTTCTTGTTCCTCACGGGCATCGCATTCCCAGTGTTATTCCTGACCATGGTGGAGCCGGATGTCGCACCGTGGAGAGGACTGATCCAACGGCTTCTCGATGTCGCATTAGCAGCTTCCCTAGTGCTGATGTCCGTCACTGTCTTCCGCACAGGCCGGCGGGCACCGCAGGGTGTGGCCTAACAATTCGTCCAAGCCGACGCCGCTTCGCGGCGCGGCTTAACTCTGGTGTTAGCCGCAAGGGGTATCTATGCGACTGATTGGACAGCTAGCCGTTACGCGATGTCCGCACTGTGGCGTGGATAGTCCGTCACTAAGGCTCGTCCACAACATGCAGACGAAAGCATTCGATGCCTCCAACCCTCGGCACTGGGGAGTCTATGTCTGCAGTCGTTGTGGTGGAGCCGTTCTAGCGTTCTCCGGTGCGCTGAATGAGCGGGTCATAGGTATCTTTCCTCCCATGGCAGGGATCGATGAGGCAGTACCGGGCACCGCTCGTGAGTATTTGCTTCAAGCAATGAACTCTCGACACGCTCCGGCAGGGGCAGTCATGCTCGCCGCGAGTTCAGTCGATGCAATGCTCAAGTCAAAGGGTTACACCGCGGGCAGCCTCTACACTCGCATAGACCAGGCAGCAACTGACCACATCATTACCAGTGACATGGCTGCTTGGGCGCACGAGGTGCGTCTGGAGGCTAATGGCCAGCGACACGCGGATGACAACGCCGCTCTTCCAACCAGCGCTGATGCAGAGCGCGTCATCGATTTCGTACGTGCTCTAGCCGAGCTCATGTTCGTCCTGCCCGCGAGAGTGGAGCGTGGCAGGTCTACGAGCGGCGGCTAACAATTCATTCAAGCCGACGCCGCTTCGCGGCGCGGCTTAATTCTGGTGTTAGCCCGCACAGGTGGCTCATGAACTATCGTGACGCTCTTGAGATCGCCAGAAGGAACCCAGGGTTCTCCGTCACACGCGGAGACGATGACGGCTTCATTGTCCGAAGGCCCGATGGCTCCCTCTTCTCAGAGCAACCATCTGCGATTGATGAGACAGAACAACTTCGACATGAAATTGAGATGGTTCGGAAGCATCACGACGAAGCACTTGCTCTGTGGGATGAAGAAAGACGAAGGAGTGACTCTGTGCTTGCCGGCCGCGAGGCAGAGATTCGTAAGCTCCAGATGGAACTGCATAAGGAACACCAAGGAAATCTGGAAGCTGCTAGGCACATAGAGCAACTTCAGGCGAAGATTGCCAAAGTGAGTCAGGCGGAGTGGGAAAAGATAAAGGCTGATGAAGAGCAAGAACGTAAGGTTTATGCCAAGGCCATGAAGGAAGAGCGGAATGTCGTGAAGTGCGCGTGTCTTGGGGAGGTCGAGAACTGCGCTCGCTGTGACGGCCGCGGTAGCTACACGACAGATGGCTATGGAAACCCCGTTTACGCATAGTTCGCGGGTGCGGGCTAACAATTCATTCAAGCCGACGCCGCTTCGCGGCGCGGCTTAACTCAGGTGTTAGGTCTTTGTAATGAAATTCGACGAACCTCAGTTGTCGGACTGGCTCTACAAGAAGAATCAGGAGTATCGAGCCAAGAACATTATTCACAAACAGCGCCCATTCTTAGCACTCTCCGAACTGACGGCTCAGAATAATCTTTCAATTCCGTTCAATCATCCCATCTCGACCTTCGTGTTCGAATGGTTCAAGAAAAATAGCCCGTCAGGGGCTCATCAAGTTGGGTCCGTATACACCGGAGTTCTCTATTTTGATTCAGCTTTCTGGCCAGTAGAGGTACCCATAATTTTCGGCGAAGTCATCCTTTCTCCAAGTGACAGCCTTCAGAATATGCCAGCATTGATCAAACATGAGCTCTTAAATTCTTCCTCAGAGATGAAGCAATACACAGAGCATTGGCTAAATTGCATAGATTATGGTTACGGGAGCACGGAATCTTCGTTCTCCAACTCCAATGCCACCGCGTTATTTAACTCGGCACAAGCAGAACTTTCCGGGGGAAATTCTCTACTTTTAGACACAAGATCAAATCCAAAAGCAATTCTAAGCTATCGGCTGACGGCCGAAATTTTCTTCAAAGCAATACTAGTTGAGCAGCGAAATTTTACGGAAAAACAGATCAAGGATTTGAACCATGATCTTGCTACGGCGCACCGAGAATGCAGCCCTGTACTTAATACCGTAACTTTCTCAAAAGTTGCTCACGACCTTCAAGTTTTCCCACCTTTCGTATCTGCGCGCTATGAATCTCCTTCGTGGGATCAAGAAGATCTTTGGGCTGCATGCAGAGTGGTTCAAACCATTGCTGCTGAGACTACCAGGCTACATTCAACAAGAAATTTGAAGCTCTGCGCCACAAAGACCTAACAATTCGTTCAAGCCGACGCCGCTTCGTGGCCCGGCCTTTTGTGCTAGCTTCTAGCACAACGCCGTGCCACTACGCAGCGCGGCTTAACTCAGGCGTTAGGCCTTGTTTCCCGCACTGTTGTTGCCGGGTTTCAGGCACGCGGTAGCGCCTCGCTCATTCATTGCATTTGCACCTCGCACGCGCGGTGAAGGCATCGACAGGCGCTCGTGGAGCACCCCGGCTTCGGACAGGCGCGGCTTCAGCGCAAGCATGATCATCCCGAGTCGGCCTCGTGTCGCTGGCCGTGAGCTTTCGTCGCCGCGCGAGTTGCCGCTCTCGGCTCCGCACTCGGGCACGGCAAAGGCGCGGCAAGTTGTTGTAGTGTTCGGCTCAGGGGTTGGGCCAGGTGCCAGGTATCGGCGGCCTAACGAGTCATTCAAGCCGATGCCGCTTCGCGGCACGGCTTAATTCTGGTGTTAGGCCTTGTTTCCCGCACTGTTGTTGCCGGGCTCCAGGAAATCTGCGGCGCCTCGCTTATCCGCAGCGTTCGCACCTCGCACGCGCGGTGTAGGCATCGGCAGTCAGCCCTGCAGCAACTCGGCTTCGGACAGCCGCGACTCTCCGCAAGATTCAACCTGCCGAGTCGGCTTCGCACAGAGCGCGGTGAGAGTTCTTGGCCGCGCGCACCGGCCATCCAGCTCCGGTCGTGCCAAACGCCAACCCAAGCGTTCTGGCAAGGGCTGTTGTAGTGTTCGGCTCAGGGGTTGGGCCGTACGGCACAGGTGCTGGGCATCGGCGGCCTAACGAGTCATTCAAGCCGATGCCGCTTCGCGGCACGGCTTAATTCTGGTGTTAGGCGCTACAAGGAGCGTAGGTATGGATTTCTCACAAGTTCCCACTGGCATGATCGTTCTTGCAAGTGTGGCTGTCATTGCAGCCCTCATAATGCATTGGCGCATGCGCAAGTTCTGGCTTGCTTCCGTGGCAAGCGCAGCATCTACCGTTGCGGTATTTCTTGTACTTAGCGTCATCCAGCAACGGGGACTTCCGGACCCACTGGAACCACTGGCGTTTTTTTACTTCGCACTCTTCGGCCTTGTCGTCGCCATCATTGTCGGGGGCTTCGTTCGGGCTGTTCGCTTGGTGCTACCGGTACGCGCCTAACAATTCGTTCAAGCCGACGCCGTCCTCGGTGCCGTTGAGCGCTGCCGCATCTGGAGCCATACTCCACTCGACAGGTCGCGGCCGGCGCGGCTTAACTCAAGCGTTAGGCCTTGTTTCCCGCACTGTTGTTGCCGGGCTCCAGGAAATCTGCGGCGCCTCGCTTATCCGCAGCGTTCGCACCTCGCACGCGCGGTGTAGGCATCGGCAGTCAGCCCTGCAGCAACTCGGCTTCGGACAGCCGCGACTCTCCGCAAGATTCAACCTGCCGAGTCGGCTTCGCACAGAGCGCGGTGAGAGTTCTTGGCCGCGCGCACCGGCCATCCAGCTCCGGTCGTGCCAAACGCCAACCCAAGCGTTCTGGCAAGGGCTGTTGTAGTGTTCGGCTCAGGGGTTGGGCCGTACGGCACAGGTGCTGGGCATCGGCGGCCTAACGAGTCATTCAAGCCGATGCCGCTTCGCGGCACGGCTTAATTCTGGTGTTAGGCCTTGTTCTCGGCACTGTTGCAGCACCGGTTATCGGTTGCTTGTCGCATCCGGTCTGCCTGTTGCGATTGGCTCTTTGCACGCGCGGTGACGGCATTGGCAGCGAGCTTTGTGTGCCTCGGCTTTGGACAGGCGCGACTCTCCGCAAGATTCAACCTGCCGGGTCGGCTTCGGGCAGTGCGCGGTGAGAGTTCTTGGCCGCGCGCATGGTGCGTTTCGGCAGCACCAGACACGGCGCTTGTTGTACTGTTCGCCTCAGGGGTTGGGTTGCCGCACTTCGGGCGCAAGTGCCAGGGAACGGCGGCCTAACGAGTCGTTCAAGCCGATGCCGCTTCGCGGCACGGCTTAACTCTGGTGTTAGGCGCCCTGCGGGAGACTTCGGCAGTGCCAAACGAAAACAGTTTGTCCGACGCTGTGCATCGAGTCGTTGAACAATGGAGCAGAGTTGAGCCTGTAACAGAGGGCGACCTTACGGCGCTTGCCGCAAGTGCGCGTAACGTTAACGAGCAGGCAATCGCCTTTTTAAGTGACCTGCCTCCTGTTCAAGCAGAACACCATTATCTATCCCTGCAGTTGATTCGGGCAGCTTGTGACCATGGCAGAGGCCTTTTGTTCCTCATCGAGACAAACTTCCGCGACATGGGCGCTCCTGCCTTAGCGCTGCATCGCTCTCAGATTGAGAATTTTCTCAGAGGAGTCTTTCTTGGCTTCTTAGCCGATGAAGAACAGCGGGAGGACTTCCTGGAGAATGACGTAGGAGTCAGACAGAAGAACGAGAATGGCAAATGGCAGGTGCTCGGAACCAAATCACTTGCTCAGAGCGTCGAAGCTTTCATCAACGAACTTGCTGACTCACCGCTAGATGACCCAGAAAAATTCTCTCGAATGGTGACCAACACATGGAACCCCTTATGCGGCTTAGTTCATGGCGGCCGGGCAATTCATGCATTGTATCGGGACGGCCAAGGACTGATTGGTGGCGACATTTCCTTGGGCGTCCTGTTTCAATGCGTGAGCAATTGTTTCGTCATCACAAACTTTTGCTTCATGACAGTTATTGCCCACATTTACCGCCTCGCTGGAATTCCAACGGACTGTGCGCTTAACGTTGCCATGAATGATTTCATAGAACTACAGCGCCGTATTCGGGCAAAGCAGCTCGCGGGCGGCGCCTAACAATGCGTTCAAGCCGACACCACATCGGGACGCAAATCACATGGCAGGTACAGCATGCCATGTGCTTTACGCCCCGCTGCGGCGCGGCTTAACTTAGGCGTTAGGCCGCACATGAAGAGTTCCGCACCTTTCTGCTTTGTCGCTTTGCTCCTCTTCGGGTGCGCTCATAGCCAGCCGGAGCACCCGCGACCATTTTTTCCTCAGCTAGCTTCCCCGCCGCCTGGACTTGAAGAAGTTTGGCTGACGGCAGCTTTCGAAGGCACTCTCGTAGTCGCGGATGGATGCGTAAAGGTCCGCTCACTCGATGGGCAGTTGGACACAACCGTCCTGTGGTACCAAGGAATAGAGTTGGTGCGCGATAATTCGGGGCGGTCCATCCAGAACATCCACACAGGAGAGACCGCAAGATTCAACGTGCCTGCTAAATTCGGTGGAGGGGACGCTTCGGACGAACATGTACAGCGAAACTATCCGGAGGTGGCGCGCCGTTGTGGCCCTCCTTACGCTGTCGGCTACCCGTCAGATGCGCCCTAACAAATCATTCAAGCCGACGCTGCTTCGCAGCGCGGCTTAATTCTAGTGTTAGGCGTCATGACTACCTCTATCGCACTTCAAGAAGCATGGTCCACTGCGTGTGACGCCTACCAACATGGGCTAATCAACTCAGAGTGCACGCTGCACTCGCTTATGTATGCCGAGCTCCGGTCACGACTGTCTGATCACGTCATTCTTTGCGAGCCGCAGATCACCGTGGAGCGACACGGCTGCTTTGTCCCAGACATCGTGGTCCTCAAGGAGCGCGATGTTGCGGCCATCATCGAGCTAAAGTTCGTCCCCCATCACTACTCCGTCTATGAGCTTGACCTTCGTAAGCTTGCGGTTCTTGCGGCATACGAGCAGAACTTTCCGCTGCTTCTAGATCCAAAGTCGGGCGACTTCACACCAGATTCCTTTCGCGTCAGCTCGGACTGCATCTTGGTGTTCGCAGCTATTGGGCAGCATGATGCGGCTGCGGTTGATACCCCGGGACTAAGAGCAGCAGTGGCACAGTTCGGCGGCCGGTTTGTCCCGCTGGTCTATGGAGTGCAAGGATGACGCCTAACAATGCGTTCAAGCCGAAGCCGCTTCGTTCCGCAAAGCACATGGCAGGTATAGCTTGCCATGTGCTTTGCTCCACTACGCGTCTCGGCTTAACTTAGGTGTTAGCTCTTAGGTCCGACGGCATAAGGAATGATCAGACATGCTCAAATGGTTACGAAAGGCTGGAGATAGCACTCGGCTCGATCAAGAGATCCAAAGGACAGGGGTGAGGGCAGCAGCATTCCCGAAGGATATGCGAGAGCGGCTAGTGAAAGTTGTACAAAACCATGTCGATCTAGCGAAAAGCCGGCAGCATCTCAGTAGTCAGGAGTTTCAAGAGTTCTTCGATCAAGCGTTTGGCCTTGCAGCAATCATCCCCACCGTGGTTGGTACTGATAGAAAGATGGCTGTTGAGTGTGTCGGCCAGCAAGGTTACGAACTAGTTGTTAATCTTGTTCGTGACGAAAACCAATCACTGTACGGAGATCTTGTAAAGGATCTCTACGCGGCCTGCAAACCGTGGATGCGGCACCCGAACAATGAGTTCCTAGAAGCGGTTCAAGAGATCCGCTTAAACGAAGATCCAGTCGATTCCGATCTCTGCGAGAATGAAGATATCGATCCTGAACTTTACATTTTTGAACAGTTAGGCGCCATTGCACCTGAGATAATACAGAGCGCGTCTCATTCGGATGATCTGGATGTTGCCATGATCAGCTCGGCATCTATTGTGCCGATGGTTGCGGAGGCAAAAAGCAGCTTTCAGCTAGAAGTTCAAGACGGCTCAGTGCTCTCAAGCTATCTTCGAGCGGTTAGTAATCAAGACTTGCCGACGATGGCTGGCATGGCGCGACTGTTTGCCGATCAGCTGAAGTACATTGATGATCCCATCTTGAGAGGAACCGTCATCTACTTTTGGTTCACCGGAGAATAAATAGTACCTAGCGGAGGGGGGTTGAGTGTTCACATTTTTGGTCATCTGCGTAATCGGCGTGCTTTGGTACTCCGCGAACAGGAACTACATAAGCACCAATCTATGGACGTGGCGTCGTAAACGCGCTGCGTACGCTTGGGCAATGGTAGGGGCGCTCTGCGGATCCTACTTTGGCGTAGCGGGTATGGGATCGGCAATTGCGGGAACTATCCCAGGGGCAATAGTTGGCTACTTGGTCGCGAGCAACCTGATGAAGAGCGACTCGGACCCATCAGGCTAGCAGATTGAGCTGTTAAGTCACTCAGCCTGAAGCTGATTCATAGCGCAACTCAATTATGAAGTTAGCTATATCAAACTTCGTAGCCAATCGCATGGGAAAATTAGCAAGCACCACAGGGGAATTTTATGTTTGGGCTATTTGGCAAGAAGAAGCCTGAGACTGCATTAGACAAGTTCATACATGCCGTGTACGGCAACCCCCCTCCGCCGAAACGCGCAAACGTTGAAGAGGCGATTGCATTGGCTGAGATCGATCTTCTGGGGGGAGTGATTGACCAGTCAAGTATTCGCGAGCAAGCACTGGCTCTGAGTTCTGGGCCCATTCCATACTCAACGCAGGATCTGGCACTTGCTGTCGCAATTCATTTCTTCAAGCAGCCGCAATTAGTACCGCACTTAGGGCAAGCGCAGCTAATGGCTCGGCTGTGCGCTATGCAATGGCTCCAAGGTGGTTTGGCAGTTGCTGTACTTGTCAAAAGCTTCGAAGACACGCTGTATACAATGTACAAGCCCACGTAGATGAGCATCACGGTGCGAGCTAACAAATCGTTCAAGCCGACGCCGCTTCGCGGCGCGGCTTAACTCAGGTGTTAGGGCGCAGGGACAGATCAGGGGGATCTGATGCTTGATGTCGTAACAACATCCTTCTACATCAAGTCTCCTGTCTTTGATAAGGACGACTTCAGAGACTATTCCACGCAACTGTTTGACCAGTGGGACGAGTATGTTGAGGCCCACCTCAATCTGCCTGACTACGCGGTTACGCTGATAGTTGAAGAAGGGTCCATCAAGGGCTTCGGTAAGATCGCCGCTACTGCAGGAGCGCTCTACCTGGCAATTGGCAACTACGGCGGGTTTGTGTCTGGTGTTCAAGCAATCCGGCAGCAGGCGTCGTACGTCACAAGCGCTCTCTTTGACCAAGCGAAGCAGAACTTCGGTTGCAAAAGCGCGCGGGGTAACTCGAAGCAAAGCGGTGGAGAGATCTACTATCTGAAGAGCCTCTTTGACCGTGTTCAGGCCGGACAGCTCACCTCGGATCAGGCCATAGCTGAAGTGCAAGACCGCTGGGGTCAGGAGGCTGCAAACTCACCGGAGTTGCTGAAAGATCTCGAGAGAAGTTTAGCCAGGGCTCCACCGCATCCTGAGCAGCTTTCTATGTCGGACGATTTCTGGGAGCCGTGCGAAGAGATTGGCAAGCCGGAGCGTCAACCCAAGCCCACGCCTCATCGCCGCCCTGACGCCCCGATGCCCCAACACTACAGAATTGAGATTTTTCGCCAGCGGAAGGGTGGCGACAAGAAGGTTAGGCTTACAAAGGTCAAATAGTGGGCACTGCGCCCTAACAATTCATTCAAGCCGATGCCGCTTCGCGGCACGGCTTAATTCTGGCGTTAGGCGCTACAAGGAGCGTAGGTATGGATTTCTCACAAGTTCCCACTGGCATGATCGTTCTTGCAAGTGTGGCTGTCATTGCAGCCCTCATAATGCATTGGCGCATGCGCAAGTTCTGGCTTGCTTCCGTGGCAAGCGCAGCATCTACCGTTGCGGTATTTCTTGTACTTAGCGTCATCCAGCAACGGGGACTTCCGGACCCACTGGAACCACTGGCGTTTTTTTACTTCGCACTCTTCGGCCTTGTCGTCGCCATCATTGTCGGGGGCTTCGTTCGGGCTGTTCGCTTGGTGCTACCGGTACGCGCCTAACAATTCGTTCAAGCCGACGCCGTCCTCGGTGCCGTTGAGCGCTGCCGCATCTGGAGCCATACTCCACTCGACAGGTCGCGGCCGGCGCGGCTTAACTCAAGCGTTAGGCCGCTTGTTGCGTGATGCGCAACATGATACAGTCCCCGCATGATTGAATCGTTCCGGCACAAAGGCCTTCGCAAGCTCTTCGAGACGGGCAATGCGTCTGGGGTGCAGGCCAGTCATGCCAAGCGGCTTCGGATGCAGCTGGCTGCCTTGGACACGGCGCGGACCATTGAGGACATGGATATCCCGGGGTTTCGGCTGCACCCACTCAAGGGACAGATGCGCGGACGCTGGTCTGTAACGGTCAACGGCAATTGGCGGCTGACGTTTGAGTTCCGGGACGGGAACGCTTACGTCCTTGACTATGAGGACTATCACTGATGGCCATGTACAACCCTCCCCATCCTGGCGAGTTCATCACTGACATCTATCTTGAGCCGAATGGCATCAGCGGCCGCGAGTTGGCGGAAAAGCTGGACGTGGCGGCTTCTACCCTCAGCAGGATTCTCAAGGGCTCCAGCCGGGTTACCCCCGAGATGGCGCTGCGTCTTTCCAAGGCAATTGGGCGTTCTCCGGAGAGCTGGCTCGCCATGCAGGACGCGCATGATCTGTGGGTAGCCCGGCAGCATGTTGACCTCAAGCGGGTGGGCAAACTTGAGCTGGCCGCGGCCTAACAAGTCATTCAAGCCGACGCCGCTTCGCTGCGCGGCTTAATTCATGTGTTAGCCGTCATGACAGCATCCGAAGTCGCCGCCTGGTGGGGAGCCGTCATTGCTACGGTTGTCCTTGTCTGGGACATCTTCAAGTGGGCCCGCGCTGGGGTGCGCCTCAAAGTCCACGCCGTTCCAAACATGCAAGTTGCCGGCGACGCGACTGAGACGAAGCTGGTGCACATTGAGGTCGTAAATCGTGGTGACAAGACAACCACGATCACTCACTAGGCCTTCTACGAGTTCGCCTCAACACTTGACCGCTTGCGCGGCAAGCGCAAGGCGGCCGGGATCGTGCCATATCCTGAGGGTCCTCAGTTGCCGTACGAGTTAGCTCCCGGCAAAAGGTGTGCGGCAACAGTTCGCCAAGCTGGGTTGTTCCCTCATTTCTCAGGCGGCCAAGTCTATTGCGTCATCATTCACTCAGGCAGTGACAAGGAGGGGGTTCTACCCCGAAATCACGGACGGTTGTGAAAGAGCTGATAACTTCTGATCTTGCCTGGCGACCCTCCGCCGCATCCTCGGATTGTGGAACCGCTCGATGTATTCGAACACATCGGATCTTGCGGAATCGAGTGTCGGATACGTCGTGCGGTAGACCCGCTCGCGCTTGAGGAGGCCGAAGAAGCCTTCGCAAGCCGCGTTGTCACCGCAATGGCCCACCGCACTCATCGAGCACACCAGTTCGTTGGCTGCCAGGTAACGCTGGTAGTCGCCGCTCCGGAACTGGCTGCCGCGATCGGAATGCAGGATCAGCGGATCGCTGCCCTGACGCTGCCAGACCGCCATCTGCACGGCCCGAATGACCATCTGCCGATCCTGCCGGTGGTGCATCGACCAGCCCACGACGCGCTGGTCGAGCAGATCCAGCACGATGCACAGGTACAGCTTTCCTTGCCGGGTCTTGAGTTCGGTGATGTCGGTGACCCACTTGGTCTCCGGTTCCAATGCGGTGAAGTCCCGCTCCAGCAGATTGCGCACACCCGGCGGCGTCAGCGCCGGCTGGCCGCGCTTGCCACGCTGCTTCGGCCGCGGCCAGCCCTGCAAGCCATCGGCCGCCATCACGCGCGCGACCCGGTTCAGGCTGGCCGTCTCGCCGGCATCAGCCAGATCTTCCTGCATCCGACCCGCGCCCAGCGTGCCCCGACTGTCCTCGTGCAGCTCGCGGATCCGGCCGAGCAAGCGCTGGTTGTCGAGTTGGCGGGCACTGGGCAGGCGCTTGCTCCAGTCGTAATAACCGCTGGCCGACACCCGCAGGCAACGGCACATCAGTCGAACCGGAAACTCATCGCGGCAACGTTCGATCACCTGATACCTCAGGATGATCCCTTGGCAAAGAACGTCGCCGCTTCTCGCAAAAAATCGCGTTCCTTCTTGATCCTGGCCAGTTCGCGCTTCAGGCGCGCCATCTCTTCGTCCCGAGGCGTCCCTGCGCCCCCGAAGGCAACCGCCCCCTGGCTCTGGGCCTCTCGCTTCCAGCGGGTCAGCAGGGTGTCCCGAATCCCCAGTTCCCGGGCCACCTGGGCACAGCTGACACCCGGCTGGCTGGCCTGCTCAACCGCACCGCGCTTGAACTCCGCGCTGAACTTCCTTCGCTTCGACATGAACACTCCTCGGCCTCAATCGGCCTTATCGTAAGTGTCCGTGAAAACGGGGGTGAACCCAGGTCTTGTGTCGCTTAGGGAAACTCTGAACAACTCCCCCGACGTGGGCGACAATAGCGCAACGCGATGAGGGTGACGATCGATGCAGCTGACGTTCGGTGATGCCGAAGGCATGGGCAAGCGCAAGCGGACCCGCAAGGAGAT
>NZ_JAIWPS010000007.1:0-179421 GCF_021191595.1 Alterluteimonas muca
ATCTCCTTGCGGGTCCGCTTGCGCTTGCCCATGCCTTCGGCATCACCGAACGTCAGCTGCATCGATCGTCACCCTCATCGCGTTGCGCTATTGTCGCCCACGTCGGGGGAGTTGTTCAGAGTTTCCCTAGGCACTAGGGTCGGCCCCAGTTGTCGGCCCTGGCTGACTTGTCCAGTATCGCTTCCATCGCGCTGCAGTCCCTGCTTTACGACCGGGACCCCTACGGAGACGACATGGTTCGTTTACCCCGCCGCCCCACCGCTCGCAGACCCGCGACGCAGGGATTGTCGATGGCAGGTTTCCCCGCGGCGCAGGTTGCGGTGGACCAGCCGGCAGTTCCTTCCGTGGAAGAAGATGGCGCAGCTGCACGGATCAGGGCGAACGTCCTTGCCACCTTCGAGAGTGCACTGCGGGAACAGCCGGGGCTGGAGGGTGAGGAACTCGAATCGCTGATCGACACCTATCGAAAGGCGATCGAGGAGACCCCGCTTGAAGCCACATTCAGGCCCTACGACCCGGACGATCTCGCGCAGACCCTGAATGGTCTGGTTGCCGTGGGTGCCATCGACGAGGACGACCGCAACGGCCTGGCGCGCCAGTTCGAGGCCATGCTGGAGCCGCTGCAGGACAGGGAAGTGCAGGTCGCGATCGAATTCGCCGAACGCTGCGAGCGCGATAGCGAAGAACAGGCCCTCGCATGGTTGGAGGCACAGCGTGCCGCCGCACTCGAATCCAAGAGAGCCACCCAGGCGGGCCTCGTCGGCCAGACGCTGGAGCCGAAACAGGCATCCGTCCGCCGCAGCCATCGCTCGAGGGCGCCGCCGGCCTGAGGTGATTTGCAGGTTCCGCGCATCCACTCTGGACCACAGCGCGGCCCCATCACCCGGTCCGTTTCGATTTGCCCAAAACATCAGACACGAGGAATTACCCATGGCCAATATCTCCGTCAGCGATTTCAACAACGCCGCCTTCCTGCAGGGTGTCGATAGCGCCAACAAGAACACCTCCGGCAAGACCCAAGGTGGCAAGAGCTGGCTCGGCGCCCTTGTCGAGGGTCAGATGAAGGCGCTTGACGCCAAGGCCGGCGAGATGAAGAGCCTGTCCGAGAAGGTGAGCAGCTCCAATCCGAGCACCATGGCCAAGTTCCAGGTGGCGTCGCAGGAGTTCTCGCTGCTCATGAACACGGTCACCACCGTGATCAAGACGATCGGCGAGGCCCAGTCCAACGCCGCACGCAAGCAGTAAGCATCAATCGCGGATCGCGGATCGGCGCCACGCGTCGATTCGCGATTCCGCAGATCGGAAAAGGCCCGGCATCTCCGCCGGGCCTCTTCTGTTCTGCGACTCCGGGACCCCGGGTGCCATGGATGGCCAATCCGGGGCCGGGCGCATCGAACTGGGACGGCTGCCCACGATCAGCGCATTCGAGCGACCAGCCAGGCGCCAACCGCGGACGCCAATCCCAGCGCCACCAGCAGGCCTGTCGAGACAGGCTCACGCACGCCCCGGCTGACCAGGGCAATGCCTTCGCCCCACGGCAGCAGCGCGACCAGCAGGATGCCGAAGCTGGAGAACGCGACGATGGTGAGTACCCAGTACAGCCACTGATAGGCGAGTTCCGCCTTCTGGATTTCGGCGAGTTCGCGACGTGCGGCCTCGGAGCCCGCTCCGACCGCGGCGAGCAGGGCGCCGAGGCGGTCGCGCCGGTCGCGGCGCCCGTCGCCGGATGATGCGACGGTATGGCCATGGGCCACCGTGGCGCCCGTTGGCTGGGTGACGCCGCGTTCGGCGCCTGCGAGCAGTGGATTGCCACGCACGTCGGCGGGGGACTGCGACGGTGGTACCACGGCGGGCATCGTCGGCATCGCGGGGACCGGTGGCGCCGTGGCCAGGGCAACGGTGGCACCGGCAGCCGCTGCGGTACCGCCGGGCGCCTGCGCGAGCATGGCGCTCGACGGCATCGCCCCTGCGCGTTCCGCGACCAGTGCTGCATCCGCGCGCAACACGCCGGGAAGCGCGGGTTCACCACGGACCGCGACGTGGGCCGGGTTTGCGCCCGCAAGGTGCGCCGCCTGCGCCTGCGCGGCCAGGGCGGTCGGCGAGGCGTTCGATGCGTTGGACGTATTCGCCGTGTTGGTGGCGAATGCGCTCCCGGCCGGCGTTCCTGGCTGGGCCATGGGTCCCGTGGGCGTCATTGTGGCCGGCACTGCGGCCGCTACGGGCGCGCCCCGGGGAAGCATATTTGCCGTCGCCGTCGCCGTCGGCGTTCCGGGTGCACTCTGGAGCGCCGCCGGCGCGGCCTGGCCCCCTGTCGGGGCACCTGCTGCCGTCCCTGCCATGGCTGGCCCGGCACCGGTCGGCGCCATAGCCCCGGGCGGTACACCACCGGGCGTCGCCTGCCGCGGAAGTGCGGTGGAGACGGATGGGTCCGCCAGCGGACGGGCGGCTGCGGCACCGGCGGCGGTGGTGATGGCGGTGACCACCGCAGCGAGGGGTGTTGTGGGGCCGGCACCGCCGGCAGTCGCCATCATCGATGGCATGGCTGCCGCTGGCGTCGTGGTGGTGGACACCCCCGCCGCCGTCGCTGGCATTCCTGCTGCGGGGTTTCCGAGCCCCTGCCCACGCGCGAACGCAGCCTGGGCAAGGCCCGGCGGCGCCGGCGGCGCCACCGGCGCCGATGCCGGCAGCGAAGGTTGCAGGCCGTTTCCACGCACCGTCTCCGCCACATGCGAGCGGGCGCCCTGTGTCCATGCATCCGCGCGCCCCTCCCCCAGCCCCATGCTGCGGGCCAGCGGGCTGGTCAGGCTGTGCAGTACGCCGATCAACGAACGCCCGCCGCCGGGACCGGCGAAAGGCGAGGGGGGAGCGAGATTGGAAAGGGGACCGACCATGGGCCTTTGCGCGGTTGCCGGGTGCCGGCTCCCCCATCGCCGGTTGCCTGCACGCTAGCCTGCACGCGTCGGCTGCGCACCCCCGGGAAAACCCCAGGGTGCGCGCACGTGTACGCGGATACGACGCTCGTGCGGCGTCGTGCTACTGCGCCAGCCGCAGCGCCTCGCGCTTCAGCACGCGGCGCTGTTCGCGCGGCTGCTCCCAGCCGTTGTTGAACAGCGCCGGCTCCCAGCCACCGTAGGTGGGATTGGGCAGCATCCACCAGCGCTCGCCGAACCAGTCGCCGTATTCCTCCAGCAGGCCGTTGCGTGCCTCGTCGGTATTGGCGATGACCTGCACGAAATCGCCGAGCTGGTCGCCGAACTGCATGATCACCCGGTAATCGCGGCCAGCCAGTCGGCGCCGGCAGAGCTTTTCGCTGCCGTGCTGTTCGCAGCCGTCGACATGGGTGCCGAGGCCGAGGAACACGCTGTCGTCCTTCACCGGCAGGCCCACGGCGCGCAGGTTGGCGAGCGTGGCCTCGTTGAGATGCTGGGCGCGATTGGACAGGTAGAGGATGGTCACGCCCTTGTCGCTGGCGGCGCGTGCGAAATCGACGACCCCGGGCACCGGCTCCGCCTTCTTCTCCGCCACCCAGGCGGCCCACGTCGCCTCGTCGTACTCGGCGCCATCGCGCACCAGGCGTGCCTGGTAGGGCGAGTTGTCGAGCACGGTCTCGTCGATGTCCATGATCACCGCCGGCGGCAGCTCCGCCCACGCGTCGGGGTTGTCGCGCTCGTCCGGCACCAGCGCGTCCCAGTTCTTCTCGGCGATCGCCGCGTCGAGGTGGTCGGCCGCGGCGCGGAACAGCGACAGCGCCGTGGCCCGGTATTCGACGGAGCGCTGCACCCACAGCACCGCGTTGAGGTTGTCGTCGGCGTCGGTCGCGGCCGGACGCGTGGCCTGCTGGGTGGGAGTGGCCTGCGGCACCTGCGCAGTGGTGGTCTCGGGTGCCGGCCGGCAGGCCGTCAGGCCCACCGCGAGCAGGGACAGGGTCAGCAGCAGGGGACGCATCGCGATCTCCGCGGATCTTGCAGGGCGTGCGAGTTTAGCCGAGGCGCATGACAGCCCGCCGCGCGCGCTCGCGCCTGCGGTGAGGCGGCACATCACCGCAGCCCCGGCAACGGCGGCGCCGGCTCAGGCGTCGAGCAATGCCCTGATCGCGGCGAATCCCGCCCCCGCGCGTTCGCGCTTGTGCTCGGCATCGGCCACCGGGTCGGCGCCGTCGCGTTGCAGTTCGTCGGGCGGCAGTTCGTCGAGGAAGCGACTGGGCTTGAGCTTCATCCGGCTGCCCCACTTGGTCGCCTCGCGGGCATGCGACAGCCACAAGCGCTCCTTGGCGCGGGTGATGCCGACGTACAGCAGGCGCCGCTCCTCGTCGATGCGCCCCTCGTCGATGCTGGCCTCGTGCGGCAGCACGCCGTCCTCCACGCCGACGATGAACACGTAGCGGAACTCGAGGCCCTTGGCCGCGTGCATGCTCATCAGCCGCACCTGGTTGCCGGGATCGTCGCGATCGGCATGGGTGAGCAGCGCCAGCTGCGCGGCGAGGTCACCGGGGCCTGCCCCACGCGCGCCGCCCTCGAACCAGCCGGCAAGCTCCTCGAGGTTGCCACGGCGCATCGCGAACTGCTGTTCGGTCCTGCACTGCGCGCGCACCGCGGCAAGCATCCCCGACCGCTCGACCAGGTTGCGCACGAGTTCCGCCGGCGGCAGCCGGTTCGCATCCTGGCGTAGGCCGCGCAGGATGTCGGCGAAGGTGCCGAGGGAGTTCGCCGCGCGTGGCGGCAGCTGCTTCAGCAGCCCGATCGATTCGATCGCCCGCGACATCGGCATCTGCGCCTGCTGCGCGAGTTCCGACAGCCGCGCCAGCGTGGTCGCGCCCACTTCGCGCTTGGGCGACTGCACCGCACGCAGGAAGGCGCTGTCGTCCTCCGGGTTGGCGACCAGCCGCAGCCACGACAGCGCATCCTTGACCTCGGCGCGCTCCAGGAACGCGGTGCCGCCGGACAGGTGATACGGCACGCGCATCAGCTGCAGCGCCTTTTCCAGTGCGCGCGACTGGAAATTGCTGCGGAACAGGATGCAGCACTCGTTCCACTGCATGCCGCCCGAGGCATGCAGGAACTGCAGCTCGGCGGCCACGCGCTCGGCCTCGTGGGCGTGGTCGCGGCATTCCCAGATGCGGATGCGCTCGCCATCGGCCTGCGCGCTCCACAGCGTCTTCAGATGCTCGTGCGGGTTGTTGGCGATCAAGGCGTTGGCCGCGCGCAGCACCCGGTTGGAACAGCGGTAGTTCTGCTCGAGCTTGATGATCTCGAGGCTCGGGTAATCGGTGCCGAGCGAGGTCAGGTTCTCGGGGTTCGCGCCGCGCCAGGCGTAGATCGACTGGTCGTCGTCACCCACGCAGGTGAAGTTGCCCTTGGGCCCGGCGATCGCCTTGAGCAGGCGGTACTGGGCATCGTTGGTGTCCTGGCATTCGTCGACCAGCAGGTAGCCGATACGTTCGCGCCAGCCCAGCCGCAGGTCCTCGTGGGCTTCCAGCAACTGCACCGGCAGGCGGATCAGATCGTCGAAGTCGACCGCGTTGAAGCTCGTCAGTCGCGCCTGGTAGCGGCTGTAGAGCTCGGCCGCCTCGAGCTCGCGGGTGCTGCGTGCGAGCGCAGCGGCTTCCTCCGGCGACAGGCCGGCGTTCTTGGCCCGCGACACCAGACCCTGCAGCGCCTGGATCGCGTCGGGTTTCATGCCGCTGCACAGGTCCTTGAATTGCGCCGCGCAGTCGTCGGCATCGAACACCGAGAAGCCGCGGCGCAGGCCGGCGCGTTCGTGTTCGATCTGCAGCAGCTTCAGGCCCAGCGCGTGGAAGGTGGAGATGGTCAGGCCTTCGGCCGCGTCGCCGCGGATGCGCTTGGCGACGCGTTCGCGCATCTCCTTGGCCGACTTGTTGGTGAAGGTGATCGCGGCGATGCGACGCGCGGGGTAATGCCCGGCGGCGATCAGGTGGGCGATCTTCTCGACGATCACGCGGGTCTTGCCGCTGCCGGCGCCGGCGAGCACCAGCAGCGGCCCTTCGCAGTGGAGCACCGCGGCACGCTGGGGGGGATTGAGACCTTGCATCGGCAATCGGCAACGGCGGGCCGGCCATTGTCGCCGAAGCGGCCTGGTGCGCTGCACGTTGCAGCTGCCGGCGACGTGGTGTAAGGAAAGCAATCCACAGGGAGGGTGGGCGATGAACAGGCTGTCGTATGGACTGCTGGCGGGTGCGATCGGGCTGGCGATGGCGGGCGGAACCCCGGTCCTGCCGGCACGCGCAGCGGATTCGCCCTCCTGGAATGACCGGACTCCCGATTACTGGAACGCGCATCCCGACCAGAAGCACCGGATGCTCGGGATTGCCGCGTTGCAGGAAGGGCGCGCGGAGGAAGCACGCGGGCATTTCGAGCGCGCCGCGCGCCATGCCGACAAGGCATCGCAGGCGCTGATGGCGCAGTTGCTCTGGGAAGGCCGCGGCGTGCCCAGGGACCGCGCGCTGGCCTATGCGTGGATGGATCTCGCCGCCGAGCGTGGCGATCCGCGGCTGGCGGCGCAGCGCGAGGTCTACTGGGCGGAGCTTGACGGGGCCTCGCGAGAGCGCGCGGTCGAGGAAGGCAAGGCAGTCTATGACCAGTACGCGGACGATGTCGCCCAGCCACGCCTGGAACGCGAGCGCCGACGCTGGACGATGGTGGCCGCCGGCAGCCGCCTTGGATCACCGGGCGCGGCGCGCGTTTGCACCGAACAGGCCATGCCGCGCGGCAAGGGTGCGATCACCGGGCTCGGGATGTGCGGGTCCGGGGCCGACTCGGCCGTGCATTACGCGGACGCGAAACTGAGTCCTGCCGAGTACTGGCGCCAGCGCGACCTCGAGGCCGCACGCCTGTTCGGCGCGGACCTCGGCCAGGTCGACGCGCCGCGTCGTTGACCCCACAGCGCGGGACCGCGGCATGAACAGCGCGGCTCGGTGTTGCGCAACGACAGTTCCAGACAGGAAACACAGGCATGCGACAGGACGTTGCCCTCATCATCGCCGCGTTCGCGGCGTTCACCGTTGCCGGCGCGGAGTGCAGCGCCCAGGAGGCCGCCCAGGGCGTTGCGGCGGCGATGACCGTCGATACCGGGTCGGGGCGCTTCATCCCCGAGCTCGATCCCTCGGTGGTCACCTCGGGGATGCTGGAAGCCCACCCCGACCTTGCCGGCCGGCAGCGGGGCATGGACGCGCTGCTGGATGGCCGCGCGGAGGACGCTTTGCGGCACTTCCGCCGTGGCGCGTACTACGGCGACAAGCCGTCTCAGGCCATGCTCGGCGAACGGCACTGGTCGGGCAGGGGCGCCCCCGCGGACCGCGTGGACGGCTATCTGTGGATGTTCCTCGCCGCCGAGCGCGGTTATCACCAGTTCCAGGTCTGGGCGCAGCTCTACTGGGAGCAGCTCGACGCCGCGGAACGCGCGCGCGTGGCCGAACGCGGCCCGGCGCTGCGCGCGGAATACGGCGATGCAGCCACCGGCCCACGTCTGGCCACCGTGCTGCGTCGCGAGCGCCGACGCGGCACCGGCAGCATGCTCGATGCGTCCGGCCAGGGGGCGACGATCACCGCCTACGACGGTACCCGCCCCATCGCGATCGATGGCCGCAGGTTCTACGCCAAGGAGAACGTCGACCCGACGGCCTATCGGGAGGTGCAGGACCGGGTGTGGACGGCCCCGGTGCGTGGCCGGGTCGACGTCGGCGAAGCGGAAAAGGTGGGCAAGCCGAAGGAGCCGACGCCGTAGAATCCACGGCATGGCCAAGCTGTACTTCTACTACTCGGCGATGAATGCCGGGAAGACCACGACCCTGCTGCAGTCCGCGCACAACTATCGCGAACGCGGGATGCGCGTGCTGATCCTGACGCCGGCGCTGGACGATCGCGCCGGGCGCGGCCGGGTCGCCTCGCGGATCGGGTTGGAGTCGCCTGCCGAGGCGTTCACCACCGAGGACGACCTGCTGGCCCGGGTGGAACGCGACGTGGCCGACCACAACGGGCGGCTGCACTGCGTGCTGGTGGACGAGGCGCAGTTCCTGCGCAAGCCGCAGGTGTGGCAGCTCACCGAAGTGGTCGACCGGCTGCGCATCCCGGTGCTGTGCTACGGCCTGCGCACCGACTTCCGTGGCGAGCTGTTCGAGGGCAGCCAGTACCTGCTGGCCTGGGCGGACGAGATGCACGAGATCAAGACCATCTGCCATAGCGGCTCCAAGGCCACGATGACCGTGCGCGTGGACGACAGCGGGCACGCGGTGCAGGCGGGGCCGCAGGTGGAGATCGGCGGCAACGAGCGCTACCTGTCGGTGAGCCGCGCGGAGTTCAAGCGCATCGCCCGCGGCGAGGGTGGCGTGGAGCCGGCGCAGGCGTCGCTGCCGTTGCAGTAGGCGATTGCCCGGACCGGCGGACCGTGAGGCGAGCGCCGGCCACCTTTCCGTCGCGGGCTTCGACGACGCCCGTGGCCGCTCACCCCGGCACGATTGCAGGTACGTCAGCGGCCGGCCGTGCGTACTCCGGCGTGCGTGGCGTCTTCGATCGGTCGGTCGCATGCGGCCAGCAGTGCGGTGGCCTGGCGGCGCACGCTGCCGCCTTCGGGAAAGGCGGCGCGCAGTTCGCCCGTGATCCGGGTGGCGTCGAGCCGGCCGCGGCCGCTGTCGTTGCCGGCGCAGCGCAGCGCGGCGGCATCGGCAGCCGCCAGCCAGGCGGCCTTGCGGGCTTCGAGGTCCGCCGATGCCGCGGTGGCCAGCGGATCCAGGCGGCGCAGGAGCCGCGTGGGGTCGCCTGCGGATTCGGCCAGTGCAAGCGCGTGCCGGGCACGACGGGCCTGCGGGTGCGCGGTCCCGTAGCCGGTGCCGGTCAGGCGGGCGGCGTCGCGCAGCGCGGCGAGCGCCGCGTCGCCGCGACCAAGGCGCAGCAGCAGCTCACCGCGCAGCCGCCGGGCCACGCCCACCTGCGGATGCTCGCGGCCCAGCAGCTGCACGCGCAGGGCCAGCGCCTGGTCGAGCGGACGCAGCGCACCCTGCGCATCACCCACGTCCGCACGTACCAGCGCGAGGTTGAACAGCGCGTCGGCCAGCGCATGGCCGGGGCCGCGCGCGGCCAGCATCGCGGTGGCGGCGCGCAGGTCGCGCAATGCCGAATCGGTGTCGCCCCGTTCCCAGGCCACGATTGCCAGACTGTTGAGGTTGCGCGCGACGTCGGCGTGGTCCGGCCCCAGGCGTGCGAGCAGCCAGGCATGCGCTTCGCGGAACTCGGTCTCGGCCTCGGTCAGCCGGCCCTGGTCGACATGCAGCGCGGCCAGCAGGCGGCGTGCGTCGATGGTGTCGGGATGGTGGCTGCCATGCAGCGCCTGGGCGAGCGCGAGCGCTTCGCGGCAGTGGCGTTCGGCCTGGGTCACGTGGCCGCCGTCGCGTTCCACGGCGCACAGCGCGCGCAGCATGTCGACGGCGAGCGGGTGGCGTCCGCCGACACCGCGGCGCAGTTCCTCCAGCGCCGCCTGGTAGCCGCGTCGTGCCGCCGCGGTCTGCCCGCGTGCGGCATGCAGCGATGCGAGGTCGGCGAGGTTCTCGGAAACGCCGGGCCCGTTGGCGACCCGTGCGCGGCGCAATGCCAGCGCGTGGCGGAACAGGGTTTCCGCCGCGGCCATCTCGCCGGTCTGGCGGCGGCAGCGGCCGAGCTGGGCGTAGTACTCGGCTGCCTGCGCCGGCAGCCGCCCTTCCGCGGCATGCGCGACATTGCGTGCCGGGTCCATCCGCGCCACGCAGTCCGCGGGCCGGCCGAGCAGGCGCAATGCACGGCCACGGTCGGCGCTCGCTTCCAGGCGCAGGCTGGCCGGCACGTCGCCGGCGCCGTCGATCAGCGTCGCCTGCCGGTCGAGCAGATCGAGTGCGCGCGCGTAATCGCCCAGGCCCAGCCGCAGGCGCGCCAGCACTCCCAGCAGTTCGGCGTGCAGGCCCGGCTGGCCGGCAAGCTCCACCGCGCCGCGGGCCTGGCCGGCATCGAGCAGTTCGCGCACGTCCAGCGGGCGCGAAGCCCTCGCGCTGCCGGCATGTTCGAACAGGCCCACCACCAGTGCCTGCATGGCCCGTGCACGGTCCGCTTCGCGCTGCGCCTGCGCGCGCTGCCAGCCGAGGATCGCCAGTGCCAGCGCCAGCACCACGGTGATGGCCGCGGTGGTGGCAAGTGGCCAGCGATGCCTGCGCACGTACTTGCCTGCCCGGTACAGCAGCCCCTGCGGCCGTGCCAGCACCGGCCGGCCCTCCAGATAACGCTGCAGGTCCAGCGCGAACGCCTCCACCGATGGATAGCGCTGCTCCGGGCGCTTGGCCAGCGCCTTGAGCACGATGTTGTCGAGGTCGCCGGCACTGCGCCGCGCGCGCCGTCGCAACGTCGGGGCATCCGCCGACGAAGCTTCATCCGCGCGCCGCTGCAGCACCACGGAAGGGCGCGGCGGGTCCACCCCGAGGATCGCTTCCTCCCACTGCGCGTCGCTGGGGCGCTTGAGCGCATACGGCTTGGCGCCGGCCACCAGCTCGTAGAGCACCATGCCCAGCGAATACACGTCGGTCATCGTGGTGACCGGCTCGCCGCGGATCTGCTCGGGCGCGGCGTAGTGCAGGGTGAAGGCGCGCAGCCCGGTGCGCGTGCGTTCCAGCGCCGGCTCCGGTGCATCGAGCAGCTTGGCGATGCCGAAGTCCAGCAGCCGCACCTCGTCGAGCGGAGTGACCAGGATGTTGGACGGCTTGAGGTCGCGGTGCACGACCAGGTTGGCGTGCGCGTGGCTGACCGCATCGCAGACCTGCAGGAACAGGTGCAGGCATGCCTCGATGCCGGCCTCACGGCGCGTGCACCAGTCGGTGATGGGTTCGCCGTCGACGTAATCCAGCGCCAGGTACGGTTGCTGGTCGGCACTGATGCCGGCGTCGAGCAGGCGCGCGATATGCGCATGCTCGAGCCGGGCGAGGATCTGCCGTTCGCGGGTGAAGCGCAGGCGCAGGCCGGGATCGGCGAGCCCCGGGCGCAGCAGCTTCAGGGCGACCCGGCGCTGGTAGAGCCCATCGTCGCGGCGCGCCAGCCAGACCTGGCCCATGCCGCCCTCGCCCAGCAGGTGCTCGAGCCGATAGGGGCCGACCGCGAGGCCGGGTCGCGCGCCGGGCAGCGGCGCGACAAGCGGCGTGTCGAGCGGGCTTTCGGTGTGCTCGAGGGCGAGCAGTCGCTCGAGCTCGGCGGCCAGTGGCGGATCGTCCACACGGATCCGCGCCAGCACCGTGCTGCGCGCCGGGATCTCCAGATCGAGCAGCGCATCGAGCTGCGTGGAGACCTGCTGCCAGCGCGCGGCGTCCATGGAAGCTATGCGGTCGCGCGCGGCGCGACGATCGCTCCCCCTCTCCCGCCAGGGGGAGAGGGCAAGGGTGGTTGGGGGCCGCGCACCCTGCCCACTCCGCCGCGTCCGGGACCAGGCAGCGGTCGCGCGCGGCGGCCATCCACTTCCGCTCCAGCGTCTGCGCAGGAGGCTCGACCGGCGGGCCGCCGCCGGCCAGGGTCAGCTCGCCGTTCCATCCTGCAGCGCTGCCAGCAGGTACATCCGCGCCTTCTGCCAGTCGCGGCGCACGCTGCGCTCGGAGCGCTCCAGCAGCGCTGCGATCTCGAGTTCCGACAGGCCCGCGAAATAGCGCAGTTCGACCACCCGTGCGAGTCGTTCGTCGACGCGGCCCAGCGCGGTCAGCGCGGCATCCAGTGCCAGCGTGTCCTCGTCCAGGCGCACGCCGCCGGCGAGGTCCTCGGGCAGGTCGGTGACGCGGTGCAGGTCGCCGCCACGCTTGCGGGCCAACCGTTGGCGCGCGTAATCGACCACCACGCTGCGCATCGCCGAGGCCGCATAGGCGAAGAAATGCGCGCGGTCGTCGAAGCGTGCGGCCTGGCCGCCGATGAGTTTGAGATAGGCCTCGTGCACCAGCGCGGTGGCATCGAGCGTCTGGCCGTGCTGGCCGGCAAGCTGGCGCCGCGCCATCGCGTGCAGCTCCTGGTAGAGCGTCGCCAGCACCTGGTCCATCGCGGCCCGATCACCGCCGCGCGCGGCATCCAGCCAGAGGGTGATTTCCGCCGTGCCCGACATTGCCATCCCCGAATGCCGCCCGCGCCGACTATAGCGCGCACCGGCGCGGCAGGTGCGCCGCTCAGCGCTGGCAGGCCGGGCACCACACGCTGGCGCGCTGCCCGATCAGCGCCTGCCGCAACGCGCGTCCGCAGCGGCGGCAGGGCGCACCGCCGCGGCCGTAGGCGTTGAGCTCCTGCTCGAAGTAGCCGGGGGCGCCATCGGGGCTGATGAAGTCGCGCAGCGTGGTGCCGCCGCGTTCGATGGCATGCCCGAGCACCGCCTTCACCGCATCCGCCAGCAGAACGTAGCGATCGCGCGACACCTTGCCGGCCGCGCGCAGCGGCGACACCCCGGCCATGAACAGCGCTTCGGCGGCATAGATGTTGCCCACGCCCACCACCACCGCCTGGTCCATCAGGAACGCCTTGACCGGCGCCTTGCGGCCGCGCGAGAGGCGGTACAGATGCCCGCCGTCGAACGCATCCGACAGCGGTTCCGGGCCCAGCCCGGCCAGCAGCGGGTGCACGTCGCCTGCCGGTTGCCACAGCAGGCAGCCGAACCGGCGCGGGTCGTTGAAGCGCAGCACGCGGCCGTCGTCGAGGCCGATGTCGACATGGTCGTGGGCACGCAGCGGGGTGTCGGCCGGCAGCACCCGCAGGCTGCCTGACATGCCAAGGTGCAGCAGCGCGCTGCCGGGCGCGGTATCCAGCAGCAGGTACTTGGCACGGCGACGCACGTCCTCCACGCGCTGGCCGGCGAGCCACTGCGGCAGCTCGGGCGGGATCGGCCAGCGCAGGTCGGCGCGGCGCAGGGTGACCGCGGCGATGGTGCGTCCGGCCACGTGCGGCAGCAGGCCGCGACGCGTGGTTTCGACTTCGGGCAGTTCGGGCATGGGCAGGGCTGGCAGGATTCACCCACAGATGGGAGCGCCGGTCGCCTGCGGCAAGGCCTGCACGACGGTGTACCGGCCGCAACGTACGCGCGCGCAGGGATGGCATCGGCCCCGGACCCGGCCCAAGATGGCCCGGTCCCTCCGATCCGGTGCATGCCCGTGCTCGACTTCCTCGCCGGTGGCCTCGTCCAGGCCGGCTTCTGGCCGCTGCTGGCGGTGTTCCTGGTCACCACCCAGCTCACCATCTTCTCGGTCACCCTGTACCTGCACCGCAGCCAGGCACATCGGGGCGTGGACTTCCACCCGGCGGTGGCGCACGTGTTCCGCGCCTGGACCTGGCTGTCGACCGGGATGGTGACCCGCGAATGGGTGGCCATCCACCGCAAGCACCACGCCAAGTGCGAGACCGAGGAGGATCCGCACAGCCCGATGCACAAGGGCATCGGCACGGTGTTCTGGCGCGGCGTGGAGCTGTACCGCGAGGCGAGCGCGCTGCGCGGCGATATCGAGCAGTACGGCCGCGGCTGCCCCGACGACTGGATCGAGCGCCACGTCTATGCCGCGCATTCGGCGCTGGGTCCGACCGTGCTGCTGCTGGTGCTGTTCGTGCTGTTCGGTTTCGCCGGCGTGGCGCTGTGGGCACTGCAGATGGCGTGGATCCCGTTCTGGGCGGCCGGCGTGGTCAATGGCCTGGGCCACTGGTGGGGCTACCGCAACTTCGAGACCACCGACACCGCCACCAACCTCAGTCCGTGGGGCGTGTGGATCGGCGGCGAGGAGCTGCACAACAACCACCACGCCTTCCCGAGCTCGGCGAAGTTCGCGCTGCGCCGGTTTGAAGTCGACATCGGCTGGGTGGTGATCCGCGCGCTGCAGGCCGTCGGGCTGGCGCGGGTGCTGCGGGTGGCGCCCGCGCTCGACATACGGCCCAACATCCACGTGCCCGATGCCGACACCGTGCGCGCGCTGCTGGCGCACCGCTTCCAGGCGATGACCGACTACCACCGCAACGTGATCAGGCCGGCGCTGCGCGAGGAGGCCCGCGCCGCCGGTGCGCGCATGCGCGCGCTGTTGCCGCGTCGCCTGCGCAGGGCGCTGGTCGACGACGGACGCTGGCTGCAGCCGGAAGCGCGCGCGCAGCTGCAGCAGTGGGTCGACCAGCGGCCGCGTATCCGCACGCTGGTGGAATACCGGGCGAAGCTTGCCGCCGTGCTGGAGGCGCGCAGCCACGACGCCGGCGAACGCCTGCGACAGCTGCAGGCCTGGTGCCAGGACGCCGAGGCCTCCGGCATCCACACCCTGCAGGCGTATTCCGCGCGCCTGAAGGGTTACACCCTGCAGCCGGCGCGTGGCTGAGGTGCAGGTGCGGCGTCGATCGGGCCTGGCCACGAGCGCGCATGTGTGCGCTGGCCTGTTGCTGGCGGCGATGGGCATGGCGAACGGGCAGGTCACCGCCACCGGTGACTATCTGTCGCGGATGGACGGCGATGGCGACGGCCGGGTGTCGCTGGCCGAATACCAGGCGTGGATGCTGTATGCGTTCGAGCGCATGGATGCCAACGGCGATGGCCGGCTCGAGCCATCGGAACAGCCCGGCGGCCGCGCGCCGCTGCTGACCCGCGAGGCCTACCTCGCGCGGCTGGCGGAACGCTTCAACCGCCAGGACACCAACCGCGACGGCTACCTCGACGCACGCGAACTGGCCGCGCCGCCGCAGTAGCCGGCGGCACGCATTCCTACATGCGTTCCCAGCTCAGCAGGAACAGATGGTCGGCATGCCCGCGCAGGGCGGCGGGCCGCTGCACGCGACCGACAAAGGTGTAGCGCTCGCCCACGGCCGGCAGCCCGGCAGGCATCAGCGGCACGGTGCGCGGTTCAAGGTAGACGATGGCGTCGTAGCCGTCATCCGACTTCACGTGCACCGCGCGCTTGCCCTGCCCCACGATGGCGCCATTGGCGAGGATCTCCTCCGCCACGCCAACCACGCCCACCGGGGTGTCGAGGGTCTGCACGGTGCCCTCGAAGCGCACCAGCTGGCGGAAGATCGGGTCGTCCGACGCCCGGTACTCCCCGCCCTGTTCCAGCCGTTGCCGGGAATAGCCCTCGGACGCGGCGCGGAACCCGGCCAGTCCGCGGTGGCGGATGTTCCAGTCGAGTCCGGCGGTCTGGCGCATCAGCAGCTCGGGCATCATGAACAGGTTCTGCGTCCAGCCGCGGCACCCGCCCGGCTGCTGGCAGATCGGTCAGGCCTGCTCGATCCAGCCCTGCAGCCGGCTGGCACCCTCGAAGCCTTCCATCGCCAGGGCCACGCCGGGGCCCATCGCCACGCCGGCGTCGTTCTGCTCCGGAGCGACCACCAGCACCGCGCCATTGCCGACATCCAGCTTGCCGATGCGCATCTGCCGCAGCATCGCCCAGGCGAAATCCTCCGCCGACAGGCCCTGCAGGTCGCGCACCAGCAGCAGCGCGATCTCCACGCCATGGTCGCGTGCGTGCTCGAACAGCTGCTGTTCCAGGCGCACGCGTTCGTCGGCACCGAGCAGCCCGCTTTCGTCGACGACGAAGCGGCCCCCCTGCTTGGCCGGCAGGTTGCCGGGATCGGCGCTGGGCAGCCGCTCCGGCACGCCCGGCTGCGCGACCGTCGGGGTGTCGGCCGGTGCGGGCGCAGTGGGGCCGCCCGGCTGCGTTGCCGGCAGGGTGGTCGCGGTGGCCAGCGTCTCGCAGTCGGCGCGGCCCTGCTGGCGGCAGGCATCCATCCAGCCTTCGCGGATCGCCGCCATGCGGCGGTCGCGGCCCGGGTGGGTGGCGCTGTCGTCCGGACCGACCAGGGTCTCGATCGCGCGGGACGCTTCCAGCAGCGGTGCACCCATGCGGTAGAGGATGAAGCCGGAGAACTTGTCGGCTTCCAGTTCGATCGGCGGCTGGCTGCCGGTGCCGGTGATGGTGTGGCCGGACAGGTGGTGGCCGATCTCGTGCGCCATGATGCTCATCGGCGCCCAGGTGGTGCTGTTGGTGGCGCGGCCGACGGCGTCGATGAAGCGCGGATTGAAGGCGATCACCCGCTGCGGAACCTTGCGGTCGTCGAGCAGGATCGTCGCCACCGCGTTCGGCACCTGCGCCTCGCCGACCACGAAGTTCGGCGGCAGGCCGGTGAAGCGCATGATGTGGTCGACCATCTGCGCGCAGTCCTGCGGCGCACGGCTGCCGAGCACATCGCTTCCGACCTGCACCGGCGCGCCCGACCACCGCGCAAGCCCCGGTGGTTGCGGTAGGCGCGACGCCGGCTCCGGATGCGTCGCTCAGCGCGGCGGCGGACGGCTCCCGTGCAGCGATGGCGCCCGGCCCCCGCGCAACGCCAGCCAGCACAGCGCGACGGTGGTGGCATCACCCAGCGCGCTGTGGCGGGCAAGCACCGGCACGCCGAGTGCATCGGCGATGGTCCGGAAGGCAAGATCCGCGGGCGCCCCGGGGTGTGCCCGCAGCGCGCGGGTGGCGAAGGCATCGGCCAGCTCCACCCGTGGATTGGGCAGCGGGAAACCGGTGAGCGCGCGCACGTGAGGGGCGAGCATCGCGAGGTCGAAGCGCAGGTGATAGCCCAGCAGCCTGCGGCTGCCCAGCCACTGCAGGAGTTCGCGCACCGCGGGGGTCACGGACATTCCGGTACCGGCCTCGCCCGGGGTGATCCGGTGGTGGCGGATCGATTCGATGTCGAAGTCGCGATCGGGGCGGATGCGGCGTTCGAACCGTTCCGACAGCCACACCCGCCCGTCGCGCACCGGCACCGCGGCGAGGCTGAGGATATGGTCCCGTGCGTGGTCGAGCCCGGTGGTCTCGAGGTCGAGGCTCACCCATTCGTCGTCGGGCGGGCGCTGCAGCAGCCCCGCCCACGGTCCGTCGCCATGCCGACGCCGCAGCCACCAGCGATGCAGCGGATCCATCGCCGCTAGTCCTGCAGGTGGAATGCGCGGCGCACGTGGTCGCGGAACTCCTTGACCACATGCAGGGCGTCACGCAGCAGTTCGCGGTCGAGCCTGCGCAGGCCGCCGGTGTCGACGTGGTTGTCGGGTATCCGGCCATGGTCGAGGGTGGCCAGCTGCGCCTCCAGGCGCATGCGCTGGAACACGTTGAGCACCTGCGGCAGGTCGCGTCCGAGACCGTGCGGCAGGTGGCCCGCGGCGACCAGCGCTTCGCAGCGCTCGATGCTGCCGGTGGCGCGGATGCCATGGCGCAGCGCCAGGCAGCGCAGCCCGTGCACGACCGGGAAGATGCCGCCCTTCTTGAGGTCGATGCCCTGTGCGTCGCCGCGCACGCGGCCGAAGAAGGTCAGCGGCGTGTCGAAGCGCAGCGTCGCGCCGGCGAGGTGGTGCATCAGGATCCCGTCGCTGCCGAGCGCCATCAGCGCATCCTTCACCGGGGCGAACAGCGTGGCATTGCCGGCCACAGGCCTCGCATCGAGCGCGATCGACAGGTCGAGTGCGGTCCCGCCGCCATGGTCGTGGCGCCAGTGGGCGATGCGCGTGCGCCACTGCGACGCGGTCAGCCGCCAGTGCGGGTTGTCCACCATCACCCGGCCCGGGCAGGGCGGGTAGCCGGCCTGTGCGAGCGCCTGGCTGAAGCGCGACATCGCCGCGGCCAGTTCCGGCCAGTCGAGATCGTCGGCCACCACCAGCGCGTTGTCCTGGTCGGTCCTGAGCAGCTGCTCGCGCCGCCCTTCGCTGCCCATCACCAGCAGGCACACGCGCTCGCGCAGCTGCGGCGGGACGACGAGCTCGAAGATCTGCGCCATGACGCGGCCGTTGAGCGCGCTGACCAGCTGCATCAGGTCGGGCATCCGCACGCCCTGGCGCGACAGCCCGCGGATCAGCGCGGTCATGCCGCCGGCGGCACGGGTGATCTCGTCGAGCGTGCGCGCCCGCGCCAGCCGCAGGCCGATGAGATGCGAGTGGCTGGCGAAGTGCGACAGCACCTCGGCGATTCCCAGCGTGCCGCCGATGCCCTCGCCACGCCGCACCACCACGCGCTCGACCCGGTGCTCGGTCATCGCCGCCATCGCCTGGAACAGCGCGTCGCCGGGATCCACGCACAGCAGCGGGCGATTGGCCAGCGGCCCGACCGGTGCCTCCAGCGGCAGGCGCTCGAGCGCCAGCGCCTCGAGCAGGTCGGTGCGGGTGACGATGCCCGGGCCGTCATGCGCCGGGTCGTCCACCAGCAGGCAGTCGACGCCGCGCTCGCGCAGGTGCCGGGTGGCCTCGGCCACCGACAGCGTCGAGGCCACGCGCTCGGCGGGCGCCAGGTCGACATCGCCCACGCGGGTGGCCAGTTCGGGCGTCCAGCGCCGCCCGGCCGAGAACGCCAGCTGGCCCTTGGTCGCCAGGCCCTCATTGAACCAGGCGGCGAAACGCGGGTTGTCGTCGACCAGCCGGCGGAACACCTCGGCGGGAATCAGGAAGGCCAGGCATTCGCCATCGGTACGATAGGTCAGCCGCGCACGCCCGGCCATCACCGCCCAGGCACCGAAGACATCGCCGGGGCCGTAATCGGCGAAGTGCGTTTCACCACCGCCGGCCTGCGGCTGGTAGGCGTGCACGCGCCCCTTCAGCAGCACATAGGCATGCGGCGAGGCGCGGCCGGCCTCGATCAGGGTGGTGCCGTCGCCATGGAAACCGAGGTCGACGCCTGCCTGCAGGCGCGCGCGCCCGGCGTCGTCGAGCAGGTCGAACGGTGGCTGGTCGAGGTCGAGGCCGGGCACCGGATCCATCGGGCTATCCGCGCGGTCCCGGGCACGCACAGACGCAGGCGGCGCCGTGGCCGCTGCTCATCGCGCGCATGCCGTACGCAACACGCGGTCATCGGCCTCCAGCTGGATCCAGCGCGCATTGGGCAGGGTGCCGTCGGCGGCGAATTCCACGCCGTCGAGCAGGTCGGCGCGCCGGTGTGCATTGCAGTCGTAGACCACGCCGAACTGCCGCGTCGGCTCCCAGCGCCCGGCGAGGAGTACGCGCGTCAGCACCTGGCCCGGCGCGTGGGCATGGCGGCGATCGAAGCGGCGATCGACGGCGATCAGGCGGTTGGTCAGCGGCACCACATAGGTCCACGGGCGGTACCAGGAACGCGCCTGGTGGGTGGAGGCGATCTCCACACCGTCCGGGAACGTCGAGGCGGTGCGCTCGAACCACGAGTACTCCAGCCAGATCGCCATCAGCAGCATGCCGGCGCCGGCCGCGGCCGGCACGATCCACGGTGGGAGCCGCCTGCGCAGCGCGATGTTGAGCGTGAGCGCGATGCCGGCCAGGCCGAAGCCGGCGGCGATGATGGCGATGAACTCCAGCAGCATGGACGCTCCCCGTGCGTTGGCGGTTGGAATGAAGCCCGATTGTAGTCAGCGGCCAACGCTGGCCACGGGCTGTGGAAGAAGAGCGGCCCGCCTCCGTCGCCGGAAGCGGGCCGCGGTGTCACCACCCCATGCGGATCAGTGGTGGCCGGTGGCCGCGCCCGCGCCACGCGGGACGCGGATGTCCTCGACCAGGTGCTGGATATGCTCCGGCACCGGTGCAGTGACCTTCATCGTGATGTAGGCAGCGAGGAAGTTGATCACCGCGCCCACCGCGCCGAAGCCCAGCGGCGAGATGCCGAACAGCCAGTTCTCCGGGGTATCGGCGAGCATGTTGGTGCCCGGGATGAAGAACCAGCCCTTGTAGGTGAACAGGTACACGCTGGTGGAGATCAGGCCCGCGAGCATGCCCACCACCGCGCCGGCGGAGTTCATGCGGGTGGAGAAGATGCCCATCATGATCGCCGGGAACAGCGAGCTTGCCGCCAGCCCGAATGCGAACGCCACCGTCTGCGCCGCGAATCCCGGTGGATTCATGCCCAGCCAGGTCGCCACCACGATCGCGAACGCCATCGAGACGCGCGCGGCCAGCAGTTCCCCCTTGTCGCTGATATCGGGTTTGAACGTGCGTTTGATCAGGTCGTGGCTGACCGCCGACGAGATCGCAAGCAACAGACCTGCGGCAGTGGAGAGCGCCGCGGCCAGGCCACCGGCCGCGATCAGCGCGATCACCCAGCCGGGCAGGCCGGCGATCTCCGGGTTGGCCAGCACCAGGATGTCCTGGTTGAAGGTGACCATCTCGTTGCCCTGCCAGCCGCGCTCGGCGGCCACCGTGGCGAACTCCGGGCTGGCCTCGTTGTAGGACTGGATCATGCCGTCGCCGTTCTTGTCCTCGAACGCCAGCAGGCCGGTCTGTTCCCAGGTCCGCATCCAGTCCGGGCGCGCCTCGTAGCTCAGCGATTCCGCGGCGCGGGTGCCTTCCGGATAGATCGTGGTCAGGATGTTCAGCCGTGCCATCGCGCCCACCGCCGGTGCCACCGTGTAGAGCAGGGCGATGAACACCAGGGCCCAGCCAGCCGACCTGCGCGCGTCGGAGACCTTGGGCACGGTGAAGAAGCGGATGATCACGTGCGGCAGGCCCGCGGTGCCGACCATCAGCGACAGCGTGAACAGCGTCATGTTCAAGGTCGAATCGTGCAGCCCGGTGTAGTCGTTGAAGCCGAGGTCCACCAGGATCTGGTCGAGACGTGCCAGCAGCGGCATCCCGGATTCGGTATGGGTGGAGAACAGCCCGAGCTGCGGGACCGGGTTGCCGGTGAGCTGCAACGAAATGAAGATCGCCGGGATGGTGTAGGCGATGATCAGCACGACGTACTGCGCGACCTGGGTATAGGTGATGCCCTTCATGCCGCCCAGCACCGCGTAGACGAACACCACCGCCGATGCGATCAGCAGGCCGGTATTGGTGTCGACCTCGAGGAAGCGCGAGAACGCCACGCCCGCGCCGGTCATCTGCCCGATCACGTAGGTGATCGAGATCATCAGCAGCGACGCCACCGCCACCAGTCGCGCGGTGCGGCTGTAGTAGCGATCGCCGATGAAGTCGGGCACGGTGAAGCGGCCGAACTTGCGCAGGTACGGCGCCAGCAGCATCGCCAGCAGCACGTAGCCGCCGGTCCAGCCCATGAGATACGCCGAGTTGCCGTAGCCGACGAAGGCGATCAGGCCGGCCATCGAGATGAATGACGCCGCCGACATCCAGTCCGCGGCGGTCGCCATGCCGTTCATCACCGGGTTGACGCTGCGCCCGGCGGCGTAGAACTCCGACGTCGAGGCCGCGCGCGCCCAGATCGCAATCGCGATATAGACCAGGAACGAGCCGCCGACGAAGATGAGGTTGAGAGTGAACTGATCCATGGCGGCCCCTTATTGCTCGTCCACGTCGTACTCGCGATCGAGCCGGTTCATGTACCAGGTGTAGTAGAAGATCAGCACGATGAAGGTCAGGATCGACCCCTGCTGGGCGAACCAGAAACCCAGGTCGGTGCCGCCGATGCGGATGCCCGCCAGCAGCGGGCGCAGGATGATGCCGAAGCCGTAGGACACCAGCGCCCAGATCGACATGCAGATCCAGATGATCTTCAGATTGGCCTTCCAGTAACTGGCGGCGGTCTTGTCGAGTGTCATGTGGCGTCCCCCTGTTGCAGGTGTGGCCGTTGCCGGCCGGGCTGTGGATGCCGCCACCGGTGCGGTGGCGGGGTGCAGGTTGATTGCATCCTCTGGTTCTCCGTGACCTGGAAGGGCGGCGCGTGCCGGGGCACGCGCATGCGGATCAGAACGTGTAGCGCGCCATCGTGTGCAGGCGGATCAGTTCGCCATCGACGCCGGATTCCAGCGTGCGCTCGCCCCAGATCGCCTCGACGCCGAGGTCGAGCTTCGGATACGGCGTCCAGATCAGGTTGGCGTGCCAGGACTGCACCTTGCGGGTGACGCCCAGGCCGGTCCACGCGGTCTCGTTGTCCCACTGCGAACGTGCGTGGTAGAGGTTGCCGCGCACGCGTCCGTTGAACACGTGGCGCAGGCCCACGTACCCCGCCCAGCCACCGAGCGCATCGATATCGCCATTGGCATCGAGCATCGCGTCCTGCTGGATCGTCGCCAGGCCGATGTAGCGGCCGATGCCGTCGCCGCCGGTGAGCTGGTAGCGCAGGTCGGTGGTGTCGCCCATCTTCACCAGGCCGCTCAACG
Source organism: Alterluteimonas muca (assembly GCF_021191595.1). Lineage (NCBI taxonomy): Bacteria > Pseudomonadati > Pseudomonadota > Gammaproteobacteria > Lysobacterales > Lysobacteraceae > Alterluteimonas > Alterluteimonas muca. The sequence goes on from NZ_JAIWPS010000007.1 coordinate 22,059, forward strand.
TGGCGCCGTAGCCGGTATCGGTGCTGTCGGCGCCGGCGACGGGTTCGTACTTCAGCTGGCGGGCCATGCCGGCCACGCTGAAGTGGCCCCAGTCGGCCTTGTGGGTGTAACGGGCGATGACGTCGGGCATCGCGCTGTTGTCGCCGCCGATTGCGCGCGCGCCGCCGCCGAACGGTTGCACCGTCGTTTCCGGGCTTTCCAGAGACACCGTCCACGGGCCACTGGTGTAGCGCAGCTGCGGCTGGCGCACGAACACCACAGCATCGGTGGGGCCGACGAAGTCGACCGCATCGATGAGCGCGGCGGTATCCATGAAGTTCGACCAGGTCTGGCCGGCCAGCCAGTTGTTCCAGGTCACGTAAGCGTGGCGCAGGGTGGCGCCGTAGGTGTTGGTGGCGGCGGTGTTGCCGAGCGAGCCACCGAAGAAGTCCAGTTCCAGGCGCGCGCCCAGCCTGTCGCCGGAGTCGAGCGTGGTGCTTGCATCCAGCCACAGCCGCGAGAATTTCATGTGCGCGTCGGAGTAGGTCTCCGGGCCGTCGCCACCCACCGGGATCGCGCCGGGCACGTAGAAGTCGCGTCCCGCGGTGCCCTTGGCGATGTCGCCGTCGGTGGTTTTCGTGGCCATCGCGTCCATGCGGATCATCCCGCCCACGGTGAACGTGGTGCCCGGGTTGGCCTGCGGGGTGATGGTGGTGGCCTGGATCGGCTGCGTACCCGCCGGCGTGGCCGGGCGTGCCGGTTGCGCCGCCTGCGCGGTGCGCACTTCCTGCACCTGGGTTGCGGTCTGCTGCTGCTGCGACAGCAGCGCCTGTACCTGCGATTCGAGCTGGGCGATGCGTGCCTCCAGCTCGCGTTCCTTGGCGGTCTGCGCCGATGCCATGCCGGGTGCGGCCAGCGCGGCGACCATGGCGACGGCCAGCAGGCGCGGTCGCAACTTGCGGTGGACTGGTTTCATGTTCCCTCCCCGATGCGGATCCGGATCTGCACGCGGACCGGTCGCAGCGAGCCTGCATGCCACCCCCCGGCGCGCCAATACACCATTGGTCGTAGTGGTCCGGACCTAGACCAACGTCTAAGCCGGCGCCCGGTTGGATGCGGCACACTCTGGGGTCAGGTCATTTGCGGAGCGCGCCATGTCCACGACTCCTTCCGTCTATTCCGTGCCCGAGGCACTGGCCGCCGAGGCCGCGATCGGCCGCGAGGATTACGAACGCCTCTACGCCGAATCGGTACGCGATCCCGATGCATTCTGGGCGCGTGCCGCCGAGCGCCTGCAGTGGATGACGACGCCCACGCGGATCCGCGACGTGAGCTACGCGCTGGAGGACTTCCGCATCCGCTGGTATGGCGACGGCGAACTCAACGCCAGCGTCAACTGCCTCGACCGCCATCTCGAAAGCCGTGGCGACAAGACCGCGATCCTCTGGGAAGGCGACGACCCCGCCACGCCGCCGCGGCATGTGAGCTATCGCGAACTGCATGCGCGCGTGTGCAGGCTGGCCAATGCCATGCGCAGCCTCGGCGTGCGCAAGGGCGACCGCGTCACCATCTACCTGCCGATGATCGTGGAAGCGGCGGTGGCGATGCTGGCCTGCGCACGCATCGGCGCGGTGCATACGGTGGTGTTCGGCGGCTTCTCGCCGGCGTCGATCGCCGATCGCGTGGCCGACTGCGGTTCCAGGCTCATCATCACTGCCGACGAGGGCCTGCGCGGTGGCCGCCGCATCCCGCTCAAGGCCAATGTCGATGCCGCCCTGAAGCTGCCCGGCACCAACAGCGTCGAGACGGTACTGGTGGTGCGCCACACCGGCGGCGCGGTGGGCATGCAGATGCCGCGCGACCGCTGGTACGACGCGGTGGTCGACGACCAGCCCGACATCTGCGAGCCCGAGCGCATGAACGCGGAAGACCCGTTGTTCATCCTCTACACGTCGGGATCCACCGGAAAGCCCAAGGGCGTGCTGCACACCACCGGTGGCTACCTGGTGTTCGCCAGCTACACCCACGAAGCGGTGTTCGACCTGCGCGAGGACGACGTGTACTGGTGCACGGCCGACGTGGGCTGGGTCACCGGCCACAGCTACATCGTCTACGGGCCGCTGGCCAACGGTGCGACCTCGCTGATGTTCGAGGGTGTGCCGAACTATCCGAGCGTGTCGCGCTTCTGGGAGGTGGTCGACCGCCACAGGGTCAGCATCTTCTACACCGCGCCCACCGCGATCCGCGCGCTGATGCGCGAGGGCGAGGCACCGGTGAAGGCGACCTCGCGCGCTTCGCTGCGCATCCTCGGCACCGTGGGCGAGCCGATCAATCCGGAAGCCTGGCGCTGGTACCACGAGGTGGTCGGCGATGGCCGCTGCCCGGTGGTCGACACCTGGTGGCAGACCGAGACCGGGGGCATCCTGATCGCCCCGCTGCCGGGTGCCATCGACGCCAAGCCCGGTTCCGCGACAAGGCCGTTCTTCGGCGTGCAGCCGGCGATCGTCGATGCGCAGGGCACCGTGCTCGAAGGCGAGGCCGAGGGCAACCTGGTGATCCTCGATTCGTGGCCGGGGCAGATGCGGACCGTGTACGGCGACCACCAGCGTTTCATCGACACCTATTTCAGCGCCTATCCCGGCAGCTACTTCACCGGTGATGGCTGCCGGCGCGACGCCGACGGGTACTACTGGATCACCGGTCGCGTCGACGACGTCATCAACGTGTCCGGTCATCGCATCGGCACCGCCGAGGTCGAAAGCGCACTGGTCTCGCACCCGAAGGTGGCGGAGGCCGCGGTGGTCGGTTTCCCGCACGACATCAAGGGCCAGGGCATCTACGCCTACATCACCCTGGTGGCCGGCGAGGAAGGCACCGATGCGCTGATGAAGGAACTGGTGGCCCATGTGCGCGGCGAGATCGGACCGATCGCCACGCCCGACCACCTGCAGTGGGCGCCGGGCCTGCCGAAGACGCGTTCGGGCAAGATCATGCGCCGCATCCTGCGCAAGATCGCCGAGAACGCACCCGACCAGCTGGGCGACACCACCACGCTTGCCGATCCCTCGGTGGTGGAGTCACTGGTGCGCCAACGCCGTGGTGCCGGCGGCTGACGGCCGCCGCGACCCGCCAGGCCCCGCAGGCATGCCACAGACCATCCTCGTCGCCGACGACCATCCGCTGTTTCGCGAAGCGCTTCGCGGGGCGGTCGCGCGTACGCTGCCCGATGCACGCCTGTGCGAGGCCAGCGACACCCACAGCCTCTACGGGCTGGTGGATGCGGAACCCGATGCCGACCTGCTGCTGCTCGACCTCAACATGCCGGGCGCGCAGGGCTTCAGTGCGCTGGTGCACCTGCGCGCGCAGCACCCGCAGCTGCCGATCGTGATCGTCTCCGCGCGCGAGGAGCCCACGGTGATGCGGCGCGCGCTCGACCACGGCGCGATGGGCTTCATCCCCAAGTCGGCCGATACCCAGGTACTGGGCGAGGCGCTGCAGCGGGTGCTCGATGGCGATCGCTGGGTGCCGGCCGCAGCCGGCGCCGCGCCGGCGGCAAGCGCCGACGAGCACGATGTCGCCGCGCGCATCAGCGACCTCACCCCGCAGCAGTTCCGCGTGCTGCAGATGCTGGGCGAGGGCATGCTCAACAAGCAGATCGGCTACGAGCTGGGCGTGTCCGAAGCCACGGTCAAGGCGCACATGAGCGCGATCCTGCGCAAGCTTGGCGCCAGCAACCGCACCCAGGCAGTGCTGATCGCCGGCCGCCTGGCGGTGGACCCGGCGGCGGTGACCGCACCGCCCGACGAGATCGACTGACGGTTGATGGCGCGAGCGCGAAGCCGCACGCGTCGCGAAGGGCTTTATCCACGACGGGAGGACTCGTGCGCGAGCGCGGCCCCACGGCTCAGCTGCCGCCGACCATCCGCCACAGCGCGTGCAGCGCATAGCCGCCGCCGCCGATCAGCACCGCGAAATAGACGACCGTGCCGATGGTGGCGAGGTGGCCGAGCAGAATCGCGCCGCCGTCGCGCTGGATCATGCCGATCGCGTAGAACAGCAGCGCGACCGCCGGGAAGGTGTTGCTGAAGGGCACGAAGCCGAACGGCGCCATCAGCAGCAGCGCGGCGAAGATGAAAGCCAGGCTGTTGAAGATGTCGACGGCGCGGCCTTCGGCCAGCGCGGCCAGGCGGCCGGGGCGGCTCACGCGCTCGAGCCTGCGCACCCAGGACAGCCCGCGACGCAGGCCGTTGCGCAGCTTCTCGGCGGGCAGCCGGCGCTCGCGCAGGCGCGCGGGCAGCCACAGCGGGCGCCCGGTCAGCCGGCTGACCCCGATCAGCAGCAGCGCGGCGCCGAATACCGTGCTCACGCCGGGGATCGAAACCGGGATCAGGAACACCACCGTCAGCAGCATCGACAGCAGCAACAGGCCTTCGCTGCCGATGCGCTCGACGATGCTGCCGAGGCTGAGGTGCTCGCCGTCGAGGTCGGCAATGATCTGTTCGAGGCGGTCGCCCAGTGCGTCGCGGCGGGTACGGGAGTCGATCATCCGACGGCAGGACCTTGCAGGGCGGGGCAGTGTAGCAAGCACGTTCGCGCGGCCCGCCGTGCCGGCTGCTAGCGGTCGTGGACGCGTGGCGGCCGCCGCTGCGCGGCCAGGAAGGCACGCAGCGACGCCGGCTTGAGCGGCTTGGTCAGCACCCGGTAGCCACGCCTGCGTGCGGCCTGCTTGAGCGCATCGCTGCCGTCGGCGGTCAGCAGCACGCCGGGCGTTCCGGGCGCGATTGCCCGCAATGCATCGAGTGTGTCGAGGCCGTCGAGGCGGTCATGCAGGTGGTAGTCGACGACCAGCACATCGGGCGCATCGTCCATGCGGGCCAGCGCGGCATCCACGGTGGTCGCGGTCAGCACCAGCACCTGCCAGCGCTGCAGCAGTGCCTGCATGCCGGCGAGGATGTCGGGATCGTTGTCCACGCACAGCACGCGCATGCCGGCCAGCGACTCGCCGAGTTCCATCGCCGCCCGTGCAGGCACCGGCACGGCGTGTTCGGCGCGCGGGACCATGATCGAGAACACGCTGCCGTAGCCCACGCGCGAACGTGCGTCGAGGCGGTGGCCCAGCAGCCGCGAGATGCGCTGGCAGATCGACAGCCCCAGGCCCAGCCCGCGCTCATCCCAGTCGAACGGCTGCTGGTAGCGGTGGAACTCGTCGTAGATCTGCCGCATGTGGTGCTCGGGAATGCCTGGGCCGGTGTCCCACACCTGCAGCGCGACGCTGTCGCCGCGCGGGCGCGCCGCCAGCACGATGCGGCCCTCGCGGGTATAGCGCAGCGCGTTGGCGAGGAAGTTCTGCAGCACGCGGCGCAGCAGGCGGCGGTCGCTGTGCACCGGCAGCGCGCGCACGCTCAGGCGCACCTCGATGCCGCGCGCCGCCGCCATCGGTGCGTACTGCGCGGCAAGTTCGCGCATCAGTTCGGCGGCGTCGAAGTCCGACCATTCCGGGCGCAACGCACCGGCATCCAGCCGCGAGACGTCGAGCAGGCCGTCGAGCAGTTCCTCGGCCGCGCGCAGCGAGGTGTCCACGCGCTCGGCGAGGCGGCGCTGCTCGTCGGCCTCGTCGCTTTCGCGCAGCGCCGAGGTGAACAGCCGCGCAGCGTTGAGCGGCTGCAGCACGTCATGGCTGAGCGCGGCCAGGAAGCGCGTGCGCGACTGCTGCGCGGCCTCCGCTTCGCGGGTGCGCACGGTGACGCGCTGTTCGAGCGTCTCGTTGACCTCGCGCAACGCACGTTCCACGCGCTTGTATTCGGTGACGTCGCTGTAGCTGGTGACGTAGCCACCACCCGGCAGCGGCTGGCCGCGCACCTCGATCACCAGCCCGCTGCCGAGCACGCGTTCGGAGACATGCGGCGAACCGCCGCGCATATAGGCGATGCGCTTGGCGGTCTCGGTGTCGACGGCCGCCTGGTCGAGCTCACCGAGCTCGCCGCGCTCGGCGTTGTAGCGGATCAGGTCGGCGACCGGGCGGCCGACGTAGAGCATGCCGTCGGGATAGTCGAACAGCTGCTGGTAACGGCGGTTCCATGCCACCAGGCGCATCTCGCGATCGACCACGCTCACGCCCTGGTCGATGTTTTCCAGCGTGGTGGACAGGATCTCGCGGTTGAAGCGCAGTTCCTGACCGGCCTCGTCGAGCACCGCGACCACTTCGCCCAGGTCCATGCCGGTGCCGCGCAGCGAGCTGGTCAGCACCAGTCGCGCCGAGGCCGCGCCGATGGCCGACGCCAGCAGGCGTTCGGTGAACTGCACCCAGATGCGGTCGGCCGGCGCCGAGGGCTGCAGCGGCTGGCCCAGCGACTGCGCCTGCTCGATGAAGGCGCGCTGCGCGTGGCGTGCGCCGACGATGCGGCGTGCAAGCGTCAGCAGGTCGCGCACCTGCAGCCCGCTGCGCCATTCGCTGGTACCGGGCGTGCGCCGCTCGGCATACGGATTGAGGTAGGGCACCGCCGCCAGGTGCTCCTCCAGGCCCGGGCGCCAGCGCTGCGAGACCAGCAGCAGCGTGCCGATGTTGAACAGCAGCGCCCAGAACGTGCCGTGGGTGAGCGGATCCCAGCCCTGCATGCCGAACAGCCCGCGCGGCTGCAGCCAGCCGATGCCGAACGGGCCGTCCTCGAGCCAGGCGCCGTCGAACCAGCCGGCATCGGTGAGGGTGGGCAGCAGCAGCGTGTAGATCCACACCGCGAAGCCGATCAGCAGGCCGGCCTCGGCGCCCTCGCGGCTGGCGCCGCGCCAGTACAGGCCGCCGATCAGAGCCGGCGCGAACTGCGCCACCGCGGCGAACGCCATCAGCCCGTAGGAGGCCAGCGTGGTGTCCGAGCCGCTGGCGCGGTAATAGCCGTAGGCCAGCCCGGCGAAGCACAGGATCGTCACCCGTCGCACCCACAGCACGGTGCCGGCGAGATCGCCGCCATGGCGCTGGGCCCAGCCGGGGCGGCGCAGCAGCAGCGGCATCACCAGGTCGTTGGAGACCATGATCGCCAGCGCCACGCTTGCCACGATGACCATGCCGGTGGCCGCGGAGAACCCGCCGACATAGGCGAACAGCGCCAGCGCCTCGCGTTGTTCGGCCAGCGGCAGTGCGAGCACGTAGGTGTCGGCGATCGCGGCGCCATCGTCGAACAGGGCGATGCCGGCGGCGGCGATCGGCACCACCATCAGGCTCACGATCACCAGGTAGCCACCGAACAGCCAGCGCGCGCGGCGGATCTCGGAGACGTCGCCGCATTCGACGATCGCCACGTGGAACTGGCGGGGCAGGCAGAAGATCGCCGCGAACGCCAGCAGCGTCTGCGCCACGAAGCCATCGGGCGCGGCGTTGGAGAACAGCGCGGTGCTGGCCTCGGCGAAGCGCGGCGCGCTGCCGAACCAGAACAGCGCGAACACGCCCACCGCCACCAGCGCGACCAGTTTGACCAGCGATTCCAGCGCGATCGCCAGCATCATGCCGGGGCGGTGTTCGGTGGCATCGACCTGGCGGGTGCCGAACAGGATCGCGAACAGCGCCATCAGCAGCGCCACGTACAGCGCCGGATCGCCGAAGCTGCTCTGCGCCATCTCCGGCCCGCCCAGCACCTGCAGCGACAGCGCCACCGCCTTGTACTGCAACGCCAGGTACGGCACCGCGGCCACCAGCGCGATGACCGCCACCATCGCCGCCAGCCGCTGCGAGCGGCCGTAGCGCGCGGCGATGAAGTCGGCGATCGACACCGTGCTCTGCGACTGCGCGACCAGCGCCATCCGTTCGAGGATGCGCCAGCCGAACACCAGCAGCAGCAACGGGCCGAGGTAGATCGGCAGGTAACCCAGGCCATGCCGCGCGGCGCTGCCGACCGCGCCGTAGAAGGTCCACGACGAGCAGTACACCGCCAGCGCCAGGCTGTAGACCACCGGGCGCAATGCCGGGCGCTGCACGTGGGTGGGGTTGCGGTCGCCCCACCACGCCACCGCGAACAGCAGCGCGGCATAGCCCACGGACACCAGCAGCACCCAGCTCGGGAGCATCAGCCCTCCCCGGCCGACCTCGAGTCCGCCCGGAGTGTACGCCCACACACACGAAACCCGCCTTGCGGCGGGTTCCGGTGAGCCCGCATGGTGCGGGCCGTGATCGTACGCCTGCAGCGCAGGCGGTCACATCACTTGATCTTGCCTTCCTTGTACGGCACGTGCTTGCGCACGACGGGATCGTACTTCTTGATCTCCATCTTGCCGGGGGTGTTCTTCTTGTTCTTGTCGGTGGTGTAGAAGTGGCCGGTACCGGCCGACGAAATCAGGCGGATCTTGTCGCGCTTGGAAGCCATGGTTCAGATCCTCCTCAGATCTTTTCGCCGCGCTTGCGCAGCTCGGCGATCACGGAATCGATGCCGTTCTTGTCGATGGTACGCAGCGCCTTGGCGGACACGCGCAGCTTGATCCAGCGGTTCTCCGACGCGACCCAGAAACGGCGCTCGTGGAGATTCGGCATGAAACGGCGGCGGGTCTTGTTCATCGCGTGCGAGACGTTGTTGCCGGTCGTCGTACGCTTGCCGGTGACTTGGCAGACTCGGGACATGGTGCACCTCTGGTGGGTCGCGGAGATTCCGCATGGATGCCCCCCTTGGCCAGGGAGGCGACGGCCCCGCCGGCCACGCGGTGAAGCGGGCGGCGCGCGATACGGGCAGGCCACCATGAAGGCGGCGGCGGTGCCGGGTGGGCCGGAATCGCGCTTCCGGAAACGTCCACCCTGTCTGCCGGAACGGCCAGGCGGGCACAGCGAGCCGGGCATTATGCCGGCCTGGCCCGCCGCAGGCAAGTTATCCACAGCAGCCGCCGCGCGGCGGGGTCCGCCCGGACGCGCGGTGCCGGTGCCTGGGGGGGTCAGGGCGCCGCGGCGGCCTGCGTCGCGGCGGCCGGTGCCGCCTTCGCCTCACGGATGAATGCCCGGATCTGCGATTCCAGCACCGGCAACGGCACCGAGCCTTCGCGCAGCACCGCGTTGTGGAAGGCGCGGATGTCGAAGCGCTCTCCGAGTTCGGCTTCCGCCTCGCCGCGCAGGCGCACGATCGCGATCTCGCCCAGCTTGTAGGACAGCGCCTGCGCCGGCCAGGAAATGTAGCGGTCGACCTCGGTGGTGACCTCGTGTTCGGACAGCGCGGTGTTGTCGCGCAGGAACGCCAGCGCCTGGTCGCGGCTCCAGCCCTTGTGGTGCACGCCGGTGTCGATGACCAGCCGCGCCGCGCGCCACATCTCGTAGGTCAGCCGGCCGAAGTGCTCGTAGGGCGTCTCGTAGATGCCCATTTCCTCGCCCAGCTTCTCCACGTACAGGCCCCAGCCCTCGCCGTAGGCGGAGATGTAACTGTCGCGGCGGAACGCCGGCTGCTCGCCCTGTTCGCGCGCCAGTGCCGCCTGGAAGGCGTGGCCGGGATCGGATTCATGCAGGGTCAGCGCCGGCAGGTTGTACATCGGCCGCGACGGCAGGTCGTAGGTGTTGAGCCAGTAGGTGCCCATGCCACCGCGGCCGGCGGTCCAGAACGGCGCGATGTCGTCGGGCACCGGCACGATGGTGAAGCGCCCGCGCGGCAGCGGGTCGAAGTACTGGCCGATCACCCCGTCCACGCGCTTGGAGATCCACGCCGCACGGTGCAGCAGCTCTTCCGGGGTCTTTGCGTAGAACCGTGGATCGGTGCGCAGGAAGGTCAGGAACGCGCCGAAATCGCCGTCGAAATCCAGCCCGTCGATGATCTCCTGCATCTGCGCGCGGATCCGCGCCACCTCGGCGAGGCCGATGTCGTGGATCTCCTGCGGCGACAGCTCGAGCGTGGTGTATTCGCGGATCTGCTGGCGGTAGAACGCCTCGCCGCCGGGCATGGCCTCGGCGGCCAGGGTGGTGCGCGCCTGTGGCACGTACTCGTTGCGGAAGAAGGTCAGCAGGTTGGCGAACGCGGGGATCACCGCCGATTCGATCGCCGCGCGGCCCTCCGCGCGCAGGCGTTCCTGTTCGGCTGCCGGCATGCCGGCCGGCATGCGCTCGAACGGCGACCAGAACGTCGCGTTTTCGGCATCGTCGAGTTCCGCCACCGCCGCGATCGACACGTCGCGGCCGTCGAGCACCGCGCGCGGCACGCTGAAACCGCGTGCCAGCCCGGCGCGCATGTTGCCGATCTGCTGCTCGAAGTAGCGCGGCACGTCGGCCAGCCGCGCGATGTAGGCCTCGTAGTCGGCGGCGGTGCGGAACGGCCGGCGGGTCATGAACGACAGGCTGGCCCAGAACGAGCTGTCGGAATTGAACGGCATCTCGTAGCTGCGCAGGCGCACGTTGTCGGCGAGGTTCTCCACCTGCGACCGGTAGATCGCCAGGTTGATGCGGTTCTCCGCCGACAGCGCATCGGCGTCGATGCCGTCGAGCCCGGCCAGCACCTGCTCCCAGCGCGCCAGCCGCGCCGCCTGCGCGTCGGGGCCGACATCGGGCAGCCCGCGCCGTGTTTCGCTGCCGGCCTCCTCCTCGCCACGACCGAACTCCGCCTGCCGCCATGCCCACTCCGCGGTGTAGATCGCCTCGAAACGGGCATCCGCCTCGCTGCGGAGCGTGCTGGCGGCGGCCGGCGCGTCCGACGCGGTTGCCTGCGGCGGCGCCGCGTACGCGGCCGGGACGGCGAGGGCGGTGGCGATGAGGGCAGGCAGCAACAACGACTTCATGGCGTGATCCGGCAATGCGACGACCACCGATCATGGCATCCGCGCGCAGGCCACGCAGGGGTCGGAAGTCGTGGTGGGATGTCTGCCCCGTCCCTGCGACGCGTCGGGCGTTCGGATTACTGGACGGAGCGGGTTCGCATCCGGTGGCGACTCAGCGAAAGACGGTGCCACGGTTCGACGGTCGGCTTTGGCGTGAATCCGGTGCCGCCGCAAGTCGGCGCCCGATATTTGCCCTGGTTGCGACGGCACCAGACCCGCGCTGGAGGCGGCGCATGGCTGGAAAGGGAGCAACGGCCCGCGTCGGCCTTTCCGCTCCGATCGCCGAACTCTCCTCAGGCGCCTGCCGGGTGTTTCGCCGACCAAGGCGATATCGGGCGCCGACTCGGCGGAATGCCCGGCAGGCGCCCTTGCGGAGTTTTCGTCCGATTCCTCCGGAGTCCTATCGGGAGTCCAGTCCGCCCACCGCGGCCACAGGGGGATGCCCAGCCGGATATCTCCGCGTCCTGCTCCCACATCCGGCCGCCGGCCATCCATGGCCGGCTCTGGACATCCCCCTGCGTCCGCGGCGGGCTCCACCTGTCGTCGTGTCGGGACGAAGATCAACCGCGAATAGCGCCGGGCGGGCAGGGCTTGATCGGCTGCAACTGCTATCGATCCCCATACCGAAGTGCCCAGCGCACGGGCGTGGGCGTTGCAGGCGCTCGGCGGGGACCGCCCATGCTCTTCGTGCTTTTCGTGCCGAACCTGCGGACGTCGGAGCCCGGTGCGCGCCACGGGCGGCGCGGAGTTAGAGCGGAGCAACTCTTGCGTGCACGAGCAGTCCAGCCAGTCCCTATCGCGGCTGGTGTGTCCTACCGTCGCAGCCGCTCCAGCAGCCCGTCGAGCGTGTCGAGGTCGGTGTAGTGGATCACCAGCCGGCCTTTGTTGCCGCGGCCGTGGGCGATGGCGACCTTCGCGCCCAGGGTGGCCGACAGCTCGTTCTCCAGCGCCACGATGTCCGCCTGCTGCGGGCGCGCCTTCGTGCCCGGCTTGGCCTTGCGCGAGGGAATGCGGCCCTCGGCGAACTGCTGCGCGCGGTGCTCGACCTCGCGCACCGACCAGCCGTTGGCCACCGCCTCGGACGCGAGCCTGCTGGCCAGCTCCGGCGACAGCGTCAGCAGCGCGCGGGCATGGCCCATTTCCAGCTGCTTGGACTCCACCAGGATGCGGATCGCCTGCGGCAGTTCCAGCAGCCGCAGCAGGTTGGACACCGCCGCGCGCGAGCGCCCCACCGCGGCCGCGGCCTGTGCGTGGGTCAGCATGAACTCGTCGATCAGCCGCTGCAGCGCCTGCGCTTCCTCCAGCGGGTTGAGATCCTCGCGCTGGATGTTCTCGATCAGCGCCATCGCGATGACGGTGCGGTCGTCGACCTCGCGCACCACCACCGGCACTTCGGTGAGCCCTGCGCGCTGCGAGGCACGCCAGCGGCGCTCGCCGGCGATGATCTCGAACTTCCGCCCGCCCAGATCGCGCACCACGATCGGCTGGATCACCCCCTGCGCCCTGATCGACTCCGCGAGCTCGTCGAGCTTGTCCTCGCTCATCGTCCGCCGCGGCTGGTACTTGCCCGGCGACAGCGCATCGATCGGCAGGTTCTGCAGGGTGTCGGCCGGGGTCGCCTCGAGTGCCGGCGTGGCGGCGCCCTGCGGCCCGAGCAGCGCGTTCAGCCCGCGGCCCAGCGTGCCCTTCTTCGTAGCGGTTCGGTTCTTCGTTGCGGTCATGCCGCTCCCCCTGTGCGGACATGGCGGGCGCCGCATGCGACGCAGGCGGCGTGGATGCGGGCGGCGTGCGCGGGCAGGTGGTTATGCATGCTCAGCCCGCCTGCACCAGTTCCGCCGGCGCGCCCAGCGGCGCCGCCGCGGGCTGCTCGCGCTCGCGCTGGTGGCGCAGGATCTCACCGGCCAGCCCGAGGTAGGCGATCGCGCCGCGCGAATTGCGGTCGTAGCCGATGATGCTCTGGCCGTGGCTGGGTGCTTCCGCCAGGCGCACGTTGCGCGGCACCACGGTGCGGAACATCTTGTCGCCGAAATGCTGGTCGAGTTCGTTGGAGACCGCATTGGTGAGGTTGTTGCGCACGTCGTACATCGTGCGCAGCACGCCCTCGATCTCCAGCGCCGGGTTCAATCGCGCCTTCAGCGCGTCGATGGTTTCCAGCAGCGAACTGATGCCTTCCAGCGCGTAGTACTCGCACTGCATCGGCACCAGCACCGAGTCGGCCGCGGTCAGTGCATTGAGCGTGAGCAGCGACAGTGCCGGCGGGCAGTCGATCAGGATGAAGTCGTAGCGCGGCTTCAGCGGCTCGAGCGCGCGTTTCAGGCGCTGCTCGCGGCCTTCCTCGTCCATCAGCTCGATCTCGGCCGCGGTGAGGTCGGTATTGGACGGCAGCAGGTCGAAGTGCTCCGCCGTCTCCATCAGCGCGTCCTCGGCCAGCAGCCCGCCCAGCAGCACGTCGTAGGTGGAGGCGTGCAGGTCGCGCTTGTCGATGCCGCTGCCCATGGTCGCGTTGCCCTGCGCATCGAGATCGACCAGCAGCACGCGCTTGGGCGTGGCGGCAAGCGCGGCCGCCAGGTTGACCGACGTCGTGGTCTTTCCGACGCCGCCCTTCTGGTTGGCGATGGCGATGATCCGGGCCATTGCAGCGGGTCTCGAAGCACAGGGAACGGCACGCGCGAAAAAAGCGGGCCGGCCGGGGATTATGCCGGACCCGGGCCACGGGGGCAGGACCGGGGCTCAGGCCGCGTCGGCGGCGCGTCCGACCCGCACCAGATGGCGCGCGGCGCCGAGCCCGGGTACCGACAGTGGTTCCACCGACAGCAGCCGCCAGCCCGCCGGCAGCGCGGCGATCTCCTCGTCCGGGCGCGTGCCCTTCATCGCCAGCAGCTGGCCATCAGGGGCGAGCAGATGCCCGCCGACCGCGAGGATGTCGGGCAGGGTGGCGAGCGCGCGCGCGGTGATCGCGTCGAAGCCACCCGGCTCGGCCACCGCCTCGGCGCGCGATTCCAGCACCCGGGCATTGCCCAGGCCGAGCGTGCGCACCGCCTCGCGCAGGAAGCGTGCCTTCTTGCCGTTGGATTCGACCAGCGCCACCTGCAGCTGCGGATGGGTGATCGCCAGCGGGATGCCGGGCAGCCCGGGTCCGGTGCCGAGGTCGGCCAGCGTGCGCAGCCCTGCCACGTGCGTGGCCATCGCCAGCGAGTCGAGCAGGTGCAGCACCACCATCGCGTCCGGGTCGCGGATCGCGGTGAGGTTGTAGGTGCGGTTCCAGCGCTGCAGCAGGTCGAGATAGGCCAGCAGCGGGGTGGCCAGGGCCGGGTCGAGGGCGAGTGCGTCGAGGCCGTGGAGCAGACGCTGGTGCTGCGGATGGGCGGAGGTGGGCATCGGCCTATTGTAGGTGGGTGCGTGCCGTCGGCAGCGGCGACCACGCCAGCGTGGCGAGGTAGCCGGGCGCCGGTTCGAATGCGTGCAGCGACCAGTCCTGTGGCTGCCCGAGGGCGGCATCGCAGTCGACCAGCGCCAGCGCGTCGCCGCGCTCGGCGAATTCCAGCCGGTGCAGGCCGAAGGCGATGCCGCGGCCATGCGCCTTCAGCACTGCTTCCTTGGCGCACCACAGGCGCACGAACACCCGCTCGCGCAATGAGGCGGGCAGCGCTTCGAGCCACGCCGCCTCGCGGGGATGGAAGAAGCGCTGCGCCAGCTCCAGCGAGTGCAGCCGGGGTCGCATCCACTCCAGGTCGCAGCCCACGCGCAGGCCGTGCGCCAGCGCCATCAGCAGCCCACCGCCGCTGTGGCTCCAGCTGACCTCGGCGCCCACGGCCTCGGGCCAGCGCGGGCGGCCATGGGCATCGCGTTGGAGCGCGGGCACGCCATCGGGCAGCAGGCCGGCGAGCCAGGCACGCACCTGTGGCTCGGCGCGCTCGCCCCGGGCATACGGGCGCCACGCACAGTCGATCGCGCCCAGCCGCAGGGCTCCGGCGGCCAGCGGTGCGTCGGGTTGGCGGGCGGCGGGTGCTGTGGCCATCAGGCGCGCAGCGTAAGCTATCGACGCCCGCGCGCCCGGTCGTGCCGGCGCAGTCCGCACACGAGGAACGGCGTCCACGCCACGCATGTCCGCCATCATCGACAGCCCCGCCTGCGCCGACCGGCGCGATCTGCCACTTGCCACCGGCGATGCCGGGCGCACCATCGCCGTCGTCGCCGGGGAGCGCATCAGCCTCGGGCGTTTCCTTGCCGAAGTGCGCGGCCTCGCCGCACGCCTGCCGGACCGGCGCCACGCGGTGAACCTGTGCGAGGACCGCTACCGCTTCCTGGTCGCCTTCTGCGCGGTGGCCGCGCGCGGGCAGACCACCCTGCTGCCGCCGTCGCGCACCCGCGCCGCGATCGACGACGTGCGCGCCCAGCATCCCGACAGCTACTGCCTCGGTGATGTCGACCCCTGCGGCTGCAACGCGCTGGCGCCGTTGCCGCATTTCGTGCCGATCCCGGCACAGCTTCCGCAGGCGCCCGGTGGGGTGCCACGGGTCGACAGCGGGCATGTGGTCGCGATCGGCTACACCTCCGGCAGCACCGGCGCGCCGAAGGCCAATCCCAAGCGCTGGCGTGACTTCGCCGATGGCGTGCAGCAGAACCTCGCCGCGCTCGCCGGGCTGTACAACGAAGATGCACCGTCGATCGTGGCCACGGTGCCACCGCAGCACATGTACGGCGTGGAGATGTCGGTGCTGCTGCCGCTGCTGGGCAATGCCGCGGTGCACAGCGGCCGGCCGTTCTTCCCCGACGACATCGCCGCCGCGCTCCGCGCCATCGACGCGCCGAGGCTGCTGGTGACCACGCCGGTGCACCTGCGCGCGCTGGTGGAATCGGGTGTGGAACTGCCGCGTCTGGCCGGCATCGTCAGCGCCACCGCGCCACTGCCGCAGGCGCTGGCTGCCGCGGCCGAACAGCGCTTCGGCGGGGAAGTGCGCGAACTGTTCGGCTCCACCGAGACCTGCATCATCGCGCGCCGCCGCACCGCCATCGACGATGCCTGGACGCCGCTGCCGGGTGTGCGCCTGCAGCCGCAGCCCGACGGCACCGCGGTGGAGGCCGCGCACCTGCCGGCACTGGTGGTGCTGGCCGACCTCGTGCAGTTGCTGCCCGACGGGCGGTTCCTGTTGCGCGGCCGCCAGGCCGACCTGCTGGAGATCGCCGGCAAGCGCGCCTCGCTGGGCGACCTGACCGCGCGCCTGCTGGCGGTACCGGGCGTGGTGGACGGCGCGGTGGTGCAGCTCGACGACGCCGATGCGGGCGGGGTGCGCCGGATCGCCGCGCTGGTGGTGGCGCCGACGCTGGACGAAGCGGCGATCCACGCCGCACTGCGTGCAAGCATCGATCCGGTGTTCCTGCCGCGGCGGCTGCGGCGCGTGGATGCACTGCCCCGCAACGAGACCGGCAAGCTGCCGCGCGACATCGTGCTGGCGCTGCTGCGCTGAGGCAGCCGCAGTCAGATTCGCTTACATCGCCGTCACGGCAGTCCATCGCAGACTCCGGACCCGAGGGGCAACCGCCCGCACAACGGAGGAGCAAACACCATGGGAATCATCATCTGGTTGATCGTCGGCGGCATCGTGGGTTGGCTCGCCAGCCTGGTCATGCGCACCGATGGCCAGCAGGGAATCATCCTCAACATCGTCGTCGGCATCATCGGCGCTTTCATCGGCGGTCTGCTGATCGGCCCGATGCTGGGCGCGCCGTCGATCAACAGCGGCGAACTGAGCGTCATGAGCTTCGTCGTCTCGCTGATCGGCGCGATCATCCTGCTGGCGATCGTGAACCTGTTCCGCCGCGGCCGCGTGCGCTGATACGCGCACTGCCGTGATGTTCGTCAGGGGCGGCCAATGGCCGCCCCTGCTGTTTCCGGGGCGTGCTGTTTCGGTGCGCCCCAGGCATGGCCGCGCGGGGCGCGCGCCGATCCGCTAGTACAGCACCCGCGTGCGCAGGGTGCCGGGGATCGCCGCCAGCGCGCTGCGCAGTTCGGCCGCCTGCGACTCGCTGGCGGTCACGTCGATCACCACGTAGCCGACCAGGCTGTCGGTGCGCAGGTACTGGCCGTCGATGTTGATGCCGCGTTCGCGGAAGACATCGTTGGCCTGCGACAGCACGCCGGGCATGTTGCGGTGGATATGCAGCAGCCGTCGCGAGCCCTCGTGGCCGGGCAGCGCGACCTCCGGGAAATTCACCGCCGACAGCGTGGAGCCGTTGTCGCTGTAGCGGATCAGCTTGGCGGCAACCTCCAGCCCGATATTGTCCTGCGCCTCCAGCGTGCTGCCGCCGACGTGCGGGGTCAGGATCACGTTGTCGAGGCCGCGCAGCGGCGATTCGAACGGCTCCGCCGCGCCCTTGGGCTCGACCGGAAACACGTCGACCGCAGCGCCGCCGATCTGCCCGCTGCGCAGTGCATCCGCCAGCGCATCGATATCGACCACGGTGCCACGCGAGGCATTGACCAGATGCGCGCCTGGCTTCATCGCCGCCAGTTGCGCGCTACCGATCATGCGCTGGGTGCTGGGGGTTTCCGGCACATGCAGGGTGACGACGTCGCTGCGCGCGAGCAGGTCGTGCAGGTCGAGCGCCGCGCGTGCATTGCCCAGTGCGAGTTTGGTCTCGATGTCGTGGAACAGCACCTGCATCCCGAGGCCTTCGGCAAGCACGCCGACCTGGGTGCCGATATGGCCATAGCCGACGATGCCGAGGGTCTTGCCGCGCGCCTCGTGGCTGCCGGCGGCGGTCTTCGACCAGCCGCCGCGGTGGCATTCGGCGTTGCGGCGCGGGATGCCGCGCAACAGCAGGATGGTCTCGGCGATCACCAGCTCGGCGACGCTGCGCGTGTTCGAGTACGGCGCGTTGAACACCGGCACGCCGGCGAGTTCCGCGGCCTCGAGGTCGACCTGGTTGGTGCCGATGCAGAAGCAGCCGACCGCGATCAGCCGGCGCGCGTGCGAAAGCACATCGGCATCGAGCTGCGTGCGCGAGCGGATGCCGACCACGTGGGCGTCGGCGATCGCGCGTTTGAGCGCGTCACCGGCCAGCGAGGTGTCGTGCTGCTCGATGTGGGTGTAGCCGGCGGCCCGGAAGGCGTCCACCGCGGTGGGGCTGATGCCCTCGAGCAGCAGCACGCGGATGTCCTGGCGCGGGAACGAGGTCTTGCGGTCGTCTACCATCTGCAAGGTGCGGCGCGGGCGGAGACCTACGGTACGCGCGGCCCGTGGGTGTCGCAACACGATGGACGCATCGCACCGGCGCTGGCAGCCTGAGCGCCCCAGCGCACGACCGCCGCCATGACCGACCCGCGACTCGAGACCCTGCGCCAGGCGCTGCCCGCGTTGCGCCTGTCGGTGGAGCCGTCCGACCTCGAACACTACGGGCGCGACTGGACCCGGCGCTGGACCCCGGCACCGCTGGCGATCGCCTGGCCCGTGGACATCGCGGACGTGCAGGCGCTGCTGCGCTGGGCTCATGCGCATCGCGTGGCGATCGTGCCCTCCGGCGGACGCACCGGCCTGTCCGGCGGTGCGGTGGCGGCCAACGGCGAACTGGTGGTGAGCCTGGAACGGATGAACCGCGTGCTCGATTTCGATCCGGTCGACCGCACGCTCACCGTGCAGCCCGGTATCGCGCTGCAGGCGGTGCACGAGGCGGCCGCGGCGCACGGGCTGCAGTACCCGGTGGATTTCGGTGCACGCGGCTCGTGCACGATCGGCGGCAATATCGCCACCAACGCTGGCGGCATCCGTGTCATCCGCTACGGCAATACGCGCGAATGGATCGCCGGGCTGAAGCTGGTCACCGGCACCGGTGCGTTCCTCGATCTCAACCGCGGCCTGGTCAAGAACTCCAGCGGCTACGACCTGCGGCATCTCGCGATCGGTGCGGAAGGCACGCTCGGCATCGTGGTGGAGGCCACGCTCAGCCTCACCGACCCGGCGCCGCCGGCACAGACGCTGCTGCTGGCGCTGCCGTCGTTCGAGGTACTGATGCAGGTGTTCGCCGCGTTCCGTGCGCGCGTGCGCCTGCAGGCATTCGAGTTCTTCACCGCCAACGGGCTGGCGCACGTGGTCCACCACGGTGGCGTCGATCCGTTCGATACACGGCATCCGTACTACGTGGTCGCCGAATTCGATGCCGCCGATGATGTGCAGCAGGCGGCCGGCCTGGCCGCGTTCGAGGCCTGTGCGGAGGCCGGCTGGGTGCTCGACGGCGTCATCGCGCAATCGCAGGCGCAGGCGCAGCGGCTGTGGCGCCTGCGCGAAGGTATCACCGAGGCGGTGGCGCGCTACCGGCCCTACAAGAACGATGTCTCGGTGCGTGTCGGGGCGATGGCCGCCTTCCTTGCACGCGCGCAGGCGCTGCTGGGCGAGGCGTATCCGGATTTCGAGGTGGTCTGGTTCGGCCATATCGGCGACGGCAACCTGCACATCAACGTGCTGCAGCCCGATGGCAGCGACGATGCCGACTTCCTGCGCCAGTGCGGCCAGGTGACCGAACTGCTGGCCGCGCTACTGGAGGAGCACGGCGGCAGCATCTCCGCCGAGCACGGCATCGGCCTGGTCAAGAAGCCATGGCTCGACAGCACCCGCAGCGCCGACGAGATCGCGCTGATGCGCGGCATCCGCGCGGTGTTCGACCCGGCAGGCATCCTCAACCCGGGCAAGCTGTTCGACTGAGTGCAGGGGCCGCCTGTGCTCGACGTGGCGTGCGTCTGCGCCGGCGCTCGATTACCCGCGTGGATCCATCGCGGACGTCAGTTGCACCCAGACCGGCGCGTGGTCGCTCGGGCGCTCCCAGGTGCGTGGTTCGCGATCGATGCCGGAGGCGACTGCCGACGCGCGCAGGCCGTCGGACACCAGGGTGAGGTCGATGCGCAGGCCCATGCCACGGCGGAACGCCGCCTGGCGGTAGTCCCACCAGCTGAAGATGCCGGCGTCTTCGTGGTGCAGGCGGAAGGCATCGTGCAGGCCGAGGGCGAGTAGACGCTGCAGCGCGGCGCGTTCGGCGGCCGAAGTGAGGATGTGGGCGTCATGCCAGACCTCCGGGTCGTGCACGTCGCGCGCGTCGGGGGCGATGTTGAAGTCGCCCATCACCACCAGCCGCGGATGCGCACGCATCTCCCCGGCGATCCAGTCGCGTACCGCGTCCAGCCAGCGCAGCTTGTAGACGTACTTCTCGCTGCCCACCGACTGCCCGTTGACCACGTAGAGATTGATCACCCGCACGTCGCCGATGGTGGCGGCGATCACCCGGCGCTGGTCGTCCTCGAAGCCGGGGATGCCCATCTGCACCTGGCCGATCGCAGCGTTACGGCTCAGCAGCGCAACGCCGTTGTAGGTCTTCTGCCCGTGGAACACGCTGGCATAGCCCAGCGCCTGCAGCTCGTCGAGCGGAAAGCGCGGATCCTCGAGCTTGGTTTCCTGCAGGCCGACGACGTCGGGCCGCGCATCCTCCAGCCAGCGCACCAGGTGCGGCATGCGCACGTTGAGCGAATTGACGTTCCAGCTGGCGATCTTCACGGATGATGCTCCTCGGCAGGTCACCGCACATTGTAGGAGCGATGCGTCTGCTGCCCGGTGCGTCGCTGTCGGGTCGTACGCCTGATGCCCCGCGCGACGCTCGCGCGTGCGGGAAGTTCACGACGGAAATAAAGGCGCACGTCCCCTTGGGCACACGGATCCATGCACCCCGCCGCGCCGGCCGTCATGGCGTCGCACGGTATCCTCCCCAGCCCCGACCATCGGAACCGGCACCGCCATGCATCTGCGTCCCTACCGCGACCGCCATCCACGCCTCGGTGCGCGCGTGTACGTCGATCCCGCCGCCACCGTCATCGGCGATGTCGAGCTCGGCGACGACGTCTCGGTGTGGCCGGGCACGGTGATCCGCGGCGACGTCAACTTCGTGCGCATCGGCGCGCGCACCAGCGTGCAGGACGGTAGCGTGATCCATGTCAGCCACGACGGCCCGCACGCGAAGCTTGGCGGCTTCGCCACCGCGATCGGCGCCGACGTCACCATCGGCCACAAGGCGATCATCCACGCCTGCACCATCGGCAACGCCTCGCTGATCGGCATGGGCGCGATCCTGCTCGATGGCGTCACCGTCGGCGACAATGCGATGGTCGGCGCCGGCGCGCTGGTGCCGCCGGGCAAGGTGGTGGGTGATGGCGAGCTCTGGGTCGGCAACCCCGCGCGCCCGGTGCGCACGCTCACCGACGCGCAGATCGAGGGCCTGCGTTACAGCGCCGCGCACTATGTGCGGCTGAAGGACGAATACCTGCGCGGGCCGCTCGGCTAGGTGCCCAGATTTGCGTTATGAAGCGCGGCATCTATCATTCCGCGCCGGTGCCGTGCTTTCACCTCAACTTTTCACGCCGTCGCGATGATTGCGTCTGACTCTCGCGGTAGGCGATCCGTCCATGTTCGATCTTCACTGTCATCTGCTCCCCGGTATCGATGACGGTTCGACCGATCTCGCCATGTCGCTGCAGATGGCGCGCATGGCCGTGGACGATGGCATCCGCGTGACGGCGTGTACGCCCCATATCTACCCGGGCCTGTACGAGAACACCGGCCCCCAGATCCGGGCGGCCGTCCTCGCATTGCAGGCGGAACTCGATCGCGAGGGAATCCCGATGCGGTTGGTCGAGGGCGCCGACGTCCACCTCGACCACGGTCTGGTCGAAGGCATCCGTAGCGGACGCGTGCCGACCATTGCCGGTTCACGCTACCTGCTGTTCGAGCCCCCCCACCACGTGGCACCGCCGCGGTTGGAGGAGACGCTGTTCGAGTTGCTGGCCGCAGGAATTGTCCCCGTGATCACGCATCCGGAGCGGCTGTCATGGGTGGAGCAGCATTTCGACACGTTTGTCAGGGTGGCGCACCGCGGCGCCTGGATCCAGGTGACGGCTGCCGCGCTCACCGGTGGCCACGGTCGCCGGCCCAAGTACTGGGCGGAGCGATTCATCGGCGAGGGCCATTGCCATCTGCTGGCAACCGATGCCCACCATCCCAGGCGGCGGCCTCCGGTGCTGTCCGAAGCCCGTGATGCCGCCGCGGCGCTGGTGGGACAGGAGGAGGCGCGCCATCTGGTTGATTCCCGGCCGGCCGGCATCCTCGCCAACAGCGCACCGGATACACTGCCGCCCCTGGTGGCACCTGCGCCACCGTCCCCGCGACGTGGTTTTCTGGGCAGGTTGCTGCGTGCGAGTTGATGTCCCCCTGATCCCACGAGGTGCCCGATGAGAGAGATTTCACGACTCCTGTTTGTGGCGCTCTTCGCGCTGGTGCTGTCGGCGTGCGCTTCGCCCAACCGGTCCGCGCATAGCGTGAACATGGGCAGAGTGCTCCCGCCGCCCGATACCACGACCGACTCCGGTGCCTACGAAGGCGCGACGGACTACCGGATCGGGGCGCAGGATCTCCTGGAGATCAGCGTGTTCGGGGTGGACGAACTCAAGCACCAGGCGCGCGTGAATTCCAACGGCCTCATCAACGTGCCACTGGTCGGCAGCGTGATGGCCGGCGGCCGCACGATCCCCGAACTCGAGCGCGACCTGGCAACGCGGTATGCGGAAGGCTACCTGCAGAATCCGCAGGTAAGCATCTTCGTCAAGGAATACACCAGCCAGCGGGTGACCCTGGAGGGGGCGGTCAAGAAACCGGGCATCTATCCACTGACCGGCCGTACCACGCTGCTGCAGGCCATCGCCATGGCCGAGGGGCTCGACGAGTTCGCCGACCTTGAAGGCATCGTGCTGTTCCGGCACGTGAATGGCGAGCGCATGGCAGCGGCGTTCGACATGGCCGCGGTTCGACGCGGTGCCATGCCCGATCCGCAGATCTATGGCGACGACGTCATCGTAATTGAACGCTCGGGCAGCAAGTCCGCGTTCCGGGAGTTCCTGCGCACGGTTCCGGCCCTCGGCCTGTTCTTCGCGCTCTGAACGGATTCAACAGGATAGCCACCAATGCATGACGACCAGCTTCCGGTTCCGCCGGATGGCGATAGCGGGAGCAACCTTCCGGCCAACAGCGACAGGCCCCTGCAGCCCGCTGGCTCCCGCGCGCTTGCGGTGGAGATGTTCGACGAGAGGAAGGACGCCGACAGCGACGAAATCGATCTTCTCGCGTACTGGCGCATCCTGGTAAAACGCCGGTGGCTTGTGCTCGGCATCCTTGCTGCAGTGGTGGCGCTGGCGCTGATCGCCACCCTGATGATGCCCCCGATCTACAGGGCGACGGCAGTCCTGCAGATCGATCGCGAATCCGTGCAGATCCTGCAGGTCGAGGGCGTTGGCAACGCGGAAGCTGCGGCACCGGACTTCCTGACCACGCAATACGAGCTGCTGCAGAGCCGCTCCCTCGCGGAACGTGTCGCCAACGAATTGAACATCGACGCCGCGACGGTGGCTCGACTGGATGCGACAGGTTGGTGGCAACGCGCCACCAGCGCGCTGCGCCCCCAGTCCAGCGACGGCGCGGAGCCTGGAGGCGAAACGGAAGCCGAGGCCGACCAGCTCGCCAACCTGGGACAGGCTGTCGGGATCGTGCGACAGGGACTGACGGTCGAGCCGGTTCGCAATTCGCGGCTGGTGCGCGTGCACTTCGATTCGACCCTGCCCGCGTTCAGTGCGCAAGTGGTGAACGCGGTCGCCGACGGCTTCATCGCCCATGCCATCGAGCGCAAGTTCGACGCGTCCTCGTATGCCAGCAGGTACCTGGAAGAGCAGCTCGCGCTTGCGAAGGGCAGGCTGGAAGAATCCGAGCGCGCACTTGTCGATTTCGCCTCGCGGGAAAACATCGTCGCGAGTGGCGAAAGCGGGCAAAGCCTGGAAAGCCAGAACCTGGGTGCGCTCAACGAAGCGCTGGCGGCTGCGCAGAGCGAGCGCATCCGCGCGCAGGCCGCGTGGAACCAGGTGTCCGGGGGCGGTGCGCTGCCGGCCGGCGCCATCAGCAACTCGATTCTCAACACGCTGCAGCAACAGCGCGCCACGCTCAACGCGCAGTACCAGCAGCAGTTGCAGACCTACAAGCCGGACTATCCCAGCATGCAGGCGCTGCAGGGGCAGATCGAGGAGGTCGACCGGCAGATCGAACAGGAACGTGCCTCCGTGCGTGCTTCCATCCGGGCGGAATACGACGCCGCACAGTCCCGGGAAAACATGCTGGTCGCCCAGCTCAACACGCTGCGCACGCGCACGCTGGATGTCGACAACCGTTCGATCGACTACAACATCCTGCGTCGCGAAGCCGACACCAATCGCCAGCTCTACGACAGCCTGCTGCAGCGCTACAAGGAAGTCGGCGTGGCCGCCGGCGCGGGAGTGGGGACGAACAACATCTCCATCGTCGATCGCGCGATGGTGCCGACCAGTCGTTACAAGCCCAGCCTGCCCCTCAACCTGGCGATTGGCCTGATGCTGGGCCTGATGCTCGGGGTTCTGGTCGCATTCGTGCTCGAGTTCCTCGACGACACGATCAAGACACCCGAAGACCTCGAGCAGCACCTGCGCCTGGCACTTCTGGGCGTGGTGCCCAACCTGCGCAAGGGCACCGTGGCCGAGGCCCTCGCCGACCCGAGGTCGGCATTCTCGGAAAGCTACCGCTCGGTGCGCACGGCGCTGCAGTTCTCCACTGATCGCGGTGTGCCCAAGGTGCTCCTGGTCACCAGTCCCAGCGCCGCCGAGGGCAAGTCGACGACGGCGCTTACGCTGGCGCGCAACTTCGCCCAGCTCGGCAAGCGCGTGCTCCTGGTCGAAGCCGACCTGCGCAATCCATCGCTCCATCGGGTCACCGGCATGCGCGCGGAACAGGGTCTCTCCAGCCTGCTTGCCGGTGCCGCCAGCATTTCGCAGGTGATCCGCGACACCGATGACGAGCGGCTGCAGGTCATCCTGGCCGGCCCCCTGCCACCCAATCCCGCCGAGCTGTTGTCAGGGAGCCGGCTGTTGTCGATGCTGACGATCGCCGCAGAGAAGTACGACCAGGTGATCATCGACGGCCCACCGGTACTAGGCATCGCCGATGCCCCCATTCTCTCGAACGTCGTCAGCGGAACTCTGCTGGTGGTGTATTCCGGCAAGACGCGCATCAAGACGGCGCAGTCGGCAATCAAGCGCCTGGCGGCGGCGAGGGCGCACCTGATCGGGGGACTGTTGACGCACTACGACGCCAAGGTCGCCGGATACGGTTACGACTACGAGTCCTATTACGCCTACGGAACCACGCCCAAGCTGGGCAAGGGTTGACGCGGGGGCAACGTGATGGCCACAGGGGGAGAGGCGCTCGAACTCGCGCTGGGGCTACTGCGGTCACCGGCGCATCGGAATGTGCTGTGGGCACGGCCGCTGCCGGGGGGGATGACCGAACTCCTCGAAGTGGCGTCCGGGTCGACGTCCGCGCAGCGCTCGGCTGCGGAGCGGATGCGGGTCGCGCCGGATCACCTGCGGGAAGCTGCCCGGTTCTTCGTACAGCAGGTGTTGTTCGCCGCAAACGGTGATGCGTATCGCGTGCTCGGAGGGGATGCCCGATCGAGCGACGCGTTACTGCGCAGGCACCACCGCCTGCTGCTGAGCTGGCTGCACCCTGATCGCAATCCCGGTGCGCTCGAATGGGAGGAGACCTTCGCGCACCGGGTGAACCAGGCCTGGAACCAGGTCCGTACCCCATCGCTGCGGCGGCGGTATGACGCCATGTTCGATCCAGCCATCGAACAGGAGGAGATCCGCCCTGTTGGAGTGCGTCGGCCTGCGCCTGGGCTCGCCGTGCCAGTCGCCATGGGTCAGTCCGCAAGCCGCACAGGTCCGTTGCTTGTGCTGTTGCTGGCGTTGCTCTGCCTGATGCTGACCTGGGTGGCCGTGCGCGGCGATGGCAGGATCGTCGACTGGGATGAGCCGCCTGCACGGGCGCACGAACCACACCTCGACGCCGAGGCCGGATCACCGCAGACGCGGGAGATCGCCAGCCGACCCGCAGCCGTGGAGGAGACCCCTGGCACTTCGCGTCCAGAACGCAATCCGAAGCCCGCGGCGCATGCGCTGCCGCCCCAGCGCGAGATCACGTCCATCACGCCTGCAACCGGGCAGCAACCCGCGGCTTCGCGCTCCCTGGTTTCCGGTCCGGTCCCGCCTGAAACGACAACACCTGAAATACCATCGCCCGTGCCTGTCACGGCGCCGGCAGTGGACGAACCCGTCGTTGCGGGCCCAGCCGCGACGGTCGTAGTGAATGACCCGCCTGCCCCATTGCAGCGTGACACCGTCCCGGTAGCGCCGGCATCGCCAGCTCCCGACCCCTACCAGCTCCTCCGCGAAGCTGATGCCACCGTGGCGCACCTGGCCAGGTACCTGGTGTCGCCGGCGGTCGCACCGCCCAGTTGGCGTAGCACCGCGGTCGAGCGCACCGTGCAGGCGGTTCGGACCGGACTGGAGTCGCGCGTGGCGGTTGTTCACGAGGCGCAACTTGCCCTGCATTCGCCCAACTGGACCCTCGGCGACGAGGCCGCCAGCCTCAACACGGCCTACCAGCTCGAACATCTCGGTACCACCATGGAAACGGGGCTGATGCACGTGCGCCTCGAGCGTGGACTGGACCACTGGCAGGTTGCGAGCGTGCAACTGGAGCCGGCGCGATGACGCCCCTGCGCAAAGTGGTGTTCGGCATTTTCCTGCTCCTGCTCGTCGGCCTCTCGGGCTGGTTGTTCGCCACGCGTGGGGATGCAGACGACGTCCAAACCGACCTGGCCCAGGCGCGGGCGCACCTGGCCGCGGGCGTGCGGGACGAGGCGGCGACAGTTGCACGCGCAGTGCTTGCGCGTGAGCCGTTGCACGGCGAAGCGTTCGCGCTGCTCGCGCGGGCACTTGCCGACAACGGCACGGAAGAAGAAGTCCTTGCCCGCTATGAAATCGCCGTGCGGCGGGCACCCCGGGATCCCCATACCCGCAGCTGGCTGGCCGCGCACCACCTGCGCCATGGCGACTACGCGAGCGCAATGCGTCATCTGGACGCGTTGATGACGGTATCGCCCCGTCATCGCGACACTGTGCTCGCGGCGTTGGGGGACCTTGCCGCCGATCCGCAGTTTGCGGATGCGATTGCGCGCCACTTCGCGCAGCACCCGCGATGGCGCGCCGGACTGCTGCGGCATACGCAGCGGCATGGTGCGGCCGGAGCGGTCGACACCCTGCATGGCGCGCTGGGGCACCATGGCCAACTCGACGAGGCCGATATCGCGCGCTGGCTGGACCATCTGATCGGCGCTGGCCGTTGGGGTGAAGCCTACGCGCACTGGGCCGGCACGCTTGCCGGACCGGTGGAGCGCTTGCAGCAACCCTGGAACGGGGACTTCTCGCGGCCGCCCTCGTCCGTCGGGTTCGACTGGCGCCTGCGCCGCACACCCGGTGTCGTCGCGCAGCGTATTGCCCTCGACAATGGCCACGCGATGCGTTTCACCTTCCTGGGCCGGCCGGTGGCCGCGGTCGGGCTCGAGCAGCCACTGCTGCTGGCGCCGGGCCCGCACCGGCTGCATGTGCGCATGCGCACCGTCGGCCTCCGAGCCAGTCGCGGGCTGGAATGGTCGCTTACGTGTGGCGATCGTACCCCCATCGCGACCGGGGCCAGGATCCAGGACGCCACCAGCTGGCGTGATACCAGCCTCGAGTTCACCGTGCCGGACGACAACCAATGTGCAGGGCAGTGGTTGCGGCTGGTAAACCCCGCCCCGCAGGGGGTGGCACAGGCACTGCGCGGCGAACTGCACGTTGCCGACGTACGGATCGAGCGCATTCATTGAGCCTTCTACACGCAAACGTCACATATCCGCTTGATTCGGCAGCAAATTTGCGCTGAAGGGCGTTGCGTTCGACTCCCGGGGGGCTTATCCTGTGTGCCGGCCTGTCTTGGTCGGATACCCCCTACATCGGAAGGACGCCATATGAACAAGCCCCTCTATCTCGCCGCGCTGATGGCGGCCGCAATCTCGGCTCCCGCCTTTGCGCAGGACCAGGTCACCGCAACGCTTCGCGTTGATTCCGGCAGCGCGATGATCAGCCAGGGCGGTGAGTTCACGCCGGCGGCATCGGGTAGCCAGGTTCCTTCCGGCAGCCGCGTCATGCTTGCCGAAGGCAGCCGCGCGACCTTGGTGTATCCGAATGGGTGCTCGCAGGCGCTGTCGACCGCAGGCGTGTTCAGCGTGCCGGCAACCTGCGTGGCCGCCGCGGGCACCAGCGGTGGTGCCACTGCCGGTGGCGGAACTGCCGCCGGCGTCGATCTGGCCGCCGTGGGCATCATCGGCGGCTCGGTCGCCGCGATCGCCGGCATTGCCGAAGCCACGATGGATGACCAGCCGGCGCCGCCTCCGCCGCCGATCAGCCGCTGATCCACATCGCG
The DNA here is from genome assembly GCF_021191595.1 of Alterluteimonas muca. Lineage (NCBI taxonomy): Bacteria > Pseudomonadati > Pseudomonadota > Gammaproteobacteria > Lysobacterales > Lysobacteraceae > Alterluteimonas > Alterluteimonas muca. The sequence goes on from NZ_JAIWPS010000007.1 coordinate 50,216, forward strand.
TGGTAACGAGCGGGACGGGGTCGCCCCCGTCCCGTTTTCGTTGCGTATCAGGTAATGCGCCGGATGGACACTTCGCACACCGCCATGGATACGGGGGATGTCGCAGCCGCGTGTGCGGCATGCGGCCTCCTTGCAGTCACGCTGCTGGCAGGCGGGAGTTCGCAACAGACAGGAGCGGGTTTGACGGTCGCCGCGTCAATGGGTATCCCGTTGCTGGCCTGGGGTGCGTGGCGCAGGGCGCAGGCCCCCCTGGGCACGCTGCCGGCAGCCTGGCTGGTGTTCGCGGCGCTCGTTGTCCTGCTTCCCCTTTTCCAGCTGGTGCCTGTTCCTGCCGAGTGGGGGGGCAAAGGACGGCTTGAGCTGCAGCACGATCTGTTGACCATGGGCGCGACAGCGCCCGCGCAGTGGACGCTGGCTCCCGTTGGCGTGCGCGGTGCGGTGCTGGCACTGCTTCCAGCTGCGGCCGTGTTCGTGTTGACGCTGGGGCTGCCCGCCACCGGCCAGCGCATCGTGCTCATGACGGTCGTCGCTCTGGCGATGGGGAGCCTTCTGCTGGGCGTCGCACAGCTCGGCGCGCCACAGGAAAGTGTTCTGAACCCCTACCCGCAGTGGGCCCCGGCGATGAACGGATTCTTCGCCAATCCCAACCACCAGGCCACGCTGCTCGTAGTTGCCGCCACGCTGGCGTGCGCGGGTCTGGCGCATGCCCTGGGTGCATGGCCGCAGCGCCGACGACACCGGGCGCTGGCGGTCCTGGGCAGCACGGTGGTCCTGCTGTTGTCGCTTGTCGCCCTGCCACTGACCGGCTCGCGTGCCGGCGTGGTGCTGGTGATCCTGGCACTTGGGATGGTTGCAGCGTTGCAGTGGCCGCTGTGGCGTGGCTCGCGCCGCGGCCGTCTCGCACTCGTGGGTGGCGTGGCGGTGGCCGGTAGTGGCCTGCTGGCCGCGTTGCGGTGGATGCAGTTGGATGCAGTGGACGAACTGCGTGCGCCGCTGCGCGCGGCCACTGGCGAGATCGCCAGCCGTTACCTGGCCACTGGCAGCGGCGTCGGGAGCTACGTGCCGGTATTCGAGCAGGAAGCGCCGGACGAATTGCTGATGGACGACTACGTCAACCACGCCCACAACGAGTACCTCCAATGGACGCTCGAGGCGGGGCTGCCCGCAGTCGCGCTCATGCTCGCAGGCGCGGCGCTGCTGGTTGCCACAATTGGCGCCATCCGTCGCCTGCCGGCGCGCCAGCGTGTCCTGCCGCAGGCCGCGCTGCTCGGTCTCGTCGTCGTGCTGGCGCACTCGTACGTCGATTACCCGCTCCGTACGCCAGCGATGCTGGCGGTCGCCGCCGCGCTGGCCGCCGTTGCAGCCACGACCCGTCACGCCCGCCCGAACCCGGCATAATCGGTGGCTGCATCCAACAGGCTCGACGCGGATGCACCCGGGCTTGCACTTCCGGATGCTGCCTGCATCACCGCACCACCAGGACGCTCCACCCGCAAATGACTGCATACCAGCACCTCCTGCAGGCCCTGCCTGCCGCCCCGCGGACCTGGCTCATCACCGGCGTGGCCGGCTTCATCGGGTCGAACCTTTTGGAGACCCTGCTGCGGCTCGACCAGCATGTCGTTGGTCTGGACGACTTCAGCACCGGCCACCAGCGCAACCTCGCCGAGGTGCGCGGGCTGGTGAGCGCCGCGCAGTGGGCACGATTCCGCTTCATCGACGGTGATATCCGCAACGCGCAGGCCTGCCATGGCGCCTGCGCCGGCGTGGACCACGTGCTGCACCAGGCGGCGCTCGGCAGCGTGCCGCGCAGCCTGGAAGACCCGCGGACCACGGATGCGGTCAACATCGGGGGCTTCCTCAACATGCTGGTGGCCGCACGCGATGCCGGTGTGCGCAGCTTCACCTACGCCGCCAGCAGCAGTACCTATGGCGACCACCCCGGCCTTCCCAAAGTGGAAGACACGATCGGCCGCCCGTTGAGCCCGTACGCCGTAACGAAGTACGTCAACGAACTGTATGCCGACGTGTTTGCCCGCAGCTACGGCTTTCCGAGCATCGGGCTGCGCTACTTCAACGTGTTCGGTGCACGGCAGGACCCGGACGGCGCCTACGCCGCGGTCATCCCGAAGTGGACGGCGGCGCTGATTCGCGGTGACGCGGTGTGGATCAACGGCGATGGCGAGACCAGCCGCGACTTCTGCTACGTGGCCAATGCGGTGCAGGCAAACCTGCTCGCTGCTGCCACGACGAACCCGGAAGCGCTCAACCAGGTCTACAACGTGGCCGTGGGCGACCGCACCACCCTCAATGGCCTGTTCGATGCCCTGCGCCAGCGCCTTGGACCGCACGGCGTCGAGCCGGCCGTACAGGCGCATTACCGCGACTTCCGCGCTGGCGACGTGCGCCACAGCCAGGCTGATATCGGCAAGGCGCGGCGCCTGCTGGGCTATGCCCCTACCCATCGCTTCACCCAGGGGCTCGACGAAGCAGTGCCATGGTATGTGGCCAGCCACCACGCCACCATCGCCTGACCGCCGCTCCACCGGCACACCGCGACGCCGTTACAAGGATGACCTACGTGCAATCCCCCCCGGATCCCGCCCACACCCGCATCGCCATCATCGGCCTTGGTTATGTAGGCCTGCCGCTGGCGGTCGAGTTCGGCAAGCAGTACGACACCGTCGGTTTCGACATCAACGAAGCCCGCATCGGCGAACTTCGCGCCGGGCGCGACAGCACCCTGGAAGTGGAGCCCGAGCTGCTGAAGGAAGCCGCGCGTCTGGAGTTCACCAGCGAACCCGAGGGTATCGCGCGCTGCAACGTCTATATCGTCACCGTACCCACGCCGATCGACAGCGCCCGCCGCCCGGACCTGACGCCCCTGCGCAAGGCGAGCGAAGCACTGGGCAAGGTGCTGAAGCCCGGCGACACGGTGGTGTACGAGAGCACCGTGTACCCCGGCTGCACTGAAGAAGTGTGCGTGCCGATCCTGGAGCAGCTGAGCGGCCTGAAGTTCAACCAGGACTTCTTCTGCGGCTACAGCCCCGAGCGCATCAACCCGGGCGACAAGGAACACCGCGTCACCACCATCCTCAAGGTGACCTCGGGCAGCACGCCTGCGGCCGCCGACTTCGTGGACGCTCTGTACCGCAGCGTGATCACCGCGGGCACTCACAAGGCCAGCAGCATCAAGGTGGCCGAGGCCGCCAAGGTGATCGAGAACACCCAGCGCGACCTCAACATCGCCCTGGTCAACGACCTGGCGATCCTGTTCAACAAGCTGGGCATCGACACGCTGGAAGTGCTGGAAGCCGCCGGCACCAAGTGGAACTTCCTGCCGTTCCGCCCGGGCCTGGTGGGCGGGCACTGCATCAGCGTGGATCCGTACTACCTGACCCACAAGGCGCAGGAAGTGGGGCACCACCCGGACGTGATCCTGGCCGGGCGCCGCACCAACGACGGCATGGGCGAGTACGTGGCCAACCAGGTGATCAGGCTGATGGTGCGCAACGGGATCAACCCCGTGCGCTCACGCATCCTGGTGCTGGGGCTGGCGTTCAAGGAGAACTGCCCGGACCTGCGCAACACGCGCGTGGTGGACATCATCGGTGCGCTGCAGGGCTACAACGCGCGCGTGGACGTGTGCGACCCGTGGGTGGACGCGGGCGAGGCGAAGCACGAGTACGGGCTGAGCCTGTGCAAGCCGGGCGAGGGGGAGTACGACGCCATCGTGGTGGCGGTGGGGCACGACGAGTTCCGGAAGTTGGGTGCGGCGGGGATACGCGCGCATGGCAAGCCGGGGGCGGTGTTGTATGACGTGAAGTATGTGTTGCCGCGGGAAGCGGTGGATGGGCGACTCTGAGCCTCGGTGCTCCAAGGTCTCCCCAAAACTTCACTTATAAGTTAAAATGCCCCTCCACCTCCTCCGGATCAACTATCGGGCCTTGGGTCGTGAAACGCCGGAGCCGGTCGCCGAGCCCGGCTGCTGGCGTCTCTACGCCCCGTGTGACGAGGCGGACGCTGCGGCGTGCCAGCTGTTGCAGCACATCGCTGGGATGCAGTCGATCAGGGACCGCAAGGCCGCCCTGGCCGCTCTGGACAAGCTGGTGAAGGTGGCCGCCTCGGGAAAGCCTCTGCCGGTGTTTTATGACGAGAAACAATGCCATGACATCCACCGCTTCCGTCACGACGGGCAGGAGCACGTGCTCTGGCGGATCCGCAACGGCGACATCCGCATCGTTTTCCACTATGGCCAGGACCGCCTGATCCTGCTGACCGATGCGCTGGTGAAGCGCAAGGACAAGCTGTCGACTGCTGAAACCTCAGCCCTTGAACGGCAAGTCAAAGCTTTCCTCGACGCTGAAAAAGCCGGCTCGCTCAGGCTTTTCGACGTCGAAAACCCGCCCGCCCCTCCGGGAGCAACACCATGAAGCAGCCCCGAAACGACATCACCGCCCTGTTCAGCGACGTCTGGGAAGACGCCGATTTCCGTTTCGAGATCAAGGCGCAGGAAATCGCCACCGACCTTGCGCGCGCACTGCACGAAGCAGGCATGACGCGGACCCAGCTGGCGGAGAAGCTCGATTGGAAGCCCAGCCGCATCAGCAAGGTGCTGGGCGGTGGTGCCAATCTCACGCTGAAGACCCTGCACGAGCTTTGCGAGGCGATCGGGCTGGAGTTCGACGTCATCCTGCGTGGGTCGCGTCAGGCACGAGCGGCGCAGCCGTGGGAAGTCCCGCACATCAAGAACGACATCCGTCGGCTGCTTGATGACGCGCAGCACGCCCATGCCCGGACCCAGGCGATGTTCGAAACGGCGCGCCGACTCAACCAGAACAGTTGGCAGCGCGCGTCCTATATGAACCGGCTGGTCGAAACAGGGCACGTGTTCAACGATCTCCCCATGATGCGCGAGGCCTGCTAATGCAAGCGGCCATGCTTCAGCTCAAGCACTACCACTTCAATGCGTTCTCGCTCTCCTGTCGTGCACAGGTGGTGGAGTTCCCGCATCTGGACGCCGGGCAGATGTATCCCGCGCTTCAGGCCGAAGCGTTGCAGCCACAAATCTCCCATGCGGAACCGGACACTGTCGATCCGCATGAGTTCGTGGTCACGCTCAAGCTCGACCATGCTCCTGCCGATGACTCGGTGTTTCCATACAGCTTCATGATCGAAGCCGAGGGGTTGTTCACCATCGACCATGATGGGGACCTGGACGAACGCAGGCGGCTGGTGGCCGTGAATGGTGCGTCGATCCTGTATGGCGCCATGCGCGAGCAACTGCTGACACTCAGCGCTCGCCATCGGTATGGGCCCGTGCTGTTGCCTTGCCTTGATTTCAGGGGGCTGGCAAAGCGGGAATCCGCTCGGGTAGACACCAATGATTGACGCGCGGCCTGCGGAGATTCATCCGCTTTCCGATGTGCAAGCAACGAAGATCGGCGAGGGGACCCGGATCTGGCAGTACGTGGTGATCTTGCCCCAAGCCGTGATCGGATCCGACTGCAATATCTGCTCGCACTGCCTGATCGAAAATGATGTCGTGATTGGTGACCGGGTGACGGTGAAGTCCGGTGTCCAGCTCTGGGATGGGTTGCGGGTTGGCGACGACGTGTTCATCGGTCCGAACGTGACGTTTACAAATGATCGTCATCCCCGTAGCGGCCGCCGTGACTTCGAGCTGTTGGCGACTCACCTGGAGAAGGGATGCTCCATTGGTGCAGGGGCTGTAATCCTTCCAGACATCCGCATTGGACAGGGGGCGATGGTCGGCGCAGGCGCGGTGGTGACAAAAGATGTACCAGATGGGGCAACTGTCGTTGGCAACCCTGCGCGAGTCGTGGCGGAGGATCGACATGCCGCTCGATGATTGTCGTCTTGTGGACCTGCCGAAAATCTCCGACCCGAGGGGTAACCTGACCTTCGTCGAAGGTGGACAGCACATCCCGTTCGACATCCAGCGCGTGTACTACCTGTACGACGTCCCTGGTGGTGCGGAGCGTGGAGGGCATGCCCACAAGGCGTTGCAGCAGCTGATCGTGGCCATGTCGGGCAGCTTCGACGTAATGCTGGATGACGGGCGCGAGAAGCGGCGCTTCCATCTCAACCGTTCCTACACGGGCCTGTACATCTGCTCGATGATCTGGCGCGAGCTGGACAACTTCTCATCCGGCTCTGTCTGCATGGTGCTGGCCTCGAACCGCTACGACGAAGACGACTACTACCGGGACTATGGTGACTACATGAAAGCGCAAGGGCTGGCGCAGTGATCCCTTTTCTTGACCTTGGGGCAGCGTATCGCGAGCTGCAGGGAGAGATTGATGCCGCCGTTTCTCGCGTCCTGGCGAGTGGGTATTACATCCTTGGCCCGGAAGTCGACGCTTTCGAAACCGACTACGCCGCCTATTGCGATGCCAGGCACGCCATTGGCGTCGCCAATGGTCTGGACGCCCTGCACTTGACGCTATGCGCGATGGGCGTGGGGCCGGGCGACGAGGTCATCGTCCCGTCCAATACCTATATCGCCACCTGGCTGGCAGTCAGCCAGTGTGGCGCGGTGCCGGTGCCGGTGGAGCCTGATCCGGCCACCCACAACATCGACCCGGCACGGATCGAAGCCGCCATCACCCCGCGCACCAAGGTCATCCTGCCGGTGCACCTGTACGGCCAGCCGGCCGATATGGATCCGATCCTGGCCATCGCCCGCAAGCACGGTCTGCGCGTGCTGGAGGATGGGGCGCAGGCGCACGGCGCGCGCTACAAGGGCAAACGGCTCGGTGCGCACGGCGATGCCGTGGCATGGAGCTTCTATCCCGGAAAGAACCTGGGCGCGCTGGGCGACGGCGGTGCCGTCACCACCGATGACGACGCGCTCGCCGATCGTCTGCGTGTGCTGCGCAACTACGGTTCGCGGGTGAAGTACGTCAATGAAGTGCAGGGCTACAACAGCCGTCTGGACCCTCTGCAGGCCGCGGTGCTGCGGGTCAAGCTCGCCCACCTTGATGCCTGGAACGCCCGGCGCGCCGCGCTGGCTCGGATCTACCTGGACGGACTGCGCGACACCGGGCTGGTGCTGCCGCACGTGCCCGACTGGGCCGAGCCTGCGTGGCATCTGTTCGTGGTCGGGCACCCGCAACGAGATGCGTTGCAACGGCGTCTTGCGGAGACAGGTATCGATTGTCTCATCCACTATCCGATTCCCCCGCACAAGCAGCAGGCCTATGCCGACGCCCAGTTCGGTGCGGACGCGTTCCCGCTAGCCTCGCGGATGGCGGGGGAAGTGCTGAGCCTCCCGATCGGACCGCAACTTTCGGCCCAAGCTGCGGAACAAGTTGTTGCCGCCGTTGCAGAGGCAGTGCTGTCAAGGTGAGCGAGAGCGGTTCGTACCGACAGATCCTGCGCTCGTCGTCCATCATCGGCGGCGCCTCACTGATCAACATCTTGGTCGGCCTGGTGAAGATGAAGGTGGCGGCGGTGCTCCTGGGGCCGGCCGGGGTGGGCATGATCGGGCTGTTGCAGAGCTTGATGTCCGCTGCGTCGGCCGTGTCGGCACTGGGCTTCGGCACCGTCGGCACCAGGCAGATCGCCGAAGCCGTCGGACGAGACGACGACGCAGCCATAGCGGCCGCCCGCCGCGCCCTGTTCTGGGGCACTCTTGGCTTGGCCGCACTCGGTGCGATGCTCGTGTGGACGCTGCGCGACCTGATCGCAGTCCACGTACTCCATGACCCTGCAATGGGCGGCTCAATCGGCTGGCTTGCCCTTGGGGTGGCACTTACGGTGGCATCTGGTTCGCAAGCGGCCTTGCTCAACGGACTTCGCCGAATCGGCGACCTGGCGCGCGTGAGCATCGCCTCCGGCTTCGCGTCAGCTGCTCTCGGGGTTTGCGCGCTGGCGGTCTGGGGAGAACGCGGGCTCCTCGCCTTTATCCTGGCCACGCCACTGGCAAGCTTCACGGCAAGCCTATGGTACGTGTCGCGCCTCCCGCCGATCGTGGCGCCGGCCACCTCCTTTCCTGCACTCGCCCACCAGTGGGCAACGCTCGCGCGGCTTGGCGCCGCGTTCATGGCCGCGGGAGTGGTGGGCACGGCTGGGCATTTAGCAATGCGGATCTTGGTGCAGCGGGAACTTGGCGTAGACGCGCTTGGTCAATTCCAAGCGTCATGGATGATTGCGATGACCTACATCGGTCTCGTGCTCGGTGCCATGGGCACCGATTACTACCCGCGCCTCACCGCCACCATTCGCGATCACCGGGCTACCAACGCGCTAGTGAACGAGCAAAGCGAGGTTGCGCTGCTGCTCGCAGGGCCTCTTCTGCTCGGGATGCTTGGCCTGGCGCCTTGGCTGATTGAGCTGCTCTACTCGAAGGAGTTCGATGACGCTGTCAGCGTGTTGCGCTGGCAGGTGCTGGGCGACGTTCTGAAGGTTGCGAGCTGGCCGTTGGGCTTCGTCATGCTGGCCGCCGGCGACGGACGCGTCTACCTGATCGCAGAAACGATAGCGATGGGCGCCTTGATTGCCCTGACTTGGATTGCGCTCCCTGTAGTGGGCGTGGAGGCGACTGGACTGGCGTTTCTAGGCATGTATGTGCTGTATCTGCCATTGGTGTACTGGCTGGCGCGGCGGCGAACAGGGTTTAGATGGCGGCGAAAGGTGCTGGCCCAGTTGCTCGTCATCTTTGTGCTGGCGATGCTGGTGTTCATTGTGGGTGGATGGTCGAAGTGGCTGGGGGCTGGGCTGGGATTGGCTTCCGCGGGGGCGCTTGGCTTGTCCGGCCTGGCAAGACTCGGCCACATGGCAAACCTGGGCGGGCCGCTGGGTCGGATCGCGGCAGCGAGCAGAAGTCTGATGATGAAGGCGGGGGTATGGCGTGACTGAGATGCAGCAACAACCACTGGTCACGTTTGCGCTGTTCGCATACAACCAGGAGCGCTTCATTCGCGAAGCGCTTGTTGGAGCCGTGTCCCAGGATTATGGGCGACTGGAGATAATCATTTCCGATGATGCGTCGTCCGATAACACGTATCAGATCATTCGTGACTTCGCCGACAGCTACGACGGGGCGCACGATCTCGTCCTGAACCGGAATCGCGAAAATCTCGGCATCGGAGGGCATGTCAACAAGATCATGGGCTTGGCCCGCGGTGAGGTCATCGTTGTTGCAGCCGGAGACGATATTTCCCATCCCGGACGGGTTTCGAAGGTCATGAGCGTGTTCGAGAGCGATCCCGAGCACACGTACTCTGTATGGTCGGGCGCAACCTACATCGATGACGACGGGAGGGCGCTGGAGCGGCAATTCCCTGGCAACCCGTCCGGCTACACGGACAGATCGATGGTCCGGAACCAGCGCCCCCTGATCGGGGCCACGCATGCGTGGCGCAGGGACGTCTTCGACTTCTTCGGCCCGCTGCTGGAGGGTGTGGTTTTCGAAGATAATGCGATCTCGTTCCGGAGCTATCTGCTAGGTGAAATCCGCTACGTCGACGAGAAGCTCGTCAGCTACCGGACCCACGCGGAGAACATCACCAATTTCAGCGCAGTCGCGGACAAGGCCGCCTTGTATGCTGCGGCGGCAAGGCGAAGCCAATGGGCGATGACCGGCCTGGCGCAGAGACGGCGCGACCTTGAAGTGGCGCTTGCCAGGACCCCTGCGCTGGAGCGCAATCCGCGGGTGCTGCTTGAAGAACTGGATCGGGTGGAACGGAGGACCGCGAGGCGGCTTGAGGCTTACCGACAGTTCCCCCGGCTTACGTGGCGGACCACTGCGGCCGCGGCCAAGGATCCGGAAATCGCGAAGCTGCTGCTTCGTTCGGTCCAGGCGAAACTCCAGGGAGTTGGATCGGCAGCATGAGAATCCTGTTCATCACGTGGGATGGCCCGCAGGTTCCCTACCTCGAGACTCTGTTCCTGCCAATTTTTACCAGGCTTGCGGCGGCTGGCTTTCACTTCCACATCCTGCAGTTCACCTGGGGCGATCCGACACGACTTGAACGCACCAGAAGGGCGTGCGAGGAGGCGGGGTTCTCCTATCGACCGGTGATTGTCGCAAGGAGGCCGAAGGCGTTGGGCGCGCTACTGACCGCGATATTCGGGGCCTGGCATGTACGAAGGCAGATTCGCGAGCACGCGATTGATGTGCTGATGCCCAGAAGCACGTTGCCCGCCCTTGCTGTGCTGTTGACGCCGAAGAGGATTGGCAGACGGGTGATATTCGATGCCGACGGCCTTCCACTGGACGAACGGGTGGAGTTCGCAGGGGACCGTGCCAACAGCGCTTCCTACCGCCTCTTGCGTGACGTCGAGGCGCAGGCGGTTCGCCGCGCGGATCGAGTGCTGGTGCGATCTTCACAGGCCGTCCAGATCCTTGCAGCGCGAGCCGGTGCCGGTACCGATGCATCCCGGTTTCACGTCGTGGCGAATGGCCGTGACAGTGGTGCGTTTGCAACCGGTTCGCCCGCTCTGCGCGACCTCATGAGGGCCAGTCTGGGGGTTCGGCCGGATGAACCCCTGATCGTGTATGCGGGATCCATGGGTCCGAAATACAGGTTGCAGGAAATGCTGCATCTGTTCAAAGCAGTGCGGAAACGACGGGAAGATGCCCGATTCCTGATCCTCACCAACGACCCGGGTGAAGTCGAATTGGGTTTGGGTGAGCAGCCGGCATTGCGCGACGTCGTGCTGATCAAGCAGGTGCTCCCTGAGACGGTGCCAGCACATCTGGCGTGTGCCGACCTAGGCGTCGCACTCATCCAGCAGACGCTTTCGATGAGAGCTGCGGCACCGATCAAGCTTGGGGAATATCTGCTTTGTGGGGTCCCGACGGTGATAACCGGGGGGATTGGCGACTCGTCTTCGATGCCGGTCGACTGCGGGTTTGTGGTCGCAACTCTCGAGACGCCACAGCTTGCAGCGGCAGCCGACTGGTTCGTGGACACGGTGCTGCCCGACCGGGAGGGGTTTCGCCGACGCTGCCGCGCTCTTGGTGAGGAACGCTACTCGCTCGACGCATGTGCCGAGTCATATTTGCGCGCGCTTCTCGGCATGGGCGAAGACGCGTGAGCGAACCCGATCATTCCGGCGGGCGCACCTGCCCGGCGCCCGCCCGTGAAGAGGCGGACTGCCGATGAAGGTACTCATCCTCTCTCGCTACGGTCGCCTTGGCGCGTCGTCCCGTTTGCGGGCGATGCAGTTCGTGCCAGTCCTGGAGAAGCGGGGATTTCGCTGCACCCTGCAGCCGTTCTTCGACGATCCGGCACTCCAGCAGAGATATGCCACTGGCAGCTATTCGGCGTCCACCGTGCTCCGAGCTTACGTCTCGCGGCTGCGCGCACTGCGCCAGCGGAAAATGTTCGATCTGGTCTGGATCGAGAAGGAGGCGTTGCCATGGTTGCCGGCATCCGTCGAGCGCAAGCTTCTGGAGGGCGTGCCCTATGCGATGGATTTCGACGACGCCATCTTCCACAACTATGACCTGCACCGTCGTCGCTGGGTGCGTCGCCTGCTGGGAGACCGGATCGATCGACTGATGGCGGGAACCAGTCTGGTTGTCGCTGGCAACCGCTACCTTGCTGAGCGTGCGGCGAAGGCAGGTGCCCCGAAGGTCGAAGTCGTGCCCACTGTCATCGACCTCGAGCGGTATCCCCCGGTCTCGCTTCGCCGCGAACCGGACCACATCCCGAGAATCGTCTGGGTGGGTTCTTCGACCACGACTCAATACCTGCAGGATCTGGCTGCCCCACTTCGAATGCTTTCTGCGCGGCATTCCTTCAAACTGCGCGTGATCGGCCCAGGGGACATCGACATGCCAGGTGTGGACGTCGAGCGCATGGACTGGACTGAGGAATCCGAAGTGGCTTCGATACAGCAGTGCGACATCGGGGTGATGCCACTGCAGGATACGCCGTGGGAACTCGGCAAATGCGGTTACAAGCTCATCCAGTACATGGCCTGCGGGCTCCCCGTTGTGGCGTCGCGGGTAGGCGCCAACATCGACATCGTGCGCGAAGGCAAAAACGGTTTTCTCGCCAGCGACGCGGAAGAGTGGATCGTGCTGCTGGAGCGCCTGCTGGTGGATGCGCCTTTGCGTCACCGGCTAGGTGCGACGGGGCGGCAGCGGGTGGAGCAGGAGTTCAGCCTCCAGAGTCAGGCTGGTCGCCTGGCTGGGTTGCTCAAGCAAGCAGCGCTGCGCTGATGTGCGGGCTGGCTGGGTTCCTGTCGCGAGGTGCGGCGAATCCTGATGTCATGACTGTTCTTGCAAGAGGCATGGCGGACCGCATCGCCAGTCGCGGGCCCGATGACTGGGGAGTCTGGTGCGACCAGGACTCGGGCGTCGCGCTCGCGCACCGGCGCCTGTCGATCCTGGATCTGTCTCCCGCCGGGCACCAGCCCATGCACTCGTCCAGCGGCCGCTGGGTCCTGGCCTACAACGGCGAGGTCTACAACCACCTTGCGTTGCGCCAGCGGCTGGAAGGCGAGGGCGCGGCACCGGCCTGGCGCGGCCACTCCGACACCGAGACCCTACTGGCCTGCATCGAGGCCTGGGGCATCGAGCGCACCCTGCAGGCCAGCGTCGGCATGTTTGCCATCGCCTTGTGGGACCGCAGTGAGCGTGCGCTGGTGCTCGCCCGAGACCGCGTCGGCGAGAAGCCGCTGTACTACGGATGGCAGGGTGACACCTTGCTGTTCGGATCCGAGCTGAAGGCGCTCCGCGCGCACCCGGCGTTCAACGCGGCTATCGATCGCGGCGCGCTGGCGCTGTTGCTGCGACACAACTACGTGCCGGCGCCGTATTCCATTTACCAGGGCATCCATAAGCTGCCGCCCGGCACCTTCCTGCGTCTGAGCGGGGGGCACCGGGAGGTCGAGCCGGTGCCCTACTGGTCACTGGCTGACGTGGCCGAACGCGGCATGGCGCAGCCCTTCGCAGGTTCGGATGTCGATGCGCTCGACGCGTTGGAAGGGCATCTCGGCAATGCGGTGCGCGGGCAAATGGTCGCCGACGTGCCGCTGGGCGCGCTGCTCTCCGGCGGCATCGACTCCACCGTGATCACCGCGCTGATGCAGGCCAACAGCAGCCGGCCGGTGCGCACCTTCACCATCGGGTTCGAGGAGGGGGAGTACGACGAGGCAACCCATGCGCGCGCGGTCGCCGCGCACCTGGGCACGGAACACACCGAACTGCGCCTCAGCGGCGCCGATGCGCTGGCGCTGGTGCCGCAGATGCCGGCGATGTACGACGAGCCGTTCGCCGATTCGTCGCAACTTCCCACGCATCTGGTAATGAAGCTGGCGCGCCAGCATGTGACCGTGGCCTTGTCCGGTGACGCGGGCGACGAACTGTTCGGTGGGTACAACCGCTACTTCCTCGGCCCGAAAACCTGGGACGGAATCCGCCGGCTGCCGCCGGCGTTCCGACGTGCACTGGGCGCGGCATTGACGGCTGTGCCCGCGCCCACGGTGAACCGTTTGTTCGGGCCCCTGGCGGGTCGCAGGGGCATCGCCTTGCCGGGTGACAAGGCGCACAAGCTCGGCGCGCGCCTGCGCCATGTGCGCAGCATCGATGACCTGTACGTGTCGCTGGTCTCGGAGTGGCCCGATCCTGCCGGCATGGTCGGTGCAGGCAACCTCCCGCCGAACCTCCTCGACGATCGTGCGCGTTGGCCGAAGCTGCACGATCCGGTGGCGCGGATGATGGCGCTGGACGGCCTGACTTACCTGCCCGACGACATCCTGGTGAAGGTGGACCGCGCCTCGATGGCGGTGTCGCTGGAGACGCGCGCGCCGTTCCTCGACCGCGACGTGATCGAGTTCGCATGGTCGCTGCCGATGCATATGAAGCTGCGTGGGGGCAAGGGCAAGTGGCTGCTCCGCCAACTGGTGGACCGGCATGTGCCGCGCGCGCTGATGGAACGGCCGAAAATGGGCTTCGGCATTCCCCTGGACCAGTGGCTGCGCGGCCCTTTGCGTGAGTGGGGCGAAGCCCTGCTGGCCGAGGACCGGCTCAAGCGCGAAGGCTACCTGGATCCTGCGCCGGTCCGTGCGACCTGGCTGCGGCACCAGCGCGGAGAGGGCTCCTTCGGTTACCGGTTGTGGTCCGTGCTGATGTTCCAGGCGTGGCTGGAACAAGAAGGCGGCAACGCCTGATGTGGCCGTTCTGGCTGATGTTCCTGGTTCCGGCCTTCGGCGTGCTGGTGCCGCGCAGACTGCCCGCCGCACAGGCGAGTGTGATGTGGTGGGTCGTCGGGCTGCTGTTCGCAATGATGATCGGCCTGCGCCATGAAGTAGGCGGTGACTGGTTCAACTACCTGCCGCATTTCCAGCATGCGGCCACCATGAGCTTTGCCGAGGCCGCTGGGATGGGCGACCCCGGCCACTATGTGCTGAACCGTTTAGTGGCCGGGCTGGGTGGCAGCATCTACACCGTGAACCTGATCTACGCCGCCGTGCTGATGATCGGCACGGTGGTGTTCTGCCGGCGACAGCCCAATCCCTGGCTCGCGTTGCTTGCCGCGGTGCCGTACATGCTGATCGTGGTCGGCATGGGCTATACCCGGCAATCGGTGGCGTTGGGCCTGGCGCTGATCGGCTTGGTGGCATTGGGCGAGCATCGCATCCGTACGTTTGTGATCTGCATTGCGCTGGGGGCGCTGTTCCACAAGTCTGCGGTGCTGCTCTTGCCCATCGCCGCGCTGGCGTCCAGCCGCAACCGGCTGCTGACCGGCACGATCGTGCTGCTGTCGACCGGCCTGATGTACTACCTGCTGCTGGCCGAAAGCGCCGAGGCGATGTGGACCAACTACGTGGAAGCCGACATGCAGTCGTCGGGTGGCGCGATCCGCGTAGTCATGAACGCGGTGCCGGCCGTGCTGCTGGTCGTGTTTCGGAAGCGGCTGGTGCCCGAACCGGGGGAACGCAAGCTGTGGCTGTGGATAGCGGCGTTCGCCTTGCTTTGCGTGCCACTGGTGGGGATCGCCTCGACCGCGGTGGACCGGGTGGCGTTGTACCTGATCCCGCTGCAACTTTATGTATTTGCAAGGCTGCCACGCCTGGCCACGACCACCCGCGCCCGCACCGCGGTCGTTGTCGGAATCCTCGGCTATTACGCGGCTGTGCAGTTCGTCTGGCTGAACTTCGCCACGCATGCGCCGTACTGGGTGCCGTACCAGCTCATGCCGCTGACATAGGCCAGCTCCGCGCCGTAAGCGCCACAATCGCGCCAAACTGTTGAAATCGCGCCAGAATGAGGGCGTAATCTGGCGCCATTGTGGCGCGATTCGGAATCCTGATGCCTCTCCAGCCCGCAGACAACCTTCGGCACTTGTTGGCGGGGCATCCCGATGGAGTGGGACTCGCCGCCCTGCAGCGGCTGTGCCCGAACGTGCCCAGGCGAACGCTGCAGCGCCAACTGGCCCGGCTGGTGGCCGACGGCGAGCTGTTGCCTGTCGGTGAGGGACGCGCACGGATCTATCGCCCGGTGGGCGCGGTGCCGCCGGGAGCCGGAGCGGATGAGTCGCTCATCCCCTTGTCGCCCGAGGGCCGGAGGATCCGCGAACAGGTACGGCAGCCACTGGCGCGTCGCCGACCGGTCGGCTACGACGCGGATCTGCTTGTCAGCTACGAACCCAATCGCAGTGCGTGGCTGCCGCCGGCGTTGCGCGAACGGCTGCATGCGCTGGGCCGCGCGCCGGTGGCCGATGCTCCTGCCGGAACCTATGTGCGTCAGATCCTGAACCGGCTGCTGGTGGATCTGTCATGGGCATCCAGCCATCTGGAAGGCAATACGTACTCGCGCCTGGACACGCAAAATCTGATCGAATTCGGCAGGGTGGCCGAGGGCAAGGATCGCCTGGAAGCGCAGATGATCCTCAACCACAAGGCGGCCATCGAAATGCTGGTGGAACAGGCCGGGGACATCGCTTTCGACCGCTACACCGTGCAGAACCTGCACGCACTGCTCGCCGAGAACCTGCTGCCCGAGCCTGCGGCCGGGGGGCGGCTGCGCAGGATGGACGTAGGCATCAGCGGCTCGGTGTTTCATCCCTTGTCGATCCCGCAGCGCGTGGAGGAACTGTTCGACATGCTGCTGGAAAAAGCGGACGCGATCCGGGATCCATTCGAGCAGGCGTTCTTCGCGATGGTGCATCTGCCGTATCTGCAGCCGTTCGAAGACGTCAACAAGCGGGTCTCGCGGCTGGCGGCGAATATTCCGCTGATCCGGGCCAACCTGGCGCCCTTGTCGTTCGTGGACGTTCCGCGCGAGGAGTACATCGAGGGGCTGCTGGGCGTGTACGAGCTCGGGCGGATCGAGCTTCTGCGCGATGTCTTTGCATGGGCCTACGAACGTTCGTGCCAGCGCTACACGGTGCTGCGCGACGTGCTGCCGGATCCGGATCCCCTGCGCCTGGCGCACCGCGAACTGCTGCGGTCGGTGATCATGGAGCTGGTGCAGGGCGGCGTGCGCCGCACCGATACCGGCGCCATCCGCCGCAGTCTGCAAGGCAGGGTGGATGCCGGCGCGATGGACGATGTGGTCGCGCTGGTGATCAACGAACTGCACCAGCTGCATGAGGGCAATATCGCGCGGTACAGGTTGCGGCCATCGGAGTTCGGCCACTGGCTCGAGCTGCAACAAGGAGACACGGACTGATGCCCCGCCGGGTTGTGACCGGGCGCAAGATCGTCCTCTTCGCCAACACCGACTGGTACCTCTATAACTTCCGCCGCTCGCTGGCGCTGGCGCTGCAGGGGCACGGCTACGAGCTGCTGCTGATTTCGCCACCCGGTCCGTACGGCGAGAAGCTGCGCGCCCTCGGTTTGCGCTGGGAACCGGTGCCGATGGACCGCCGCAGCCTCAACCCGCTGCGCGAGGCGAAGCTGCTGGCATGGCTGATGTCGCTGTTCTGCAGGGAGCGCCCGGCGCTGGTGCACGGCTTCACCATCAAATGTGCCGTGTACGGATCCCTCGCGGCGCGCGTGGCCGGCGTGCCGGCGCGCGTCAACGCCGTGGCCGGCATGGGCTACGTGTTCATCAGCAACGACACCAAGGCCCGCGTGCTGCGCCCGTTGGTGCGCGCGTTGCTGCGTACCGCGCTGGATGGCGACAACGCGCGCCTGGTGCTGCAGAACCCGGACGACGTGGCGCTGTTTGAAGCGGCGGGGCTGGTGGACCGCGACCACGTGCGCCTGATTCCGGGGTCCGGCGTGGACTGCTCGCGTTTTGTCGCGCGCGACGGCCAGCGCGATCCCACGCGCCCGCTGCGCGTGCTGCTGGCCGCGCGCCTGCTGTGGGACAAGGGCCTGGCGGAGTACGTGGAGGCCGCGCGTCGGCTGCGCGGCGAGGGCAGGGCGATCGAGTTCCTGCTGGCCGGCGACCCGGACCCGGGTAATCCCGCCGCCGTACCGGAATCAACCGTGCGCGGATGGGCCGACGAAGGCGTGCTGCAGTGGCTCGGCCATGTGGACGACATGGCGGGGTTGTTCGCATCCGTCGACGTGGTGGTCCTGCCCAGCTATCGCGAAGGCCTGCCGAAGGGATTGATCGAGGCCGCCGCCTGCGCGCTACCGCTCGTGACCACCGACGTGCCGGGATGCCGCGAAGTGGTGAGCGATGGCGTCGACGGGCTGCTGGTGCCGGTGCGCGACGCCGCGGCGCTGGCCGCGGCGATTGCGCGGTTGCACGATGATCCTGAGCTGGCTGCGCGCCTTGGTAAGGCCGCCCGCGCCAAGGCACTGGCCGAGTTCGACGAGCAAATCGTCATCGCCCGCACCCTGGCGGTTTACCGCGAACTGCTGCCCGCGCCATGACCGGCGCCGACGCCCTGTTGGCGCTCCTGGCGCTGGGTGTGGCGGTGCTGCTTGCCCGGGGCAGCCATCCCCTGGTGGCGGTGCTGCTGGTGGTGTCGGCCTTGGCGGTGTCGGCGATGCTGTTCCTGCCGACCGCGATGCTCGGCGAGTGGTTTGGCATGCATCGTGTGCATCGGCTGTATGGCCTGACTCGCGCCACGCCACTGGATCCGCCTGAGTGGATCCACCTTATCGCCTTCGCCTGGCTGGGGCTGCTGATCTGGTTGGCTCGCAAGGACTTACGCAATGGGTGGGGCGTGCTGCTGGTCGCGATTTTCGGCGTGGCCGCGGAGCTCTCGCAGTGGCTGACGGATGGGCGGCAGCCGAAGCTTGAAGATGCAGCGTTGAACGTGGCAGGCGGCCTGACAGGGGTGCTGCTCGCGCATTTGCTACTCCATGCTCTGGCGTTCTCCCGTCGCAGGAGAGTCGGGAAGCACGGCTGAAGGCCCCCTTGGCGGTGCCGGCTGTTGGTCAGCTCTGGGCACTGATTGATGCCGCGTGCTCGCGGCGCGAAGCCCCGGCCCGGGGACCCACCAATCGTCACCAACGTGCGCGCCGAGGACGAGGCCAGGATTGACCGAAGGCGGCGCAGCATCTGCTGGAATACCTGGCACGCGTTGGCAGCGCGATGGTGGAGCGGCGCTGCGATGTGGTCGTGCATAGGTGTGCGAGAATTGCACCCGGTCTGCGATCTGTCACATCGGCATTGATCGCATTATGGGAAGGTTCTGCGTGATCAGAACCTGGCGCGTCAAACGCCTGCAGGAGCCCGGTTTTGAACGTAAGCGTTGTACTGGAGCAGCTGGATTGGCTGGCTGCATTGGTCGCCTTCGCGATCACATGGATGGCATTGGCGCTCCTGACGCCGCTGGCGCCGCGGCTGCGCTTGCTGGATTATCCGCGCGGCCGGAAGAACCATGCTGCTCCCACCCCGGTTACCGGTGGGCTTGCAATGGCAGTGGGCGTCGTCCTGGCCGCGCTTGTGTTTGTGCCCGTGGCTGGCGACGGGTTCTGGGGCTTTGCAGCCGCGGCGATCGTGCTGATCGGCGTAGGTGTGATGGATGACATCCACGATATCCGCTGGCATTGGCGCGTTCTTTCCCAGGTCATCGCGGCTCTCATCATGGTGTACGCCAGCGGCGTGCGCGTGGAGCAGCTGGGCCCCGTGTTCGGCCTGGACTCGATGGCGCTTGGGGCGCTGTCGGTGCCGTTTACGGTCTTCGCTACGGTGGGGCTGATCAATGCCATCAACATGGTGGACGGCGTTGACGGCCTGGCGGGGGGGCTGGTGTGGTGCGCGTTGCTGATGCTGGCGGCTGCTGCGCTGTATGCGGGCAATGGGCTGATTGCCGAGCGCCTGATGCTGCTGATGGGGGCGGTCGCTGCATTTCTTGTCTTCAACATGCGGTGGCCGTGGCGGCAACGCGCGCGCCTGTTCATGGGCAATGGCGGCAGTGCATTCCTCGGCCTTGTGGTGGCGTGGTTCGCGTTCCGGCTCACCCAGAACGCCAGCCATCCGGTGAATCCGGTGCTTGCGCTGTGGCTGCTGCCCATTCCGGTGATGGACACGCTGGTGGTGATGATGCGGCGCATCCGCAGTCGTCGGTCGCCTTTCCACGCCGACCGCAACCATATCCATCATCTGATGATCGATGCAGGCGTCAGCGTGAGCCGCACGGTGGCGCTCTTGTGCATGTTCACGTTGGGCTGCGGACTGATGGCCGGGCAGGCTATGCGCGCCGACGTGCCGCACCCGGTTCTGCTGGTGCTCTTCGGCGTGATGACACTGGCCTGGTATGGCTTCAGCGAAGACCGCGATCGGGCGTTGTGGTTTTTCAGCTGGCTTTCCGGTGAAACCGGGGCCCAGCGGCAGGCGCGTGTGCAGGCGCGGACGACATTACCCGACTGAGTTTTGTCCGCTACGGCGCGGTCGCGCGCTCCAGTGCCAACAGGCCGTCCATGGCCTGCATGCGGCCGCCGCCGCACATCGAATCGCTTGGTCGCAGCGAACCGCACACTGCCGGTCGGCGCGGGTCGCCGAACAGCCGGCAGCGCAGCTGTTCGTCGAGCTGGATGCAGGCGACGCCCGCGGGCTTGCCGTGCGGCATGCCGGGAATCGGCGAGCTGATCGACGGGGCGATGCAGCAGGCGCCGCAGTGGTCGCGACAGTGCATGGAGATCAGTCCGCGGTGACCAGCAGCGCGTTGCGCGAGCGCAGCTGCCGGTAGACCTCGTCGGTTTCCGGGCGCACGCCATGCCACAGCGCGAAGCCCTCGGCAGCCTGTTCCACCAGCATGCCCAGCCCGTCGACCACGTCGTGCGCACCGGCGGCACGCGCCCATGACAGGAACGGCACCGCGACCTCGCCGTAGTTGAGGTCCACCGCCACCGCGCGGTTGGCGAGCACGCTGCGCGGCAGCACCGGCAGGCCACTGCCGCGGCCGGCGGAGGTGGCATTGATGACGAGCTCGAATTCGCCGAGCCCGCCGGCATCGTCGAGATAGCGCGGATGCACGCGGCCGGGCTGGCCCAGCGCGTCGGCCAGCGCATCGGCGCGGCTGCCGGTGCGGTTGACGACATAGAGATCGCCGATGCCCGCATCCAGCAGTGCCGGCGCGACGCCGCGCGCGGCGCCGCCAGCGCCGATCAGCAGGGTGCGACGCGCGCGCAGGTCGAGCCCGGCGCGCTCCGTGAGGTCGCGCACCAGGCCGCGACCATCGGTGTTCTCGCCATGCCAGCCTTCCGGCGTTCGCACCAGCGTGTTGACCGCGCCGGCGCGCCGGGCGCTTTCGCCGAGGCTTGCGCACAGCGTGGCGGCACGTTCCTTGAGCGGCAGGGTGACGTTGCCGCCGCGGCCACCGGCGGCGGCGAACGCCGCCAGGGTGTCGGCGAAGTCATCGGGCGCGGCCTCGATGGCCTCGTAGCGCAGCGGGATCGACAGCGCGCGGCCGAAGGCGGCGTGGATGGCGGGCGACAGCGAGTGTGCGACCGGCTGGCCGAACACGGCATAGCGCGGGCCGGGATAGGCGTCTGCGTCGGCGGGGCTCATGGGTTCCTCGTCACGTTGGAGAGTCACCGGCTGCAGGTCGGGCAGCGCACGGCGCGAGTCTACTCCCGGAGAACGGAATCCGCGGGGGAAGGCGGCGGGGCAGGTGGTCTGGCGGCCGCGCAGCAACAGTCCACCTGCGATCGGAAGGGTTGGCAGCGGCAAGGCGCCCTCATCCGCCCTTCGGGCACCTCGCTCCGCGCCCCGGCCCTCGCGTTGCCGCTCGGGCGTTCACCGGCACGCGAGCCTACGGCTCGCAGACGCACCGCTTCACCCCGTACACGGGAGAAGGGTGTTGTCCGATATCGGACCAGACAGGCGCCGCGCGATCAGCCCTCGCGCAGCCAGCGCGCGGCCTGGGGGGCGTAGTAGGTCAGCACGCCATCGGCGCCGGCACGCTTGAAGGCGAGCAGGGCTTCCAGCGCGCAGGCGCGTTCGTCGAGCCAGCCGTGGCCGGCGGCGGCCTTGAGCATCGCGTACTCGCCGCTGACCTGGTAGGCGAAGGTCGGCACGCCGAAGGCGTCCTTCACCCGCCGCACCACGTCGAGATAGGGCAGGCCCGGCTTGACCATGACCATGTCGGCGCCCTCGTCGAGATCGTGCTGCACCTCGCGCAGGGCCTCGTCGCCGTTGGCCGGATCCATCTGGTAGGTGGTCTTGTCGGCCTTGCCGAGCGCGGTGGCGGAGCCCACCGCGTCGCGGAACGGGCCGTAGAACGCCGAGGCGTACTTCGCCGCATACGCGAGGATGCGGGTGTGGATGAGGCCGGCATCCTCGAGCGCATCGCGGATCGCGCCGATGCGCCCGTCCATCATGTCGCTGGGCGCGACCACGTCGGCGCCGGCCTCGGCATGCGACAGCGCCTGCCTCACCAGCACCTCGACGGTGGCGTCGTTCAGCACATAGCCGCGGTCGTCGAGCAGGCCGTCCTGGCCGTGCGCGGTATACGGATCAAGGGCGACGTCGGTGATGACCCCCAGTTCCGGGAAGCGCGCCTTCAGCGCACGCACCGCGCGCTGCACCAGACCATCGGGATCGAACGCCGCCGCGGCATCGAGCGACTTCGCCTCCGGTGCGGTCACCGGAAACAGCGCCAGCGCCGGGATGCGCAGTTCGCAGGCCTCTTCGGCCAGGCGCAGCAGTTCGTCGACCGACACCCGCTCGACGCCGGGCATCGAGGGCACCTCGACGCGGCCGGCGGGTTCATGGACGAACACCGGCCAGATCAGGTCATTGGCGGTGAGCACGTGCTCGCGCATCAGCCGGCGCGAGAAATCGTCGCGGCGCATGCGCCGCGGGCGGTGGGGAAGGCGATTCATGGGCGGATTCTAGCGTGCGGCTGCTGAAGGGCCGCGGGCCGGCGCGCGTGCGTTGGGCCGCGTATGGCGCGCGAAGCGCCCTCTACCCGCGCCGTCGGGCGTCCTGGCACAGGCAGGAGAGCGGCATGGATGGGACCCGGGCGGCGGAGTCGGCACCCCGCGTGTGGATCAGCCGTGTACGCCGTCGATTTCCACCGCCAGCTCGCGCCGGCACACCGCCGCATGCAGGATCACCCGCGGCACCCGGTCGCCGAAGCGCTGCTGCAGGGCATCGGCCACCAGCGGCAGGTCGGCACGGTCGCGCACGTACACCTTGAGCCGGGTGCCGGGCCCGAATGCCGCCGGCAGCCCGGGCCGGTGCCGGCGGGCGTTGTCGAGCAGGGCGTCGAAGTTGGCGAATGTTTCCTCGATCTGCGCCAGCAGCTCGCCATCGTGCTGCGAGGCATGTCCCACCACCGCCGCGGTGCCCGACAGCAGCAGTGGCATCACATGGCCGTCGGCCGGCAGCATCGCGCGCGCGAAACTCGGCGGCTGTGGCCCGTACTGGCGCGGGTAGCGGTAGGCGCTGACCTGG
This sequence comes from Alterluteimonas muca, assembly GCF_021191595.1. Lineage (NCBI taxonomy): Bacteria > Pseudomonadati > Pseudomonadota > Gammaproteobacteria > Lysobacterales > Lysobacteraceae > Alterluteimonas > Alterluteimonas muca. The sequence goes on from NZ_JAIWPS010000007.1 coordinate 73,005, forward strand.
CGCGGGTTCTCCACCGGGATCCCCGGCTCGCGCGCGCTCAGCCAGTAGACCTGCAGCACGCGCTCGCCATCGCAGCGGCCGATCGCGGTGGCGGCCGGCAGGCGTCCGAGGTCGAACGCACCGAGGCCTTCGGCGCGGCCCACGCAGAAGCGCCGGTAGCGCTCGGCATCGCCTTCGCCCAGGGTGATCGCGTCGAAGTAGTTCCAGATCCGCAGCAGGTGCGGCATCGCGCTGGCGCCGACATGCGCGACCATCGCCGCATACGCGCGCCGCGCCGCGGCCTCGATGCCGTCGTCGCCTTCGGCCACCTCGATCACCCCGAAGGCGAGGTGCCCGTCGGCCGCCCAGCGGATCCCGCCGTCATCGCCGTGCCGCACCGGGCCGGCCACGCGCCAGACCTCGGCCGGGCTGTCGCCGAACGGCGCCAGTGGCACCCGCAGCACGCGCGGGTCGGTGCCGGCCGGGGTCCGGTGGCCGAACACGAATGCCGCCAGCACGTCGTCGTCGAGGCGATCGAGACCGGCCTCGGCGTAGTCGACGCGCAGCCGCGCGACGTCGTCGGGCGTAGCGGGCATTGGATGGGTCACGGGTTGCCCTCCTGCAGGGTGTCGCCGGTGAACACCTCGCCGCGACGGCGGCGCTGGCGCCAGCCGCGCAGCGCCTGCGGTGCGATCGCCAGCGCATTGGCGAGATAGAGCAGCCGGAACAGGTACAGCCGCAGGCGCACCGGGCGGTTGTCGAACACGTCGCCGGCCAGCATCGAGATCACCGCCTGTTCGATCTGGAAATCATTGCGCGGGGTGGCGAACAGCCGCTGCATCACCGGCGTGGTGAAGCGGTGGATGAACCACGAGAAATGCCGCAGCCCGCGGTCGGCGCGACGCGCCATCGCCTTCTGCAGCGCCGCCTCGCGCGTCGGCTCACGCAGCGCGCCGTCGACCACTTCGGCGCCACGCTCGCCGGCGTCCATCGCCAGGAACACGCCGGAGGAGAAGATCGGGTCGATAAAGGCGTAGGCGTCGCCGATCATCAGCCAGCCGGGTCCGTGCATGCGCCGGCAGCGGTAGGAATAGTTGCCGGTCGCGTGTACCGGCGCTACGCGCTCGGCGCCCTGCATGCGCGCCATCACCGACGGGCGCGCGGCCAGCGTCTGCATCAGGAAGCCGGCGTTGTCGCCGCGGCGCTGCTTGAGGTACGCCGGTGAGCACACCGCACCCACGCTCATGACATCGTCGCGCAGCGGGATCAACCAGTACCAGCCGTGCTCGAACCGGTCGATGGTGATGTTCCCGGCATCTTCGCCGGGGCGGCGTTCGACGCCGCGGAAATGGCTGAACAGCGCCGCCGACTGGTGCCTGCGGTTGCGTTGCTTGAGCTTGAGCCGGTTGCCGAGGAAGGTGTCGCGGCCGCTGGCGTCGACGAGGTAGCGGAAACCGATGCGCAGCGTGTTGCCGGCGGCATCGCGTGCCAGCGCATGCGTTGGCCGCCCGGCCGCGTCGTGTTCCAGCGCGTCCACCTTCACCTGCTCGCGCGCGTCGACGCCGTTGGAACGCGCGTGCTCGAACAGCAGCTGGTCGAATTCCGAGCGGGTGACCTGGAAGGCGTAATCGGCCTTGGGCTCGAGCGCACGGGTGAAGCGGAACATGTTGATGCGCTTCGGATCACCGCCAACCGGGAAATCCGCACCGGTCTTGAGCACGCCGATCGCGCGCACCTGTTCGAGCACGCCAAGGCGCTCGAGGATCGGGATGTTCATCGGCAGCAGTGATTCGCCGATGTGGAAGCGCGGGTGGGCGTCCTTTTCCAGCATCGTCACCCGCCAGCCGCGGCGCGCGAGCAGGGTCGACACGGTGCTGCCGGCAGGCCCGCCGCCGATCACCAGCACATCGGTCTCCAGCGGTGCGGGTGCCGGGGTTTCGTTCCTGTTGGGGTCTGTCATCTCGCGGCGGGTGCCGGCCCATGCCATCATTCCGGGCGCGCATCATAGCGCGGCGCGGCAAACGCTCCGCCGCCTCCAGTCCAGTCACGGGAATCCGCATGTCCAGCCAGACCTCCGCCGCCCAGACCCCCGCAGAGCAGGAACTCGCCGAACTCCTGGTCGAGGCGCTCAACCTCGAGGACGTGGCCGCAGCCGACATCGACCCCGAGGCGCCGCTGTTCAATGCAGGCCTCGGCCTGGATTCGATCGATGCCCTGGAACTCGCGCTCGCCATCAGCAAGCGCTACGGCTTCCAGCTGCGCTCCGACAACGACGACAACCGCCGCATCTTCGCTTCGCTGCGCGCGCTGTCGGCGCATATCGAAGCCAATCGCGCCGCCTGACGCCGGGCGTTCCGGCTGCCGGCGCGTGCCGCGCCGTGTTGCCAGGCCCCCTGAACCCATGCCCGCGCGCTCCGCGCCCATGACGCCACACGGCGCCGCCGCATGCTGCTGATCATCGAGATCGCGCTGGCACTGGCCTACGGTGTGCTCGCGCACCTTGCCGCGGCGTGGCGCAACGACGTGCTGTCGCTGGCCGCGCTGCTGGCGCTGGTGGCGATGCTGCTGGCCGCACCGATCGCTGCACGCCGCGCGTGGGCATGGCTGGCACTGCCGTTGCTGGTGGCCGCGGCGTGGTGGCTGTACGCGGCCGGGCACGCCGGGGTGCCGCTGCTGCTGGTGCCGGTGGCCTTCATCCTGCTGATCGCCTGGGTGTTCGGGCGCACGCTCCGGCGTGGCCGCACGCCGCTGATCAGCCGCATCGTGCTGGCGCTGGAAGGCGGGCCGGACGCGCCGCTGGCGCCGGAACTCATCGCCTACACCCGGGCGCTCACCGCCTTCTGGGCGGCATTGCTGGTGACGCTGGCGCTGGTCAACCTGGTGCTTGCCGCCATCGCCACGCCCGACGGCCTGCTCGCCTCGCTGGGCGTCACGCCGCCGGTGTCGATCACCCGCACGCAGTGGTCGTGGTTCGCCAACCTGTTCAATTACGGCATCGTCGGTGGCGCGTTCATCGGTGAATACGCCTGGCGCAAGCGGCGCTTCCCGAACCGCTACGCGAGCTTCGCGGATTTCCTGCGGCGGATGGGCGGCCTCGGGCCGGCATTCTGGCGCGACCTGCTGCGCTGACGGCGCCGCGCGGCGACGATGCCCACCCACCCACGGTATGCTGCGCGCGTGAATCAGCGAATGGACTCCATCGAATTCGGGCCCGCACGCATGCAGCGTCTGGCGTGGGCGGCGGCGAACGCGGTGCAGTTCGGTTTCACCCTGGCGTGGACGGCGGGGCTGATCACGATCGCGCTGCTGCTGTGGGCGGTCACCGGCGGTCGCCGCCGGCTGCCGCTGCGCATGGCGTCCCGTTGCTGGGCGCCCGGGCTGTTCTGGGGCGCCGGCGCGCGCTGCGAGGTCGAGGGCGTCGACGGCGTGGACTGGTCGCGTCCCTATGTACTCGTGGCCAACCACCAGTCGGTGATCGACATCTGCGCGCTGTTCCGCGCGGTTCCGGTGCCGCTGCATTTCCTGCTCAAGCAGGAGATGGCCCGCGTGCCATTCGTGGGCTGGTATGCACGCGCGATGGGCATGGTGTTCATCCCCCGCGACAACCGCCGTGCCGCCACCGCCAGCCTGCGTCGCTCGGCGGACCTGGTCCGCAGCGGCGCGATCCTGTGCATCTTTCCCGAAGGCACCCGCAGCCACGACCGTACGGTCGCCGAGTTCAAGCCGGGCGCCTTCCAGGCGGCGCTTGCCGCCGGTGCCGACGTGCTGCCGGTAGCGCTGGAGGGCACCGGCGCGGTGCTGCCGCCAGGCGGCTTTTTCCGCGTGCGCCCCGGCACCATCCGCGTGCGCATCGGTACCCCGATCGCGGTCGCGGGGCGCGACCGCCAGGCGCTGGCGCAGGAAGCGCGCGCGCAGGTGCTGGCGTTGCTGCAGCATCGCAGCTGAACAGCGCCGCGGTCGCCCGTTACCGATCCGGTATCCTCTGGCCGCTTTTCACCAGTCGCGCCAGGGGGGCGCGCCGGAACGCCATGCAGTTCGAGATCGCGCACGACCATCCCAGCCTTCCCGGCCACTTCCCCGGCAACCCCGTGGTGCCGGGCGTGCTGCTGCTCGAACGGGTGCTCGACGCCGTCGAGGCGGCCGGCGGTCGCGCCGGTGCGCTGCGCCTGCCGCAGGTGAAATTCCTGCAGCCCTTGCTGCCGGGGCAATGTGCGGAAGTCTCGCTCGAGACTCCCGCGCCCGGCCGCTGGCGCTTCCGGGTCACCCGTGACGCGACGCTGCTGGCGTCCGGCGAAGTCGTCGACGACGCGGCGGGCCCGGCGTGAGCGCGCAGTGGAAGTGGCGCCGCGAGGCCGGCGCCGGCTGGGCGATCGCCGCGATCTGCGCGATCGGCCGCTATGGCGGGCGGGCGCTGGCGCGCGCGGTGCTCTACCCGTCGACCCTGTACTTCATGTGGCGGCGACCCGAAGAACGTCGTGACTCGCGCGATTACCTGTCGCGCGTGCACGGTCGCCCTGCCACCGCCGGCGAGGTGTTCCGGCACATCCACACCTTTTCGCAGACGGTCCTGGACCGCCTGTTCCTGCTCGGCGAGGACATGCGCCGCTTCGACGTGCGCACCCATGGCCTCGACGAACTGCACCGGCACCTCGAGTGCGGCCGCGGGGTGCTGCTGTTCGGCTCCCACCTGGGCAGCTTCGAGGTGCTGCGCGTGCTGTCGCGGCAGCGTCCCGACGTGCCGATCCGGGTGGTGCTCGACCGCGCCCACAGCGTCAGCGTCACTGCGCTGCTGGAACAGATCAATCCGGAGATCGCCGCCACCGTGATCGATGCCGGCCAGGACGGCCCGGCGATCATGCTGGCGATCCAGGAGGCGGCAGCGCAGGGCGCGATGATCGCGCTGCTGGTCGATCGCACCCAGCCCGGCGAGCCGTCGGTGAGCGTGCCCTTCCTCGGTGCGCCGGCGCGCTTCCCGGTGGCACCGTGGCTGATCGCCTCGGTGCTGAAGATCCCGGTGGTGCTGGCGTTCGGTCTGTACCGCGGCGGCAACCGCTACGATCTGCTGTTCGAGCCCTTCAGCGACGGCATCCAGGTGGCGCGTCGCGAGCGCGCGGCCGCGCTGCCGGCGCTCATCGCGCGTTATGCGGCGCGGCTGGAAGATCGCGTGCGCGATGCGCCCTACAACTGGTTCAACTTCTACGATTTCTGGGAGCGTGGTGATGATGGCGTCGATCCTTCCGCCAACGAAGCGGGCACCGCGCGCGCCGTCGATCCGCCGCAGGGCGGCGTGGGCGGCGATCGCGCTGTGCGCGCTGCTGCCGTGCTCGGTCCTGGCACAGCCGGCGACTGAACGCCCGACGATCGAGGCCGGCTGGATCCTCGAACGCATTGCCCGGCCCGCACCGGTGAGCACCTCGTTCCTGGAAGTGCGCGATTCACCGATGCTCAAGGCGCCGCTGCGCGTGAGCGGCGAGTACCAGCGCCCCGACGACGCCACGCTCGTGCGCGAGGTGCAGTCGCCGTACCGCGAGACCACCACGATCCGCGGCGACCAGGCCACCATTGCCCGCGAGGGCCGCTCGCCACGCCGTTTCAAGCTGACCCGTGCGCCCGAACTCGCGGCACTGCAGGCGAGCTTCGGCGCGCTGCTGGGCGGCGACCGTGCCGCCCTCGAGCGCCACTACACCGTGCGCAGCCAGGGCGTGCGCGAGCGCTGGATCCTGACGATGACGCCGCGTGATGCCGCGCTTGCCGCCCGTGTGCGCGAGGTCGCGCTGTATGGTCGCGGCGCCGAGCTGCGCTGCATCGAAACGCGTCCCGTCGATGGCGAGATCCAGCGCACCCTGCTGGCCACCGCCGCGCGCGCAGCGACGCCGGCACATGACGGCGCGGCCCTGGTCGCGCTGTGCCATGGCGATGCGACGGCTGCCACGGGCAGCCCGGGTGGCGGCCGCAGCGGATGAAGCCGCTGACGCAGTGGATGCTGGCGCTGCTGTGGGCGGCGCTGCTGGTGGCGCTTGGCCTGTGGTCGGCGCAGCGGCTGGAAATTTCCGGTGATCTGCGCGCCTTCCTGCCGGCGCCGGAGACCGCGGCCGAACGCCTGCTGATCGATGAGCTCGGTGACGGCCCCGGCTCGCGGCTGCTGCTGGTCGGGCTGTCGGGCGCCGATGCCGAAGAGCTTGCCGCGCAGTCGGAATCGCTGCGCGAGTCGCTGGCCACGGAGCCGCTGATCGAGTTCGTCGCCAATGGTGCCGAGTCCGACCTGGGCATGATCCCGCCACAGCTGTTGCCCTACCGCTACCTGCTCAGCGAGCGCTTCGACGACGTCCCGCTCGCTGCCGACACGTTGCGCGAGGCGCTGGAGGCGCGCCTGCAGGATCTGGGCTCGCCGGCCGGTGCACTGGTGGAGCCGTTGCTGCCATCCGACCCGACGCTGGAGATCCTGCACCTGGCCGAACGCTGGGAGCCGGCCACCGCGCCGCAGCGCCTGCACGGTGTGTGGTTCGATGCCGACGGCGCCGAGGCGCTGCTGGTGGTGCGCACCCATGCCGCAGGGTTCGACCCCACGGCACAGGCACAGATCATCGCCACGATCGAAGCGGCGTTTGCCGATGCCACCGGCGACAGCGGCAGCCGGCTGACCCTCACGGGTCCGGGCGCGTTCTCGGTGGAGATCGGCAACCGCACCGCCAAGGAGGCGGCAACGATCGGCGCGATCGGCACCCTGGGCCTGGTGCTGCTGTTCGTGTTCGCCTACCGCAGCGCGCGCCTGCTGCTGCTGGGCGTGCTGCCGCTCGCCACCGCCGGTCTCGCCGGCTTCGCCGCGGTGGCCACGCTGTTCGACGGCATCCACGGCATCACCCTGGCGTTCGGCTTCACCCTGATCGGGGTGGCGCAGGACTACCCGGTGCATCTCTTCAGCCACCTCTACGGGCGGCATGCGCCTGCCACCAGCGCGCGGGCGCTGTGGCCGACGCTGCTGACCGGCGTGGTGTCGACCTGCATCGCCTATCTCACCTTCTTCGTGGCCGGCGTGGACGGCCTGCGCCAGCTCGCGGTGTTCACCATCGTCGGGCTGCTGGCGGCCGCGCTGGCCACGCGTTTCCTGTTGCCGCCGCTGCTGGCACCGCGCGCGGACGACGTTGGCCAGGCGCGCTGGGTGGGGGCCTGCGCACGCGCCTTCGATCGCCTGCCGCGGCCGCGCCCGGTGATGCTGTCGGTCGTCGCGGTGCTTGCACTTGCGGTCGTGGCGCTGGCACCGGCGCCGTTCTGGGAAAACGACCTGTCGAAGCTGACGCCGGTGCCCGAGCAGGGCATGCGCGACGACATGCGCCTGCGCGAGGCGCTCGGCGCACCCGACGTGCGTTACCTGATGGTGACCCACGGTGCCGACGAGCAGGCGGTGCTGGCGGCGTCGGCCAGGCTGCTGCCGGCACTGGACGCACTGGTCGACGAAGGTGCGCTCGGCAGCTACGAACTCGCCGCGCGCTACCTGCCGACGGTGGAAGTGCAGCGCGCCCGCCAGGCCGGCCTGCCGACACCCGACGCGCTGCGCGCCGCACTGGATGCCGCCCTCGTCGACAGCCCGTTCCGCGCCGATGTGTTCGCGCCGTTCCTGGCGGACGTGGAGACCGCACGCACGGCCGCACCGTTGACCGCGGCGGATCTCGCCGGCACGCCGCTGGATGCGGCGGTCTCGGGCCTGCTGCTGTCGGGCGGCGACGGTGCCACCGCGCTGGTCTCGCTGGGCGGCCTTGCCGATCCGCAGCGCGTGGCCGAGGTGGCACGCGCGCAGGGCGCGGAGCTGCTCGACCTGAAGACGACCTCCGAATCGCTGGTCTCGGCCTGGCGTGGCGGCGTGCTGCTGTCGCTGGCCCTGGCCGCGCTGCTGCTGGCAGCAACGGTATGGCTGTCGCTGCGCAGCCCGCGGCGGGTGTCGCGGGTGCTGCTGCCGATGGGCCTGACCCTGCTGCTGACGCTGGCCGTGCTGCGTGCGGCCGGGATCGAGCTCACCCTGTTCCACCTGGTGTCGCTGGTGCTGGCGGCGGGGCTGGGGCTCGACTACGCGCTGTTCTTCGAGCGTGCATCCGGCGACCGCGACGAGCACCTGCGCACGCTGCACGCCATCATCGTGTGTTCGTCGATGACCGTGCTGGTGTTCGGCCTGCTGGCGCTGTCGTCGATCCCGGTGCTGCGCGCGATCGGAATGACGGTGACGCTGGGCGTGGTCGGGAACTTCGTGTTCGCGCTGCTGCTGGCCGGGCACGCGGGGCCGGCGCGGACGGCGGCTTCCGCATGATCGGTCGCGACACGCTGCTGGGCCTGGTGCCGCACCAGGGTGCGATGTGCCTGTGGGACCGGGTGCTCGACTGGGACGACACCCGCATCCGGCTCGCCACCGCCACGCATCGTGATCCTTCCCATCCGCTGCGCGGCGCGCAGGGACTGCGCGCGGTGCACCTGTGCGAATACGGGGCACAGGCCATGGCGGTACACGGTGGTCTGCGTGGACGCGCGGTGGGCCTGCCGGTGCGTCCCGGGATGCTGGTGGCGTTGCGCGGGATCAGGCTGCACGTGGCGTATGTGGACGCGCTCGAGGGCGACCTCATCGGCGAAGCCGAAGCGGTGGCCGAAGGTACCGACAGCCAGCAGTACGCGTTCCGCATCCTCCACGGCGGGCAGCTCCTGGCCGAAGGGCGCGCGGCGGTGATGCTGGGTTGAATCCCGGGCGTGGGTAGGAGCGTCACGGCCGCAGGCCTCCGATGGGCGTCACCCCCGAGGAACAGATCGTGGGCGAGGTGGCGCCCCGGCCAAGGCCCGGCACGCTTCCGCCTCCGCCTCTGTGGGTTCATTTCCCGACTCGGGGGGGGGGGCGTACGGGTGAACCACCTTCCTGCGTGCCGCCCATCGTGCACACGGGGGCGTTGTCCTCCCTCTTCTCCACGTCGCGGGCGGAGCAAAAAAATCGGAGTGCCGAGTGCCGAGTGCCGAGTGCCGAGTGTCGAGTGCCGGGGGGCGGTGAGGTGCTTCGTTTGGCTTCGCGCTGCCCGTCGCGCGCACAGGGGGGTGTGCTCCCCCGGCCGGAGTCCGCGTCCAGCTACCACGGCCGGCCGCCGGCCATCCATGGCCGGCTGGGAGCACACCCCCCCGGTGCACGCGACGGGCCCGGGTATGCGTCGGCTCCGGCACAAAAAGCAACGGCGGTCGTGCCGGCGTCGCCTGTCGCTGACATGCGCGTGCGTTCGGCAGTTCCGGCTTCGAGGTCAACAGCGGTGGCAACCGGGAAGTCGTCGACTATCAGGACGGCCTACGTCCTCAGCCGTTGACCTTCCGGACCCGCCGACGGTTCGGGCCCGCCGCGGACGCAGGGGGATGTCCAGAGCCGGCCATGGATGGCCGGCGGCCGGATGTGGTAGCAGGACGCGGAGATATCCGGCTGGGCATCCCCCTGTGGCCGCGGTGGGCCGCCCGCGCCCCCACCCGGCGCATGCTCCTGCTCCGGCTCCGGCTCCGGCTCCGGCTCCGGCTCCGGCTCCGGCCCCGGCCCTGGGCTCTGGTTCGGCTCCGGGCTTCCAGCTTCCGGCTTCCGGGCGCGAGGCTCCGCGCTCGGATGTAACTCTTTTCAATCGGTAGAAGAACCTTCTTTTTTCTTCCGCGACCTGCCTACGCATTGCGACGCATCGGTCCAAGGGCCGGCGCGCTCCGGCCGTCGCCGTGCCGCCGCAAGTCCGCATATTGCGGCGAAGCATCGGCACAGCCATGGATAATGCGCCCATGACGAACGCGACTCCCAGGAACAACAGCCCGCGACGGGCGCTGGTGACCGGCGGCAGCGGCGATATCGGTGGCGCGATCTGCCGGCGCCTGGCCGCTGATGGCCTGCACGTGATCGTGCAGGCCAACGCCAACATCGCCCGCGCCGAAGCCGTGGTGGCGACCATCGCCGAGGCTGGTGGAAGCGCGCAGGCGATCGCCTTCGACGTCGCCGATGGCGACGCCACCCGCGCTGCCCTCGAAGCACTGCTGGAAGATGGCCCCATCCAGGTCGTCGTCAACAACGCCGGCATCCACGACGACGCGCCGATGGCGGGGATGAGCGACGCGCAGTGGAAGCGGGTGGTCGACGTGTCCCTGCACGGCTTCTTCCACGTCACCCAGCCTGTGCTGCTGCCGATGGCGCGCACCCGCTGGGGGCGCGTGGTCAGTGTCTCCAGCGTGGCCGCGGTGCTCGGTAATCGCGGGCAGGCCAACTACGCCGCGGCCAAGGCCGGCCTGCATGGCGCCACCCGCTCGCTGGCGCGCGAGATGGCCAGCCGCGGCATCACCGTCAACGTGGTCGCGCCGGGGGTGATCGCCGGGGCGATGGCCGAAGACAGCTTCGACCCCGCGACGATCCGCCAGCTGGTCCCTGCCGCACGCGCCGGCCAGCCGGATGAGGTTGCAGCGCTGGTGGCGTTCCTGTGCCGCGACGAAGCGGGCTACATCAACGGCCAGGTGATCGGCATCAACGGCGGCATGGGCTGACCGGCGGCGCGACCTCCACGCGGAATTCAGCAGTTGCGGCGCATGCTCGCCGCAACCCAACGAGGACTGCCGCCATGCGTGCGATGCGTACCCTCCTGCTGCTTGCCGCGGTGTCGCTGCTCGCGGCCTGCGCGTCTTCCCACATCCTCACCGGCACCCCGCGCGCGCCGATCGACCCCGCGCAGGTACGCATCTACCACGGCCCGCCGCCGGGCGCCTACGAGGAGATCGCGGTCCTGCGCACGCAGTCGGGTGCGTTCACCTATGGCGCGCAGAACAAGACCGATTCGGTGCTGCGCAGGCTGCGCGAGGAGGCGGCGAAACTCGGCGCCAACGGCGTGCTGCTGCAGGGTGTCGCCGATGAGGGCCCCGGCGGTGGTGGCGTCAGTGTCGGTGCCGGTGGAGGCCGCTTCGGCGGCAGCAGCTTCAGCAGCGCCGGCGTCGGCGTGAACATCAGCCCCAGCCAGCAGTACGGCAGCGGCATCGCGATCTGGGTCGCCAATCCGCCGGCGGCACAGGGCAACTGACGCACGGCGGCGATAGGACGGGCCCGCGCGATCTCCGCGCGGGTCGTCAGGCGTCGGCGGTCGCAGCCGCGCCGTACCAGTGCGGCGCCAGCAGTGCCGGGCCACCGGCACCGGCCACCAGGGCTCCCAGTTCGCCGGCATCGATGTCCGCATGCGTCTCGCGTGCGCGGCCGAGGATTTCGGCGGCCAGCACGCGCATGCGTTCGACATTGGCTTCCATGGTCGCCACGAACGCATCGTCGTCGAGCGTGGACGACTCGCCGAGCGCCCCATTCAATGCGTGGAACCAGTCGATCCGCGCCTGGTCGAGCAGCCGCGACGGCGGTTCGTCCAGGGCCGCGTTGCATTCGCCCCACGCCCGCAGCAGGGGCTGCATCGCCAGGTTCAGCGCCGAGGCGCGGGTGAACACCGGCCGCAGGCGGCCGATCGTGCGCATGTCGGTCAGGCGCCCGGCGAAGAACAGCGGCGCCAGCAGCGACCAGTAATAGGTGTAATCCCAGATCACCTTGACCGGCATCACCTGCGCATCGCCGAACAGCGCGTACTGGTCCTGGTAGAGGGTCAGCGTGTTGGCGTAGAACGAGAAATACATCTGCTGGTAGATCTCGGCGTACGCCGCGAACGGCTCGCCGCGGAGGTCCCGGGCGACCAGGTCGCAGATGTAGGTATTGGCGATCGCGATGAAGTCGCTGCCGGGGGAATAGAACGGATCCAGGAACAGCCCGGCCTCGCCGGTGATCGCCCAGCGGTCGGCGCTGAACACCCGGGTGCAGTCGTAGGAGAAATGCCGCAGGAACAGGAAGTCCTGCAGCGTGTGCTGTTCGCGTTCGAGCGACGCCGCCACGCGCGGCTGGTGCTCGCGCAGCCAGTCCATCGCCTTCGCATGCGTGTTCATGGTCTCGAGCGGGTGCATGTCGGCGTCGCAGACGATGCCCAGCGAATGCGCGCCCGAGGCCAGCGGGATCAGCCAGAACCAGTAGCCCGGCCCGCACATATGGTTGGTCGAGCGCCAGCGGTCGGGCGGCGTGCAGCGTGCCAGCCAGGCCGGGTCGTCGGACCAGTCGTTGGGGTCGACCACGCCATCCACGCGCCACCACACCGCATTGGCGTTATGCGCATTCGCACGCGCGAGGCCGAACCTGCGCTTGAGCAACCCGGCGCGGCCGCTGGCATCCACCACCCAGCGCGCATCGAAGCAGCGGGTGGTTCCGGCATGGTCGACGGTGATCGCATGGCGTGCGCCGTCCGTGCCCATGTCGAGTGCGCGTACGACCGCGCCGTCGAGGAAGTCGATGCCCGCTGCCCGCGCGCGTTCGCCGAGGAAATTCTCGAAGCGGCCGCGGTCGATCTGCCACGACGGCGTCGGCAGCAGCTGGCTGACGCCCAGTTCGGTGCAGCGGTCGATGTCGCTGCGGCCGTCGGAAAAGAAGAAGCGGAAACCGAACTTGCGGATCTGCGCCTCGTCGAGATGGTCGCGCAGGCCCAGCACGTCGGCGAGATAGTGCGCGCCGATCTCCACCGTCGATTCGCCGACCTTGTGTGCGGCCTCGCGCAGCGGGTGCGCGCGCCGTTCGACCACGGTGATGGCGAGGTCGGGGTGCTGCTGGCGCAGCTGCAGTGCAACGGTGAGCCCGGCAAGGCCGCCTCCCAGCACCAGCACATCGGTGGAGGCGGTCACGTCCATGCTCATCCGGTATGGGTGGGCTGCCCTGCGGCCAGCGGCGCGGCGTCGGGCAGGGTGTCGGAATCGTCGATCAGCGGCGGGTTGGCGCGCGTGGTGCGGTAGCGGCGCAGCAGCTGGCCCTGGCGGAGCACCTGCACGACCACGTGCGAGGTGATCGAGTACAGATCTCGCCACAACCGGAAATGGCTCTTGCGGAACACCACGCCCGAGCCGGCCACGGCATAGCGGGTTTCCACCGGCAGGGCGACCACGCGCATGCCCAGTTCCTGCGCGGCGGAGATCAGCATCTGCGCCTCGAACACGAAGCCCTCGCCGGGCACGTCGCGCAGTGCGCACACCGCGGCCGGGTACAGGCGCTGGCCGCTCTGCGAATCGACCAGCCGGTAGCCGCAGCCGATGGCGATGCCCCAGTCGCCGAAGTCGTTGCCCAGGCGGCGATACCAGGGCTGGCAGCTGCGCTTGCGCAGGCGCGCACCGACGACGATGGCGTCCGGATGGCGGTTGGCGGAGGCGATCATGCGCGGGATGTCGGCAGCCGAATGCTGGCCGTCGCCATCCATGGTCAACACCGCGCGCGCGCCCTGGCGCAGCGCCTCGGCGAAACCATCGCGCAGGCTGGCACCCTTGCCGCGCCGCTGCGGATGGCGCAGCACGGTGACCGGCAGGTCGGCGATGAGGTCGGCGGTGCCGTCGTCGGAGCCGTCGTCGACGACAATCACCCGCTCGCACTCGGCCAGCGCGCCGGTGACCACTTCGCGGATGCGCAGTGCCTCGTTGAGCGCCGGGACCACCACCGCGACGTTGCCGCGGTGCAGGCGCGCCGGATCAGACATGCATCGCCTCCAATTCAACCTCCAGGGCCTGTGCCGCACCGGCATCGAGCATCACCCGTCCGGCGCCGGCGGCGAGTGCATCGAACAGGGGCAGCATCGGCGCCATCGCGTTGCCGTGCAAGCGTTGCGCAAGTGGACCGGGCGCAGGCTGCGCGGTGCCGGCCGCACTTGGCGATGCGCGCAGCAGCGCGCCGCTGCCATCCGCCGCGGATGTCAGCACCAGGGCACCGCCCAGCAGGTCGGCGCTCGGCGTCAGCGTGCCGAGCAGGCCGCTGGATTCGACGTCGTAGGCGACCAGCAGCACCGCAGGCGTACCGGTGGCGAGCTGTGCAAGCGCCTCCAGCAACCCCTGGGCGAAGGTCCCCGGGCCGGCGCTGATCGCCGTGGTGGTGGCGGTGCAGCCGGCGCCGATGGTCCAGTAGCCCGCGGCGGCGTTGTGCACCGAATTGTGGAAGCGGATCGGCGAGATCGCGCGCGGGTCGCTGGCCAGGGTCTCGCACATGTAGCCGGTGATGGCGAAATCGCCATGGCCGGAGGCGAAGATCGATGCGAGCGTCGCCGGATCGTGGCCGGATGCGCGGGTGGCCGCCAGCGCGACCTCCAGCGCCACCGCCACCGATTCCGGCGCACGACGGCGCTCGTTGGGCGCCAGCAGTTCCGGCGACGGCCGGCGCGGCGCGCCCTCGGGCAGGCGGCCATCGTGCACGTAGTCGCGCGCGGCCTCCCACGACGGCAGGCCGCTGGCCCAGAAGCCGACGCCGGCGATACGTGCGCGGAGGGTGGTCATCGCCGGCACCTGCCGGCGGGTTGCATCGCGGTGTCGATCAATCCGGGAAGATCCTTCATGCGCGCCCGAACACCAGCGAGCAGTTGTTGCCGCCGAAGCCGAACGAGTTGTTCATTGCGTAATCGATGCGCCGCTGCGCGTTGTCGAACCGCACCTGCGGGCCGCAGGCCTGGTCCGGAGATTCGCTGTTGAGCGTGCCGGGCAGCAGGCCGTCCTCCAGCGCAATCAGCGCGAACACCGATTCGACGATGCCGGCCGCGCCCAGCGTGTGCCCGGTCCAGCCCTTGGTGGAGCCGGCATGCAGGCCGTCGCCGAACAGTGCATCGATCGCGCGCGCCTCGACCGCATCGTTGGCCGGGGTCGCGGTGCCGTGCAGGTTGAGGTAGCCCACCTGGTCTGGCGCAATCGCCGCGCGTGCCAGTGCATCGCCCATCGCCAGGCGCGCGCCGAGGCCGTCCGGGTGCGGCGCGGACATGTGGTGGGCGTCGCTGGATTCGCCGTAGCCGCACAGGCGCAGCGTGGCGCTGCCATCGTCGCGCTCGAGCACCGCGAAGCCGCCGGCCTCGCCCAGCGAGAGCCCGTCGCGATCGCGGTCGAACGGACGTGCGGGCTGCGCCGACACCAGCCCGAGCGAGTTGAAACCGAACAGCACGCTGCCGCACAGGGTGTCGACGCCGCCGACCAGCGCGGCGTCGACGATACCGGCTTGGATCAGCCGCGCCGCCTGCGCGAATACCTTGGCGCTCGACGAGCACGCGGTGGCCACGGTGATGCAGGGGCCGGCAAGCCCGGTCGCCGCCTGCACGAAGCCCCCGAGCGAATGCGGCTGGTGCACGGCGGGGCGCTGCAGGTCGGCCGGCACGTCGCCATCCTGCGCCCGTGCATAGGCCTCCTCGGTGGCGCCGATGCTGGAGGTCGAGGTGCCGATGACGATGGCAACGCGATCGCGGCCGTGGCGCGCGCGCGTGGCGTCGATCGCCGCCATCAACCCGTCCTGCTGCAGGGCCAGCCAGGCGAGGCGGTTGTTGCGGCATTCCCAGGCCGCCAGCGTGCCCGGCAGCGCGGCATCCTCGAGGCCGTCGACGCGGCCGATCCAGGTGTCGAGCGGATCGGCGCCGAAGTCGTTGCGGCGCAGCCCGCCGCGGCGCGCGGACAGCGCATCGGCCTGGGCCTGGCGGCCGCGGCCGAGTGCGGTGGTGGCGGTATACGCGCGGATGGCGAGCGCCTCGATCGGCGCCGGAGCGGTGGACAACGGCATCTGCGCGGCAGGGCCCATGGCTGGATTCGACGGGAGGCGGAGTATACGGAGCGGTTCGCAAGCGTTCCGTTCACGACCGCGCGGTTCAGGCGCGGGGTTCAGGGCGCCAGGCAGCGCCCCAGGAAGGCCTCGCCGACGCGGTAGCGGTGCAGCGCATCGGCGCCGCGCAGGCCATGCTTGGCGCCGGGGTAGGTCATCAGCTCGAAGGGGATGCCGGCCTGCTGCAACTGGCCCATCAGCTGGGTGGAATTGGAGAACAGCACGTTGTCGTCGGCCATGCCGTGCACCAGCAGCAGCGCGCCGGGGCGGATGTTGCCGGCATGGGTGAACACGCTGGCCTCGCGGTAGCCCGCGGGATTGGCGCTGGGCAGGTGCATGTAGCGCTCGGTGTAGTGGGTGTCGTACAGCGCCCAGTCCGCCACCGGTGCGCCGGCGATGCCGCAGGCATAGGCGTCGGGGGCCTTCGCCAGCAGCATCAGCGTCATGTAGCCACCGTTCGACCAGCCGTGCACGGCGATGCGTTCGGCATCCACCCAGGACTGCTCGCGCAGCCATTCGATGCCGGCGAGCTGGTCGTCGATCTCCACCGTGCCCTGGCGGCGATACAGCGCGCCACCGAAGGCCTTGCCGCGTCGCGGCGTGCCGCGGTTGTCGAGCGAGAACACCACATAGCCCTGCTGGGCCAGGTACTGGTTGAAGAACGCATCGGCGCGGCCGGGCCAGCTCTCAAGCACGGTCTGCGCGGCAGGGCCGCCGTAGACGAACACCACCACCGGATACTGCTTCGACGCATCGAAGTCCGCCGGGCGGATCAGGCTGTAATGCAGTTCGGTCGCGCCGTCGGCGGCGGTCAGCGTGCCGAATTCGGTCGGCAGGTGGGCGTCGCGATAGGGCGCGTACGGGTGCTGCGGGTCGGCAAGGTCGTTGTCGACCAGGGTGGCGATATGGCGGCCGTCGGCATGCAGCAGGTCGATCTGCGGCGGCGTGGTGGTATTGGACCAGCTGTCGACGAACACGCTGGCATTGCGCGCGAAACTCGCGTTGTGCATGCCCGGCTGGCGGGTGAGCCGGGTCGGCTCGCCACCGGCCAGTGGCACCGAATAGACATGGCGCTGGGTGGCACCGTCGCGGGTGCCGGCGAACCACGCCAGGCCGCGGTCCTCGTCGACCGCCAGCAGGCCGTCGACCACCCATTCGCCGGAGGTCAGCGGCGCCAGCGTGCGCCCATCCTCGGAGGCGAGGTAGAGATGCTCGTAGCCGCTGCGCTCGGAACCCCAGACGAACCGGCCGTCACGCAGGAAGTGCAGGTTGTCGTGCAGCGGCACCCAGGTATCGGAAGTCTCGGTGAGCAGCGTGCGCTGGCGGCCGTTGGCCAGCTCCACTTCGATGAGTTCAAGCGTCTGCTGGTCGCGCGACTGGCGCTGGAAGGTCAGCCGCTGCGGATCGCGCCACTGCACGCGGGCGAGGTAGATGTCGTGTTCGGGGCCGAGATCGATTTCGCGTGGAGCCGGCGTGTCAGCGCCGGGCGCGATCACGAACAGCTGCACGCGCACGTTGTCGTCGCCGGCGGCCGGATAGCGCTGCTCGACGATCTCGGTGCGGTCGGCATAGACCTCGGGGCGCTTCTGCACCGGCACCGGGGATTCGTCGATGCGTGCGTAGGCGATCGTGGAATCATCGGGCGCCCACCAGTAGCCGGTGTGGCGACCCATCTCCTCGTCGGCGACGAACTCGGCCACGCCGTTGCCGATGGTGTCGCTGCCGTCGAAAGTCAGCTGGCGCTCGGCGCCCGAGGCGAGGTCGATCACCCACAGGTTGCGGGCGCGCACGAAGCTCACGTAGCCGCCGCGCGGGGAGAGTTTCGGGTCGGTGGCGAAACCGCCGCCATGGGTGAGTTGGCGCACTGCGTCCGCGCGCTGCTTCGACAGGTCGTACAGGTACAGCTCGCCGCCGAGCGGGAACAGCAGGCTCGCCGCATCCGGCGACCACTGGTAGTCGACGATGCCCGACAGTCCGGCGATGCGCTGGCGCTCGCGGCGTGCCTTCTCCTCGTCGCTGAGGGTCTCCTCGCCCGGCAGCACCACCGACGAATCCACCAGCATGCGGGTCTCGCCACTGTCGACGTGGTACTCCCAGAGGTCGAGGCGGTTGCGGTCGGCGTCCTTGCCACGCAGGAAGGTCACCCGCGAGCCATCGGGCGCGACCTGCGGCTTCATCAGCGTAGGCCCCGACAGCGGCGCGTCGCCGGTGATCGCTTCGAGCGTGAGCCTGCGCTCGGCGGCAGGCGAGGTGGCGGCAATGGCGAGCATCAGGGCGGCGGCGGCGAACATCGAGCGCATGGGCGATCCGGTGGAGCAGGGACCCCAGTGTATCGGCTGCGGCCGCGCTGGCCGGCTCAGCGCCTGCCGAACAGCACCTTCTTCTCTTCCTCGCTCATCGGCTGGCCCGCATTCGGGTTGACCTGCTTCGCCAGCGCGTACGCGCGCTGCGTGGCGGGGCGCTCCGCGATCGAGGCATGCCAGCGCCGCACCTCGGCGAATGGCGACAGGTCGATCGGCGCCTTGGCGTAGACGTTGATCCACGGGTACGCCGCCATGTCGGCGATGGTGTAGTCGTCGCCGGCGATGAACGCGCGGCCCTCGAGGCGGCGGTCGAGCACGCCCAGCAGGCGTTCGACCTCGCGCGTGTAGCGCTCGATCGCGTAGTCGATCCTCTCCGGCGCATAGACGTTGAAGTGTCCGTACTGGCCGGTCATCGGGCCCAGCCCGGCCATCTGCCAGGTCAGCCATTCGATCGTGGCGATGCGCTGGCGCAGGTCGGTGGGCAGGAAGCGGCCGGTCTTTTCGGCCAGGTACTGCAGGATCGCGCCGGACTCGAACACGGTGATCCGGTCGCCACCGTCGGCCGGGGCGCGGTCGATGATCGCCGGCATCTTGTTGTTGGGCGAGATCGCCAGGAAGGCGTCCTCGAACTGCGCGCCGCGGCCGATATCCACCGGATGCAACGTGTAATCGAGGCCGGTCTCCTCCAGGAACAGGGTGATCTTGTGGCCGTTGGGCGTGGGCCAGTAGAAGAGGTCGATCATGTCCGCACTCGCTGTGGCAAAGAGGACCGCGAGTCTAGGACGGCGCCCGCGGCGGTGGTGTGGTGCCGCGTGGTGACGCGCGGTTGACGCGTGCGCGACGAGGATGGCCCGATGGACGAGGGAATGCCCGGGACCCGGGCAGGAACAGGAGCGCGCGCAGGCCCGTGCGCGACACCGGGAGCCGCCGCGCACGCGCGCGGCGCCTGGGGGGCGCCCTGCTGGTCGCGGTCGCGCTGGTCGCCTGCGCGGTGGCATGGAACGACTACCGGGTCCGCCGCCATGCCGGCGAACGCTATGTGCTCACCCTCGCCGACAGCCACGCCCGCGAGCTGCGCCACGCGTTCGCCAGCCTGGCCCGCGGCATGACCGGCATGGGCACCGACCTGCGCCTGTACGAGCGCATCGCGCCGCAGCAGGCGCCGGCGCTGTTGCGCGACGCGCTGCTCACCTTCGATGACCGCCATCCCGACGTGCACGGCCTGGAGGTGCGCGCCGGCGTCCCGCCCCCGTTCGCCGATGGCGCCGCGGCGCCGTGGACGTTGCACGTCGGGCCGCCCGAACGTGCAGCATCGGGTGCCTGGCAGATGGGGCTGGCGATGCGGATCCTGCCCGGCCCCGGCAGTGCCGACCGTTGGCTTGTGGGCGCGCTGGATCTGCGGTTCTTCGACGAGGTGCTGTCCGAGCACGAGGTCGGCGAGCACGGCATCGCCACCGTGCTCACCCGCGACGCGGTGCTGGTGGCGCGGTCGGACAGCGGGACCCGGCATACCGGGATGTCGGCCACGCATTCGCCGGTCTTCGCCCGGATCGATACGACGCCGCGCGGCATCGTCGACGCCCGCAGCCGGCTCGACGGGCGCCAGCGTGTGGTGGCCTACCGCACCGTGGACGGCCTGCCGCTGGTGGCCACCGTCGGGATGACACCCGGGGCCCTGTATGGGGGCTGGTGGGCGTTCGTGGCGGCGCTGGCCGCCGGTGTCGCCGGCCTGGCGCTGGCGTGGCTTGCCGGCCTGCGCTTCCTGGGTGTCGCCGCGCGCCGCGAACAGAGCATGCGCCGCAGCATCGAGGCCTCCGAGCACACCGTGGGGCACCTGCGCGAGCGGGTGCGCGACGTCGAGGCGCAGTACCGCTTCCTGTACGAGCAGCATCCGCTGCCGGCCTGCGTGTTCGACCGCGAGACGCTGGCGATCCTCGAGGTCAACGGGGCGGCCGTGCACAAGTACGGCTACAGCCACGACGAGTTCCTCGCCCTCAACGCCGCCGAGCTGCTGGCCGAGGGCCGGCTCGAGGACGTGCGCGAGGAGATCCAGACGCATCCGCGCGCCTATGGCCATCGTGTCTGGCTGCACCGCAAGCGCGATGGCAGCGTCTTCCACGCCCTCATCTTCGCCAGCGACCTGCTGTCGTTCCGGGACAGGCCTGCGCGGCTGGTGATCGCCCTGGACGTGAGCGACCGGGTTCGCGCGGAGGCCGACCTGCGCCTGCTGCGCCGCGCGGTGGCCGCCAGCGAGGAAGGGTTGTTCGTCCTTGATGTCGCGGCCGATCGACTGGTGTACGCGAACGCGGCCTTCAACCGCCTGACCGGCACCGGCGTGACGGGCGAGGGGCTGGAGATCGACGCCAGTGCACCGGAGGTCGTCGACGCCCGCGCCACCGCGGCATTGCGCGAGGCGATACGGCGGGGCGAGGAAGCCGCGGCCGAGGTCCACGATCAACGCGATCCCGACGACCCGCGCTGGCTGGAGGTGCGCATGGGCCCGGTGCCGGACGCCGGCGGCGTGGTCACCCATTACGTCGGCCTGGTGACCGATATCACCGCGCGTCGTCGCGACGCCGAGGAGCGCGCATTCCGCGCCAGCCACGACGCGCTGACCGGCCTGTCCAACCGCGACCACCTCATCCGGGCGATCGATGCGGCCATCGCCGGGCGTAACGGGCTGGTGGCCGCGTGCTTCCTCGACCTCGACCGCTTCCAGCTGGTCAACGACAGCCTCGGCCACGTGGTCGGCGACGAGCTGCTGGTGGCGGTCGCGCAGCGCCTCGAGGCCGCGGCCGGCGATGGCAGCCTGGTCGCGCGCCTGGGCGGCGACGAGTTCGGCGTGCTGCTGTGCTGCAGTGACGATGCCGAGCTGTCGCGGCAGGTGGAATCGCTGCGCGCGGCGGTGGCGGAGGCGCGCACCGTGCGTGGTGTCTCGCTGCACGTGACACCGAGCATCGGCTACAGCCGCCACCCCTTCGATGGCGACGACGGCCAGACCCTGCTGCGCACCGCCAGCCAGGCGGGTGCGCAGGCCAAGCGGCTGGGACGCAACCGCAGCGTCGCCTACCGGCCCGCCTTCGATCCGCGTGCCGGACAGCGGCTGGAGCTGATCCAGGACCTGCACCGTGCGCTGCGACACGACGAGTTCGAACTTGCCTTCCAGCTGCAGTTCGACAGTGGGCGCCGCCCCTGCGGCATGGAGGCGCTGGTGCGCTGGCGGCATCCGGAGCGCGGCCTGCTCGGACCTGGAGAGTTCATGGCGGCCTGCGAGGAATCCGGGCTGGTGCTGGCGCTGGGGCGCTGGGTGCTGGGCGAGGCCGCGCGCCGCTGGTGCCAGCTCGACGAGCGCGGCTGGGGCCGCCTGCGGATGGGCGTGAACGTCTCCGCGCTGCAGTTCCAGGAAGGCCTGGTCGCCGATGTCGCGTCGGCCGTCAGCGACTACGGCCTGCCGCCGGGGCGGCTGGAACTCGAACTCACCGAGAGCGTGCTGCTGGACAGCCCCGCCGATGCCCGCACCGTGATGCAGGACCTGAGCGCGCTGGGCGCGTCGCTTGCGATCGATGATTTCGGCACCGGCTATTCCAGCCTCGCCTACCTGAAGGCCCTGCCGCTGCAGCGCCTCAAGCTCGACCAGTCGTTCGTGCGCGACCTGGGCAGTGATCCCGGCAACGAGGCGATCAGCGAGGCGATCCTGGGCATGGCGCGCAGCCTCGGGCTGGAGGTCACCGCCGAGGGGGTGGAGACCGAGGCCCAGTTCAGCTGGCTGCACACGCGCGGCTGCGGCGAGTTCCAGGGTTTTCTGCTGGCGCGCCCCGCACCCTTCGACGAGGTGCTCGCGCGGCTGGGCGCGTCGGCGTGAATCCCGGGCCCTGCGACGCACTCGCGTAAACTGCGCGCATGGATGTTTCGTACCTGCTCGACGGCCTCAACGCGGCCCAGCGCGAGGCCGTGTCGGCGCCGCCGGGGCATTACCTCGTGCTCGCCGGCGCAGGCTCCGGCAAGACCCGCGTGCTCACCCACCGCATCGCCTGGCTCAATGCCGTGCACGGCGTGCCCGCGCACGGCATCTTCGCGGTCACCTTCACCAACAAGGCCGCGGCGGAGATGCGCCACCGCGCCGAGCCGCTGCTGCCCAACGGCGCGCGCGGCCTGTGGATCGGCACCTTCCACGGCCTGGCCCACCGCCTGCTGCGCCTGCACTGGCAGGACGCGAAGCTGCCCGAAGGCTTCCAGATCCTCGATTCCGAGGACCAGCTGCGCCTGGTCAAGCGCGTGGTGCAGCAGCTCGAACTCGACGAAGCACGTTTTCCGCCGCGCCAGATCGCCTGGTGGATCAACGCGCAGAAGGACGAGGGCCGCCGCGCGCAGCACCTGCAGGACGAGCCCGGCGACGAATGGGGCAGCGCCATGCGCCGCGCGTACGCGCTGTACCAGGAGCGCTGCGACCGTGCCGGGCTGGTGGACTTCGCCGAACTGCTGCTGCGCGCGCACGAACTGCTGCGCGACAACGCCGCGATCCTCGCCCATTACCGGCGCCGCTTCACCCATCTGCTGGTCGACGAGTTCCAGGACACCAATGCCATCCAGTACGCGTTCGTGCGCGTGCTGGCCGGCGACAGCGGGCAGGTGTTCGTGGTCGGCGACGACGACCAGGCGATCTACGGCTGGCGCGGCGCCAAGGTCGAGAACGTGCAGCGTTTCCTGCGCGACTTCGGCGGTGCCGACGGCGACAGCGCGCGGACCATCCGCCTGGAACAGAACTACCGGTCGACGGCCAATATCCTCGACGCCGCCAACGCGGTGATCGCGCACAACCCCGACCGCCTCGGCAAGCAGCTGTGGACCGAGAGCGGGCAGGGCGATCCGATCGACCTGTATGCCGCCTACAACGAGATCGACGAGGCGCGCTACATCGTCGAGCGTGCCCGCCAGTGGGTGCGCGACGGCGGCGGCTATGGCGACTGCGCGGTGCTCTACCGCAGCAATGCGCAGTCGCGCGCGATCGAGGAACAGCTGATCGCCGAACAGATCCCCTACCGCGTCTATGGCGGCGTGCGCTTCTTCGAGCGTGCCGAGATCAAGGACGCGCTGGCCTATATGCGCCTGTTCGCCAACCGCGCCGACGACGCCGCGTTCGAGCGTGCGGTCAACACGCCGGCGCGCGGCATCGGCGGGCGCACGCTCGACGAGGTGCGCATGCGCGCACGCGCCGATGGCCTGTCGCTGTGGGATGCATCGCTGCGCACGCAGCACGACAGCGTGCTGGCCGCGCGCGCGCGCAATGCGCTGGCGGCGTTCCATGCGCTGATCGATGCGCTGGCGGGCGAGGTGGACGACCTGCCGCTGCCGGAGAAGATCGACCACATGCTGGCGCGTTCCGGGCTGCGCGAGCACTGGGCCAAGGAAAGCCGCGGCGGCCTGGATTCGGAATCGCGCATCGACAACCTCGACGAGCTGGTGTCGGTGGCGTCGCGCTTCGTGCCGGGGGACGACGAGGAATCCGCGGCGCTCACCGAGCTGGTGGCGTTCCTTGCCTATGCCGCGCTGGAAGCCGGCGAGGGCCAGGCGCAGGCCGGCGAGGATGGCGTGCAGCTGATGACGCTGCACAGTGCCAAGGGGCTGGAATTCCCGCTGGTGTTCCTGGCCGGCGTCGAGGAAGGCCTGTTCCCGAACCAGCGCTCGATCGACGAGAGCGGCCGCCTCGAGGAGGAGCGCAGGCTGGCCTACGTCGGCATCACCCGTGCGCGGCAGAAGCTGGTGCTCAGCTACGCCGAGTCACGCCGGCTGCATGGCCAGGACATGCTTGGCCTGCCGTCGCGCTTCCTGCGCGAGATCCCGTCGCAGCTGTTGAACGAGGTGCGCCCGCGCACGCCCGCACCACGGCCGTCGTACGCGATGCCGCGGCGGGCCGGCCATGCCATCGTCGACGACGCCGCGCCGAGTTTCCGGCTCGGGCAGAACGTCGCCCATGCCAAGTTCGGCAGCGGCGTGGTGACCGACATCGAGGGCAACGGCGCGCACGCGCGGGTGCAGGTGAACTTCGACGAGGCCGGCAGCAAGTGGCTGGTGCTGGCCTACGCCAACCTGCAGCCGGGCTGAGCCCCGGCTCAGGCGGCCGGGTCCTTCTGCCGCGTGCGCGACACCGCCGTAACCATGCCGATGCCCAGCAGCACCACGGCGCCGACCACGATCCACTGCATCGCGACACCGGCGAAATAGGCGCCGGCCGCCAGGCCGATGATCAGGACCAGCATTCCGGCGAGATAGATGGCGAACGAGGACATGTGCGACTCCATGCCCGGGATGGGCGCGAGGGTGGCGCGCATGCTGAATGCAGGTGCGTGGAGCCGGCGTGGACGAAGGGTGGCCCCGGATGCCGCTTCCCGTCATGGCAGCATGGTGGCCCGCCCGGCTGGAGCGCATGCCCATGTACACCCACATCCTCGCCACCACCGACGGCTCGGAACTCGCCCTGCGTGGAGTGGCGCATGCCGCCGCCCTCGCCGCCGCACTGGACGCACGGCTGACGGTGGTAACGGTGTCGGAACCCTGGAACACGGCGCTGGCCGACCCCACCGGGTTCGGTGCCGCCGGCGAGCTGGTCAACGAATACCGCGCCGGTGCACGCGAACAGGCCGATGCCTGCCTCGCCGCGGCAGCCGCGCTCGCCGGCCGTCACGAGGTGACGGCGCAGGTGCTGCATGTGGAGGACCGCGCACCCGCGGAGGCGATCATCGACACCGCACGCGAGCACGGCTGCGACCTGGTGGTGATGGCATCGCACGGGCGCAGCGGCCTCGGCCGGCTGCTGCTGGGCAGCCAGACCCAGGCCGTGGTCGGACGCAGCAGCGTGCCGGTGCTGGTGGTGCGCTGACGCGCGCTACAGCACGTAACCGCCGTCGACGACCAGTTCGGTGCCGGTGACGAACGAGGCGCCGTCGCCGGCCAGATAGGCCACCGCGGCGGCGATGTCGTCCGGCTGCCCGACCCGCTTCAACGGCGTCGCGGCGATGCCGGCCGCGTTCGCCTCGTCGGAGTTGCCGGCCAGCATCGGCGTGTCGATGAACCCCGGGTGCACCGAGTTGACACGGATGCGATGTCGGGCGAACTCCACCGCCACGGTCTTGGTCATCCCGCGTACCGCCCACTTGGTGCCGACATAGGCGCAGGCGCCGGGGAAGCCCACCATGCCGGCAATCGAGGAGATGTTGACGATGCTGCCCCCGCCGGCGGCCTTCATCGGCTCCAGCGCGTGCTTCATGCCGAGGAAGGTGCCGGTCTGGTTGACCCGGACCATCCACTCGAAGGTGGCAGTGCTGGTGTCCTCGACCGCGCCGGGCTGGTACACGCCGGCGTTGTTGACCAGCACGTGCAGGGCGCCGAAGCGCTCCACCGCGGCGGCGACCGCCGCCTGCCAGCCGGCCTCGTCGGCGACATCGTGATGGACGAACAGGGCCCGCTGGCCGAGTCCTGCCGCCAGCGCTTCACCTTCGGCGTTGAGGAGGTCGGTGATCACCACGTTGGCGCCCTCGGCGTGCAGCCGACGCACGATCGCTGCGCCGATGCCGCGTGCGCCGCCAGTCACCAGGGCGGTACGGCCGTCAAGCGTGTGGATGGTCATTGCCTGCTCCGGTCCGGATGGATCGACAGGATGGCACCGCCGCGGTGGTCGCCGCATTGATCGCGCGCAAACGCGTTGTTCAGTCGCGCAGCTTGAAGCCCGGGTTCTCGTTGATCGAGCCGTCGGGTTCCAGGGTGACCCAACGCGAACCCTCGCGGTCGAACAGGATCGGCACCGGATCCTGGAACAGCGGACGACGCACGAACCGCAGTTTCCATCCGAACCGTTCCAGCAGCGGTAGCGCCGCACGCTGCGCAGGCGTCAACGCGGCGCGCAGCGCGTCGTGATCGGGATCGGTGGTTTTCCGGCGTTCGCGGCCGTACATGCGGTCGGCGAGATGGCGAAAGACCGCGCCATTGTCGCCGATGGCCGCCCCCTGTCGGTGAACCGCATCCCAGCATGGGCGGTCCGGCCGCCGATTCCGCTACGATCCGGCCTTCCGGTTCCGCCGCACAAGGCCGCTTCGATGAAACACCTGCTTGCCCTGGCCGTCGCCAGTCTGGTCTCCGCTTCCGCGTCCGCCGCCGAGGGCATGTGGACGCTCGACAACCTGCCCACCCGCGCGCTGCAGTCCGCCTACGACTTCAGCCCGGGCGAAGACTGGGTGCGCAACGCGATGCGATCCTCGGTGCGCCTGGCCGGCGGCTGCTCGGGCTCGTTCGTGTCCGGGGAGGGCCTGGTGCTGACCAACGCGCACTGCATCGTCGGCTGCGTGCAGGGCCTGTCGTCGGCGGAGAACGACCGCCTCAACGACGGTTTCGTGGCCGGTTCGCGCGGCGAGGAACTGCAGTGCCCGGCCGAGGAACTCAACGTGCTGCAGGAGATCACCGACGTCACCGGGCGCATCGCGAAGGCGACCGCGGGCAAGTCCGGGCGCGAGTACATCGATGCGCGCAATGCCGAGGTCTCGCGCATCGAGGACGAGTGCGTGGCGGGCGACGCCTCGGGCAAGCGTTGCGACGTGGTGTCGCTGTACGCAGGCGGCCAGCACCACCTGTACGCCTACAAGCGCTACCAGGACGTGCGGCTGGTGTTCTCGCCGGAGTACTCCGTCGGCTTCTTCGGCGGCGATCCGGACAATTTCAATTTCCCGCGCTACAACCTCGACATGGGCCTGCTGCGTGCCTACGAGAACGGCCAGCCGGCAAAGGTCGAGCACCACTTCCGCATCAACCCGGCCGGGGCGCAGCCGGGCGAGCTGACCATGGTCACCGGCCACCCGGGTCGCACCCAGCGCCAGCTCACCGTCGCCCAGCTCGAGCGCGTGCGCGACGTCGACCTGATCAACAACCTGCTGCTGCTGGCCGAGCGCCGCGCGATGCTGGCGCAGTACAGCCGCGGTGGCGAGGAAGCCGCGCGCCAGGCGCAGTCGGACCTCACCTTCACCGAGAACAGCTACAAGGTCTTTCGCGGCCAGCTGCAGGCGCTGCTCGATCCACAGGTGTTCGCGGCCAAGCGTCGCGAGGAGGCCGAGCTGCGCACTGCCGCCGAGTCGTCCACGCCGTGGGACGAGATCGCGCAGGCGCAGCAGGTGCGGCGCACGCTGTATTACCCGCACATGCTGATCGGCCAGCAGCGTGCGTTCGACAGCCGCTACTTCCAGTTCGCATCCATCCTGCTGCGCGGCGGCGACGAGCGCCCGAAGCCCAATGCCGAGCGCCTGCCCGAGTTCCAGGATGCGGGCCTTGCGCGGCTGGAGCAGACGCTGTTCTCGAAGTCGCCGGTGTACCCGGAGTTCGAGACGGTCAAGCTGACCCATTCGCTGAGCAAGTTCCGCGAACTGCTGGGCACCGACCACCCGACCGTGCGCCAGGTGTTCGCCGGCAGGTCGCCGGAAGCGCTGGCCGCGGAACTCGTCGGCGGCACGACGCTGGGTGATGCCGCCGAGCGCGAGCGCCTGTGGCGCGGAGGCAAGGCCGCGGTCGATGCCTCCCAGGATCCGTTCATCCGCCTCGCGCGTGCGCTGGATGCGGAATCGCGCGCGCTGCGCAGCCGCTTCGAATCCGAGGTCGATGCGGTGGAAGCGCGCAATGCCGAGTCGATCGCCCGCACCCGTTTCGCGAAGTACGGCACCAACGTCTATCCCGATGCCACCTTCACCCTGCGCCTGTCGTACGGCGAGGTGCGCGGCTGGAACGAGAACGGCAACGAGATCGCGCCGTACACGCAGATCGGTGGGGTGTTCGAGCGTGCCACCGGCTTCGCCCCGTACGCGCTGCCCGAGCGCTGGCTGGAGGCGAAGGACGAGCTCGATCTCGATGCACGCTTCAACTTCGTCAGCACCAACGACATCATCGGCGGCAATTCCGGCAGCCCGGTGATCAACCGTGATGCCGAGGTGGTGGGCCTGGCCTTCGACGGCAACATCCACTCGCTGGGCGGCAGCTTCTGGTACGACGAGACGCTCAACCGCACGGTGTCGGTGCACAGCGCGGCGATGATCGAGGCGCTGGATACGGTGTATGACGCCGGCCACCTGGTCGAGGAAATGAACCCGGTCGACGCGCGCTGAGGGCTGCCCTCACCCGCCCTCCGGGCACCCTCTCCCGCGCGCGGGAGAGGGGGAGGGGTGAGGGCCGCGGGCGCATTCCGACCCGGCAATTGCGCAGGCGTCGCGTATCCCTCAGCCCAGCTCGGACAGCCAGTCGCGGGGGCGCAGGTAGTCGGCCAGGCGTGCTTCCGCGCTGCCCGGCTCCGGCACATGGCCGTATTCCCAGCGCGCCAGCGGCGGCAGGCTCATCAGGATCGATTCGGTGCGCCCGCCGGACTGCAGCCCGAACAGCGTGCCGCGGTCCCACACCAGGTTGAACTCGACATAGCGGCCGCGCCGGTAGAGCTGGAAGTCGCGCTCGCGGTCGCCGTACGGGGTGTCGCGACGCCGTTCCACGATCGGCAGCCACGCGTCGAGAAAACCGTCGCCGACCGCGCGCATGTAGGCGAAGTCGCGCTCGAAATCCTCGCCGAGGTCGTCGAAGAACAGCCCGCCGACGCCACGGGTCTCGCCGCGGTGCTTCAGGAAGAAATACTCGTCGCACCACTTCTTGTGTGCGTCGTAGCGCGCCTGGCCGCCGAACGGTTCGCACAGCGCCCGGGCGGTGCGGTGCCAGTGCAGCACATCGTCGTCGAAGGGATAGAAGGGCGTGAGGTCGAAGCCGCCGCCGAACCACCAGGCCACCGTTTCGCCATCGCGCTCGGCGCGGAAGTGGCGCACGTTGGCATGGGTGGTGGGCACATGCGGATTGCGCGGGTGGAACACCAGCGACACCCCCGTCGCGCGCCACGAGGCACCGGCGAGTTCCGGCCGCGCCGCGGTCGCCGAGGGCGGCAGGCGCTCGCCGAACACGTCGGAAAAGCCGATGCCCGCCTGTTCGAACACCGCGCCATCGCGCATGACGCGGGTGCGTCCGCCGCCACCGAGCGCGGTGCTGCCGGGCGTGGGTTCACGCGTCCACGCATCCTCGTGGAAGCGCGCGGCGCCATCGGCCGCCTCCATCGCCGCGCAGATGCGGTCCTGGAGGCCGGTCAGGTAGTTGCGTACGGTGTCGGTGTCATCCATGCCGGGATTGTATCGGCAGCGCTCCGATGCTTCCCTCGGCGGTGGTACCTGTCGCAGCGAACGCGCGAGGCGTGCCCTCTCCCGCGGCGGCGGGAAAGGGTGCCAAGCGGCGACGGGTACAGGCGCGTCAGCGGTGCCCGGAGATCAGTTCCGGTCTTCCGTCGTCTTCAGCGCCCGCTCGAACAGCTCGTGGATGCGCCGGTACTGGTCGTACCAGGATGCCGCGTGCTGGTAGGCATGGCGCTCCATCGGGTAGCTCGCCAGTTCCCACTTGTCCTTGCGCAGCTCGATGAGCCGCTGCGCCATCATCACCGAGTCCCGGTAGAACACGTTGTCGTCGATCATGCCGTGCGCGATGAGCAGGTGGTCCTGCAGGCGGTCGGCGTACTCCATCGGCGAGGACACCCTGTAGGCCTCCGGGTCGATCGCCGGGGTGTTGAGGATGTTCGCGGTGTAGGCGTGGTTGTACTGGGTCCAGTCGGTGACCGGGCGCAGCGCCGCGCCGGCCTTGAACACGCCCGGCTCGCGCATCAGCGCCATGAAGGCCATGAAGCCGCCGTAGCTGCCGCCGTAGATGCCGACACGGTCGCGGTCGCCCTGGCGGGTGTCGACCAGCCAGTCGATGCCGTCCAGATAGTCCTCGAGCTCCGGGTGGCCCATCTGCCGGTAGATCGCCGTGCGCCAGTCGCGGCCGTAGCCCTCCGACGCGCGGAAATCGAGGTCCAGCACGATGTAGCCCTGCTGCACCAGCATGTTGTGGAACATCTGCTCGCGGAAGTAGTTCGGATAGCGGTCGCTGACGTTCTGCAGGTAGCCGGCGCCGTGCACGAACAGCACGATCGGATACTCGCGGCCCGGCTCCATCGCCGCCGGGCCGTAGTACTTGCCCCAGATCGTGCCGGCACCGTGCTTCGACGGCACCTGCACGGTCTCCGGCTCGAGCCAGTCGAAGCCGCGGAACTCGGCGGTGCGGGTATCGGTGAGCTGGCGGTAGCCGGCGCCGTCGACGCCGATCACCGCCAGCTGTGGCGGCACGTAGCTCGAGGAATGGCGCACCAGCAGGCGGCGGCCGTCCGGCGATTCGCGGAAATCCTCGACGCCGTCGAGCGCGGTCACTTCGCGCACCTCGCCGCCGGTGGCCGGGACCTGGCAGACCTCGTAGTCGCCCGGCCGGGCGCGGTTGCACACGAACAGGAAGGTGCTGCCGTCGGCGGCCAGCACCGGCGCCGAGGCCTCCCAGCGCCCGGAGGTCAGCGCGCGGGTGGTGCCGCCATCGCTGGTGTAGAGGTGCGAGTACCCGCTGTGCTCGGACAGGTACCACAGGGTGCGGTTGTCCGGCATCCAGCCGAACTCGTTGAAGCTCCAGTTGATCCATGCCTCGTCGGTAAGGCGGTGACGCAGTCGTGGCGACGTGGCGCCCGCGTCCACGGTGATCAGCCAGCGGTCCTTGTTGTCGACCGAATGCAGCATCAGCGCGGCCTGGCGGCTGTCACCCGCCCAGCGCATGACGTCGGGGCCCTGGCCTTCCAGCCGCACCGCGCGCACGCCCTTCAGCGGCTCCTGGCCGGCGCTGCGGCGCAGGTCCGCGAGCGGATCGCGGTCGATCCCGGGCAGCGCGTCGAGCGCGAGCTTCTGCGCCTGGCCGGTGGCGACCTCGACCATCCACAACGTCTGCGCGACCGGGTCGTTGCGGCCGACGCGGGTGCGCACGTCCTCGAATTCCTCGTAACCCGATTCGGTCACGTACTTCGGCATGCGCCCGCCCTGGCCCTTGTCGGCGGCCTTGGGTTCGGTGGCGACCAGCATGTAGCGACCATCGGGCGACAGCGCACTGGCGGCGATGGTGACGTCGCGGCCAAGATGGATCGGCGCAGGCGCGCGGGTGGGGTCGGCACGGCGCCAGTCGGCATCCTGCTCGCGCTGGGCATCGCGGCGCTCGCGCTCCACGCGCAGGGTGTCGACCAGGCGCAGCTGCAGCTCGCGCAGGCCGTCCTCCTTCGGCGGCGCAGCCGGGTCCTCCTCCGTGCGCAGCACGATGGCGGTGGTGACATCCTCGCGCGGATCCCAGCGGAACCAGCGGTCGTTGCCGACGCGCCATACCAGCGCGCCGTCGTCGCCCCACATCGGCGAGGCGGCGCGCTCGTCACCGCGGCCGAGCTGGGTCAGCGCGCCGTTGCGCAGGTCGCGCACGAACACGTCGCCATTGCGCACGTAGGCCATGCGCGTGCGGCCGCGGTCGTAGGCGGCCTGCATGCCATCGATATCCGCCCGCGCCGGGCCGTCGACGCGTTCGCCGCCCTCGCCACCGTCCAGCGGCACCACCCAGGTGTCGCGCACGATGCTGTCCGGGCGCTTGAGCGTGTAGAAGGCGCGCCGGCCGTCCCACGACCACCATGCCTGTTCGACCGGCGGGCCGATCCAGTCCGGATCGGCCATCACCTGGTGCAGGGTCAGCGGCTGGGCGGGCTGGGCGAGGGCAGGCGCGACGG
Organism: Alterluteimonas muca; assembly: GCF_021191595.1. Classification (NCBI taxonomy): domain Bacteria; kingdom Pseudomonadati; phylum Pseudomonadota; class Gammaproteobacteria; order Lysobacterales; family Lysobacteraceae; genus Alterluteimonas; species Alterluteimonas muca. The sequence goes on from NZ_JAIWPS010000007.1 coordinate 104,608, forward strand.
CGCCCAGGAAGAGGACGAGCGGAAGCAGGCGGATCATGCGGAGTCCGGAAGGGCAAAAACCGCCGCAGGGTACCAGCCGGGATGCGGCGGACGGGCGGGCCACAGGTCACGGGTGGCAGTGCCGGGGCCGGAAAAGGACGGGGACGCTTTCGCGTCCCCGTCTGCACGTCCCTGTTCGCCGGAAGCATCCGGATCATCCTGTGCGTGCACCGTACGTGAATCGATGCTGAAAGGATGCGAAATCCGTCACAGTCGATGACGCAGCAGGTCGCGTTCTGCCGTAGTTCCCGAGTGGGGAAACGCAGCCTGACGTGGTGCGTCACATCGTGGCGCCGGTTTTCCGACCCCGTTGCTCGGCCTACGCCGGCCTCACATGGACCGCCCTAGTCTGCAGCACCGTTCAGCTTCGAGGTGACGGTGGACGCACTGCTGCTTTCGCGGATCCAGTTCGGGTTCGTGATCTCGTTCCACGTGCTGTTCCCGGCGTTCACGGTCGGCCTGTCGTCCTGGCTTGCGTTCCTGCAATGGCGCTGGCTGCGCACGCGCGACACGATCTGGCGCGACATGTACTTCTTCTGGATGAAGATCTTCGCGATCTCGTTCGGCATGGGCGTGGTGTCGGGCATCGTCATGAGCTTCCAGTTCGGCACCAACTGGTCGGTGCTGTCGGAACGCGCCGGCCACATCCTCGGGCCGCTGCTCGCCTACGAGGTGCTGACGGCGTTCTTCCTGGAAGCGTCGTTCCTGGGCGTGATGCTGTTCGGCTGGCGCAAGGTGCCGGAGAAGCTGCATTTCTTCTCCACCTGCATGGTCGCGCTGGGCACGCTGATCTCGACCTTCTGGATCCTCTCGGCCAACAGCTGGCTGCACACGCCCGCCGGTTTCGAGATGGTCGGCGACATGTTCCACCCGGTCAGCTGGTGGCAGATCATCTTCAATCCCTCGTTCCCGTTCCGGCTGGCGCACATGGTGCTCGCCGCCTTCATCACCACCTGCTTCGTCATCGGTGGTGCGGGTGCGTGGTACCTGCGGCGCGGCGACCACATCGAAGCCGGGCGGCGGATGCTCAGGCTGGCGGTCGCGTTCGCCGCGATCACCGTGCCCCTGCAGATCGTGGTCGGCGATTTCCATGGCCTGGCCACCTCCGAGTACCAGCCGACCAAGCTCGCCGCCATGGAAGGCCACTGGCACCACGGTGAGCCCGGAGCCGGCGTGCCGCTGGTCGTCTTCGGCGTGCCCGACGAGGCGAACGAGCGCAACAACTTCGAAGTGGCGATCCCGCGCCTGGGCAGCGTGATCCTCACCCACAGCCTGGATGGCGAGATCGAGCCGCTGACGGCGGTGCCGGCGGAGGATCGCCCGCCGGTGGCGCCGGTGTTCTTCGCGTTCCGGGTGATGGTGGGCATCGGGCTGCTCATGCTGGCGCTGAGCGTGCTTTCGCTGTGGGCCTGGCGGCGCGGGCGCCTGTACGACACGCCGTGGCTCTTGAATGGCTGGCGGCTGATGGCACCGAGCGGCTTCATCGCCGTGCTTGCAGGCTGGTTCGTGGTCGAGATCGGCCGCCAGCCGTGGGTGGTGCAGGGCCTGCTGCGGACCGAGGACGCGGTCAGCGACCTGGAGGTGTCGAGCGTGGTGATCTCGCTGAGCGCGTTCGTGCTGGCCTACGCGATCGTGTTCGGCGCGGGCGGCGGCTACATCTACAAGCTGCTGCGTCGCGGCCCGATGCCCTTCGAGCCGGCGCCCGAGACCGAAGACGGGGACCGCACGCCGAGGCGTCCGCTGTCGGCCGCCGACGGTGCCGACGAGGGCGATGTGTCGCCCCCCGAACCGGGCGGGAGGGCGAGCTGATGGACATGGAAACCGTGCTGCCGGTGATCTGGTTCGGAGTGATCGGCTTCGGCGTACTGATGTACGTGCTGCTCGACGGCTTCGTGCTCGGCCTGGGCATCCTCGCGCCGTTCGCCGATGACGGCCACCAGCTCGATCAGATGATGAACACCGCCGCGCCGATCTGGGATGGCAACGAGACCTGGCTGGTGCTGGGCGGCGTGGCCCTGCTGGCCGCCTTCCCGGCGGCGTATGCGCTGGTGTTGTCGGCCCTCTACCTGCCGGTGCTGCTGATGCTCATCGCGCTGATCTTCCGCGGCGTCGCCTTCGAGTTCCGCTTCAAGGCCAGGCGGGCGCGTCGCTTCTGGGGCGGGGCCTTCGCGGTGGGCTCGCTGTTGGCGACGTTCGCGCAGGGGGTGATCCTCGGTGCGCTGGTCGAAGGCATGCCGTTGCAGGAAGGCCGCTACGTCGGCGGCGCACTCGGCTGGTTCAGCCCGTTCTCGATGTTGACGGGCATGGCGGTGGTGTTCGGCTATGCACTGCTGGGCAGCACCTGGCTGATCCTCAAGACCGAGGGCCGGCTGCAGCAGATCGCGCGCACGCTGACCCGGCCACTGGTGCTGGTGGTGGCGGCGTTCATGGGGCTGGTGAGCGCGTGGCTGCCGTTCCTGGAGTCGCAGGTCATGGAGCGCTGGTTCGAAGGCAACAACTTCCTGTGGCTGTCGCCGGTGCCGTTGCTGGTGCTGGCCAATGCGGTGCTGCTGTGGCGCGCGGCGATGCGCGAGGGCCGTGACGCGACGCCGTTCCTGCTGACCCTGTGCTTCTTCTTCCTCGGTTTCGTGGGGCTGGTGCTGGGCATGTGGCCCAACATCGTGCCGCCGACGCTGTCGATCTGGGAGGCGTCGTCGCCCACCTCGTCGCAGGGCTTCCTGCTGGTCGGGCTGGTGGTGCTGCTGCCGCTGATCCTCGGCTACACCGGGTGGTCGTACTACGTGTTCCGCGGCAAGATCGGCTCGGATTCCGGCTACCACTGACGCCCTCCGGCGCAGGATGGATCCGCTTCGCACGGAGGTGCGACGACGGTCGCCGCCGCTACGGTGATGCCATGCGCGTGGTTCGCGCCGCGGTTCCTTGTACAGCCCGTTTCCCGCACAATCGCGTGCATCAAGCCGTATTCCGGGCCATGCACGCCTACGTCTACAAGAGCCAGCGCAAGGACGACACCTATGTCTACCTTGCCGTGCGCGACGACTTCTCCGTACTGCCCGCGGTCCTGCTGGACCGGCTCGGGCCGTTCCGCTTCGTGCTCGACGTGGAGCTCACCGCGGAGCGCCGGCTGGCACGCGAGGACATCGCGACCGTGCGTGCCAACCTCGCCGCGCACCGCTTCCACCTGCAGATGCCGCCGTCGGCTGCCGCCGATCCGCTGACCGCGGACTGGGGCACCGATGCCTGAGCCGGGCCCCGCCGCCGGGCGCGATCGCATTGCGCTGTATGCGCTGGGCGCCGGGCTGGCATTGCTGGCAGGCCTCGCGCCGTGGCTGGCGGCGCTCGGGCTGTGGCTGGCGCAGCCGGTGTTCGCGCTGGCTGCGCGTGGTGCCCGCCTGGATCGTGCATTGCCGGCCCAGTCCATGCCGCTGCTGCTGGCATGGGGCGGCCTGCTGGTGACCACCGCGGTGCTGGTGGCGTGGCCGCTGTCGGCGCTGCGGCAGAGCGGCTCGCTGGGCGCCGCGCTGGGCCTGAGCGCCAGTGGTGGTCTGCTGCTGATCGCGCTGTGGCGGACGTGGCCGTTCTGGCATGCGCTCGAACGCCAAGGTGGCAGCATGTCCGCGCACTGGCAGGCGCTGTCGGAACAGGATGCCGGCGCGCTGCGCGGCCTGTGGCTGGCGCTGGGCGCGGGGGGCATCGCCGCGCTGGCGGTGGTGCTGGCCTGGCCGGGCCTGGTCGATGGCGGTGCGCGCTGGGGGCTGGCCGCGCTCGCCGCGGCATGGAGCGGGCTTGCGCATCGCGGCCTGCAGGCGCTGGCACCGGCCACCCGCCTGCCGCTGCCCGTCGTCGATATCGAAATGCCGAAGGTGGTCGAGCCTGTCGTCGAAGGTGACCCCGATGCCGCGCTGTACGCCGCCGCGCGCGCCGGCCGTGTCGACCGGGCGCTGGAACTGCTCGAACACGGTGCGGATCCGATGGCGCCGCCGCCCGCGGGTGGGCGCGACCAGCGGGCGCTGGTGGTGCTGGCCGCGGTGCTGCCGGACCTGCGCCTGCTGCGCGCGTTGATCGCCCGCGGCGTGGACCTCAACGACGCCACCGCCGGCATGACGCCGCTGCTGGCCGCCACCCGCGACAGCTGGCACGGGCGACCGGAAGCGGTAATGACGCTGCTGGCCAACGGCGCCGATCCGCGTGCGCGCGACCACGAGGGCAACACCCCGCTGCACCATGCCGCGCGCAGCACCGATCCCGGCGTCGCCGCCTTGCTGCGTGATGCCGCCGCGGAACTGGATGCGCGCAACGACGAAGGCCTGACCCCGCTCGGCATCGCCTGCGCTGCCGGCAACTGGCGTCTGGCGAAGTTCCTGCTCGAGCGCGGCGCCGCCACCCATCCTGCCGATGCCACCCCGGCGCTTCTGGCCGCGGCCGGTGGCGACGAGGACGATGCCGCCGGCGTGCAGCTGCTGCTGCGCCACAAGGCCAGGGTGGATGCGCGCGACGCGCGCGGACGCACCGCGCTGCACGAGGCCGCGTTCGCCGGCCACGTCGACGTCGTCGCCGCACTGCTCGATGCCGGTGCCGCGGCGGATCCGGCCGACTCCAGTTCGCGCACGCCGCTGCTCGAGGCCGCGCGTGGTGGGCGGCTTGCCACTTTCGAGGCACTGCTGGCTGCCGGCGCCAGCGTCGGCGCGGTCGATGCGCAGGGGCAGGGCGCGCTGGCATTGGCCGCGCTTGCCGATCCGCCCTCGGCCAGCCTGGTGCGCCGCCTGGTCGAACTCGGGCTCGATCCGCACCAGGCGGACGCCGGCGGCCGCACGCCGCTCGATCACGCCGCGGCCGCGGGCCGCTGGTCGCTGGTGGCGCTGCTGGACCCCGGCTATGCGCTGCCTGCCAGCGTGCTTCCGGACGGCGCCGATGCGGAGGTGCCCGACCGCGCGCCGCTGGCCTTGCTGCGTGACGCGCTGCGCGAAGCGCGCACCGATCGCCTCGACGCACTGCTGGGGCTGGTGGACGCCCGCGAACTCGGCAGCCTGCTCGAGGACGACGAGGTGCCGGTGACGCCTGCCCGCATCGACTGGCTGATGGCCCACGGCGCAGATCCGGACGTACGCACGGGCGATGCCGACAGCGCGATCTTCCGCCTGCTCGCGCAGGGCCCGGAAGCCCTGGAAGCCCTCCAGGCGATGCTGCGCCACAACGTGTCGCCGGCGGGCGCCGGCGGGCTGGCGCGCTTCCTTGCCGCCTGCGCCCACGGCGACCATGCCGCGCGCGCGCTGGAGCACCTCGCGCTGGAACTGCTGGAGCGCGGTGCCGATCCGTTCGCGGCCTCGCCCGAAGGTGATCCGCCGCTGTCACTGGCGGTGCGGCTGGGCTGGCACCAGCTGCTCGAACGTCTGGTCGCGATCGGCGTCGACCTCGATGCCCGCGATGGCCGTGGCATGACCGCGCTGCACCTGGCCGCGGCCCTCGGCCGCGAGGCGGCGCTGAAGGCGCTGGTGCGGGCGGGTGCGAGCCCCGGCATGCGCGCAGCCGACGGGCAGACGCCGCTGGGCGTGGCGCTGGCCGGCGGCCGCCGCGACCTCGCCGACTGGCTCGACTGGCGTGGCTGGGCACTGCCCCGCCGCGCACTGCAGCCGGCGGACCTGCCCGGTGCGGCGATGGCCGGCGATGCCGATGCGGTGCGCCGCCTGCTCGACCTCGGCTTCGCTGTGGACACCATCGATGCGCAGGGCTGCAGCGCGCTGCTGCGTGCCAGCGGCGGCGGCCATCGCGCGGTCGTCGACCTGCTGCTTGCGCGCGGTGCCGATCCGGCGCTGGCTGCACACAGCGGTGCGACGCCGCTGTCGGCCGCGGTCAGCATGCGCGAGCTCGACATCGTCGATCGTCTGCTCGAAGCCGGTGCCGGTCACCAGCAGCGCCTGCCCGGCGAGGTGACCGTACTGATGCTCGCCGCCGCGCTCGGGCTGCCGGACCTGTGCGGGCGCCTGATCAAGGCCGGTGCCGACATCCACGCCACCGACGCCCAGGGCCTGACCGCGTTGCATTGCGCAGCCCTCTACGGTTTCACCGCGCGCGACCGCCCGCGCCTGGTCGCGCTGTTCGACACCCTGCTGTACGGCGGCGCCGAGATCGACGCCGTGGCCGCCGGCGGGGTCACGCCGCTGCTGCTGCTGCTGGGCGCACGTGCCGAGCCCGGCACCGCCTGCGACGAGAACGTGGTTGCCGCGGTGCTCGACCACCTGCTCGACGAGGGCGCTTCGCTGGACGCGCAGGACCCGCGCGGCTTCGGCCCGCTGCATCTCACCGCGCTGCACGGCCTGCTGCAGCTGGCACGCCGCCTGCTGCGGGCCGGTGCCGACCCCGGCCTGCGCGACGCGCTCAACCGGGTGCCGCGCGACGTCGCGATCATGCGCGGCTTCGTCGACGTCGCCGCCGAGCTTGCGCCGAGCCACCAGGCCGGCGGCGACGTGTCGATGGCGAGGTTCCTGCGCGATCAGGGCTGATCGGCGCCGGAACCCGCAGCACCTGCCCAGGGCTCGTGCCGTGCGGTCAGGATGCGGAGACGCACCCCGCGCCCGGCACCTGCCCGCGGTTGCGACAACGGCACCGGCGTTGCATCCTCGCTGTCCCGGACCGCGCAGGAAGCCATCATGTTCCGAATCGTCGCCGCCGCTTTGCTTGCGGCATCGTTGCTGGCGCTGCCCACCCGCGCCGAATCGCAGACCGCACGCGAGGCCCGCCAGGAAGTCGAGGCCAGCATGGTGGTCACCGGCACCGTCGACATCGACGCGCAGGGCGAGGTCACCTCGCACATCGTGGACCTGCCGGACAAACTCCCCGACTACGTGCTCGAGCTGGTCGATCGCGCGGTCCCCGCGTTCCGCTTCGAGCCGCTGCTGGTGGACGGATCACCCGCATCGGGACAGGCGAAGATGAGCCTGCGCCTGGTCGCAACGCAGGCCGGCGATGGCAGCATGAACGTCGCCATCCGCAGCGCGCATTTCGGCGAAACGTATTCGGACACTGATGCGAGCAGCGTGCGCAGAAAGAACATGCGTCCGCCGCAGTATCCCTCCAACGTGCTGGTTGCCGGCGGCACGGGCACGGTCTACCTGCTGGTCAAGGTCGGCCGCGACGGCCGCGTCGAGGACGTCGCGGCCGAACAGGTGAACCTGACGGTGGTCGGCACCGCGCGTGCCATGGAATCCATCCGCGAGGCCCTGGCCCGCGCCTCGATCAGTGGCGCGCGCAGGTGGACCTTCATCCCGCCGTCGGAAGGGCCGGAGGCGGCGCACGATCACTGGGTGGTGCGGGTGCCGGTCGATTTCCTCATCGGCAACAACCGCCGGCCCCGGTACGGCGAATGGGCGTCCTACCATCCCGGTCCCCGCACGCGTCCCGACTGGGCCAGGCCAACGCCGCCGGCCTTCAGCCCCGATCTGCTGCTGGCCGACAGCCTGACACCGGAAATGTCACGTTTCCGCCTGCTCACGCCGCTGGATGGCTGAGCCACGCCCAGCGACTGTTCCAGGAGGAACACCCATGAAGACGATGCTTGCGCTGGCCTGTTGCGCCACGCTGGTGGCCGCTACACCCGCACTTGCACAGCAGGTCGACACACCGGTGGCCTTCACCACGATGGTCAAGGTCGCGGTCGACGACGCCGGCAGGCCCGCTGTCGTCGAGGCGGTGTCGGCGTTGCCGGAAGCGGTGCGTGACTTCGTCGAGGCGCGCACGCGCGAACTCGAATTCCAGCCAGCGATGATCGATGGCCGGGCGCACGGTGGCGTCACCTACGTGGTGATGGGCGTGTGCGCGGTGCCGGATGGCGATGCCATGGTCATGGCAGCCGAATACCGCGCCAATGGCCCGGGCCAGACGGACGGGACGCCGTATCCGGCGCCACCACGCTACCCGATCGAAGCCGCCAGGCGTGACCTGGGCGCGGAGATGACGATCCACTACACCGCGAGGCCCGATGGGTCGGCGGCACTGGACCGGGTGGAGTTCAATGACAAGGCCCAGCGCGGCAAGGGAATGTTCGAGCGCATGGCACGCGACTGGGTGCGCGACATGCGCCTGCTTCCCGAGCAGGTGGACGGCCGGCCGATCAGCACGCCGGTGAGCACGCCGGTCGAACTGGTCGTGGCAAGGGCAGGTACGCCGCGCGCCCGCGAGATGCTGGAGGCGGCCCGGCGGTCCTGGGTGGACCGGCCGGAGTGCCTTGCGGCCGAGCGCCCCTCGGGCCAGGCCGTCGCCGCGCAATCGCCGTTCGTGGTGCGCGAGGACGCCGGATAACAGCACCACGGATCGGCGCCACGACGGACAGAACGGAAAAGCCCCGCGGATGCGGGGCTTTTCGTTTAGCGCCTCCGTTGCCGGATCAGCGCTTCATCGAGGAGAAGAACTCGTCGTTGGACTTGGTGGTCTTCATCTTGTCCAGGAGGAACTCCATCGCCGCGATCTCGTCCATCGGGTGCAGCAGCTTGCGCAGGATCCAGATCTTCTGCAGCAGCTCCGGCTCGATCAGGTAGTCCTCGCGGCGGGTGCCCGACTGGTTGACGTTGATCGCCGGGTACACGCGCTTCTCGGTGATGCGGCGGTCGAGGTGGATCTCGGAGTTGCCGGTGCCCTTGAACTCCTCGTAGATCACCTTGTCCATCGCGCTGCCGGTGTCGACCAGCGCGGTGGCGATGATCGTCAGCGAGCCGCCTTCCTCGACGTTGCGCGCGGCACCGAAGAAGCGCTTCGGCCGGTGCAGGGCATTGGCGTCGACGCCACCGGTGAGCACCTTGCCCGACGACGGCACGACGTTGTTGTAGGCACGCGCCAGACGGGTGATCGAGTCGAGCAGGATCACCACGTCGCGCTTGTGCTCGACCAGGCGCTTGGCGCGCTCGATCACCATCTCGGCGACCTGCACGTGGCGCGCGGCGGGCTCGTCGAACGTCGAGGAGACCACTTCGCCGCGCACGGTGCGCTGCATCTCGGTCACTTCTTCCGGACGCTCGTCCACCAGCAGCACGATCATGTGCACTTCGGGATGGTTGGTGGTGATGGCGGTGGCGATCTGCTGCATCATCATCGTCTTGCCCGCCTTCGGCGGCGAGACGATCAGCGCGCGCTGGCCCTTGCCCTGCGGGGCCATCAGGTCGAGGATGCGGCCGGTGATGTCCTCGGTGGAACCGTCGCCACGCTCGAGCTTGAAGCGCTTGCGCGGGAACAGCGGGGTCAGGTTCTCGAACAGCACCTTGCCCTTGCTGGCCTCCGGCGGCTCGCCGTTGATGGTGTCCACCACGTTGAGCGCGAAGTAGCGTTCGCCGTCCTTGGGCCAGCGGATGCGGCCACTCAGGTGGTCACCGGTGCGCAGGTTGAAGCGGCGGATCTGGCTGGGCGAGATGTAGGTGTCGTCCGGGCCGGCCAGGTAGCTCGCCTCGGCGCCGCGCAGGAAGCCGAAGCCGTCCGGCAGGATCTCCAGCACGCCGTCGGCCTGCACGCCTTCGCCGGTACGCGTCAGCACCTTCAGCAGGGCGAAGATGACGTCCTGCTTGCGGGCGCGGGCGACGCCTTCGTGGATGTTGAGCTGTTCGGCGATGTCGAGCAGCTTGTGCGCGGGCATCCGCTTGAGATCGCCCAGCGAGTACTGCGGGAAGCCTTCCGGGATGTTCGGCGGCGGCAGGCGGTGGGCCTGCTGCTGTTCGTTGCCGCTTTCCTGCGGCAGCCCGTCGTCGCGGAAGCGGTCGCGCTGGCGGTCGCGGCGGTTGCGGAAGCGATCGCGGCGGTTGTTGCCCTGGCCCTGGTTCTGGCCTTGGTTCTGGCCTTGGCCCTGCTGCCCGTGGCCGCGATTGTCCTGGCCGTCGTGGTCACGCCCGCCACCGTCGCCGCCATTCCCGCCATTGCCGTCGTTGGACTGGGCAGCGTGCGCGGGCGCGGAGGATTCGGAAGGCGTCGCCGCGGGCGCAGCCGGAGCCGAAGGCGCGGGCGCGGATGGCGCGGGTGCGTCCACCGGCAGCGCCTGCTGCACGGGGGTGTCGGCATCGGCCTTGGCGGCACGGGGTGCCCGCGGGGCACGCGGCTTGCGCACGCGCTTTTCGGCGGTGTCGCCTGATTCGCCGGTCTGGCCGGCGTCGGGGGTGTTATCGGACAAGTGCGAATTCCTCGCTGCTGCGAGCGCCCGCTTGGATGCGGGCGAGGGATGGAAGGGGAACCTTCAGAAGGGTGCGGCGCGGTACTCCACGCCGGATCGGTCAAAACTAGCACCGCCATCGTTCGGCGGCAAGCGGCCGCGCGGGCCGCTGCAATGGCGCCTGGCGGGCGCCATGCGGTGGATCAGAGTGCCTTGTCGATCATCTGCGCGAGCTGGGCCTTGCCCACCGCGCCGATCTGGGTGGCCTGCACCTGGCCATCCTTGAACAGCAGCAGCATCGGGATCGAGCGTACGTGGTACTTCAGCGCGGTCGCCTGGTGCTGGTCGATGTCGACCTTCACCACCCTGGCGCGGCCGGCATACGCCTCGGCCAGCTCGTCGAGGGCCGGGGCGATCATCCGGCACGGGCCGCACCACGGCGCCCAGAAGTCGACCAGCACGGGCTCGTCGGACTGCAGCACGGTGGTTTCGAAATCGGCATCGCCGGCGTGGATGACCTTGTCGCTCACTGGATTCTCCTGAAAGGCTCGGGGCAGGCGGCGCGGCCGCGCAACCTGCATGGATGCTAGACTTGGGCGCTTCCGGCCAAAAACCAAGGCCGGCTGTCAAGGCCTGATCGAGGCCCGACCGTCCAGGGCCCACAACGGCGCCCTCCCTCCGGCCGGCAGTCTGCGACGCGGGTCTCCCCCGCGCAAGCGCAATCCCGCCTCAAGCCACCGGCGAGCCCGGCCATATCGAGCACTCCCAACGCATGAGCGACAAGCCTCTAACCGACATCACCTTTTCGGAATTCGACCTGCATCCGCAGCTCCTGGCCGGCCTTGAGGCCGCCGGATTCCTCCGCTGCACCCCGATCCAGGCGCTGACCCTGCCGCTCGCCCTCAACGGCCGCGATGTCGCCGGCCAGGCGCAGACCGGTACCGGCAAGACGCTGGCCTTCCTGGTCGCGGTGATCGACCGCCTGCTCAAGCGCCCGGCGCTGGCCGACCGCAAGCCCGAGGACCCGCGCGCCCTGATCCTGGCGCCGACCCGCGAGCTCGCCATCCAGATCCACAAGGATGCGATGAAGCTCGACCTCGGCCTGAAGTTCGCCCTGGTCTACGGCGGCGTGGACTACGACAAGCAGCGCCAGCAGCTGCAGGACGGCGCCGACGTCATCATCGCCACGCCCGGCCGCCTGATCGACTACGTCAAGCAGCACAAGGTCGTGAGCCTGCATGCCTGCGAGATGTGCGTGCTCGACGAGGCCGACCGCATGTTCGACCTCGGCTTCATCAAGGACATCCGTTTCCTGCTCAGGCGCATGCCGATCCGCACCGAACGGCAGACGCTGCTGTTCTCGGCGACGCTGTCGCATCGCGTGCTCGAGCTCGCCTACGAACACATGAACGAGCCCGAGAAGATCGTCGTCGAAAGCGAGTTCATCACCGCGGCGAAGGTGCGCCAGAAGGTGTACTACCCGTCGGACGAGGAAAAGATCCCGCTGCTGCTGGGCCTGCTGTCGCGCAGCGAGGGCGCGCGCACGATGGTGTTCGTCAACACCAAGGCCTTCGTCGAGCGCGTGGCGCGTTCGCTGGAGAAGGCCGGCTACCGGGTCGGCGTGCTGTCGGGCGACGTGCCACAGAAGAAGCGCGAGTCGCTGCTGAAGAAGTTCCAGGCCGGCCAGCTCGAGATCCTGGTGGCCACCGACGTCGCCGCGCGCGGCCTGCACATCGATGGCGTCAGCCACGTCTACAACTACGACCTGCCGTTCGATGCCGAGGACTACGTGCACCGCATCGGCCGCACCGCGCGCCTCGGTGCGGAAGGCGACGCCATCAGCTTCGCCTGCGAGCGCTATGCGATGTCGCTGCCCGACATCGAGACCTATATCGAGCAGAAGCTGCCGCTGGAGCCGGTGACCGCGGAACTGCTGACCGCGCTGCCGCGCAAGCCGCGCGAAGGCGTCGAGCTGCAGGCGGAAGAAGGCGAGAGCATCGGCGAGATCTTCCGCGAGGCACGCGAGCAGCGTGCGGCGGACGACGCCCGCCGCGGTGGCCCGCGCAAGGGTGGTGCGGGTGGCCCGGGTGCCGGCCGTCGCAGCGGTGGTCGCGCGTCGTCGGGCGAAGGCGGGCCGGGCGAGCGCCGCCGGCCGCGCAGCAGCGAGGACGCCAGCATCGCGGCTGCTCCAGACGCCGCTCCGGCAACTGTCAGCAACGGCGCCGTGAGCACCCCGGTTGCCGCCGCACCGGGGGCCGAGGGCGCACCGGCGAATGGCGGTGATGCCGCGTCGCCGGCGCGCAAGCGTCGTCGCCGTCGTGGCCCGCGCAAGGACGGTGATGCCGCCGGCACGCCGCCGCAGGCAGCGGGTGCCGCATCGGGCGAGGCAGGAACGGCCGCGCCGCGCGCTCCGCGGCCCCCGCGCCAGGGTGGTCCGGAAGGCGGGAATGCGCGTGGGCCGCGTGCACCGCGTGACAGCGCAGCGTCGTCCGCCACCCCGCGCGCACCCCGCGACAACACGGCAGCGCCTGCGGCTCCGCGTCCGGCAGCTGCTACCGCCGCCCAGCAGCCGGCGCCGTCCCTGTTGTCGCGGATCGGCCGCGGCCTCAAGCGCCTGGTCGGCGGTTCCACCGACGCGCGCTGAGCAACCCGGCGCGAAGCCACGACGGCCCGGCATGTCCGGGCCGTCGTCGTTTGCGGCCCGACCGCACACCGGCGGACGTGCACAGGTGTTGCAGGCATAATCGATCGCCATGGGCGTCCTTCGATTCGACAACGTCAGCAAGCAGTATTCGGGCGGGCACGTCGCACTGGCGGACGTCAGCTTCGATGTCGGCGAGGGCGAGATGCTGTTCGTCACCGGGCATTCCGGTGCCGGCAAGAGCACGCTGCTGAAACTCGTACACCTGGCCGAGCGGCCCAGCCGCGGCGCGGTGCTGTTCGGCGAGCGCAACCTGTTGCGCGTGCGTGGCCGCAAGGTGGCGATGCACCGTCGCGATGTCGGCGTGGTGTTCCAGGACCATCGCCTGCTGGCCGACCGTACCGTTGCCGAGAACGTGGCATTGCCGCTGATCCTGCGCGGCCTGCGGCGGCCGGATATCGCCAGGCGCGTGCGCAGCGCGCTGGAGCGACTGGGCCTGGGCGAGCGCGAGCGCGCGCTGCCCACGCAACTGTCGGCGGGCGAGCAGCAGCGGGTCGGCATCGCCCGCGCGATCGTCGGCGAGCCGCGACTGCTGGTGGCCGACGAACCCACCGGCAATCTCGATCCCACCCTGTCGGCGGAGATCATGACGCTGTTCGAGACCCTGCCCGCGCGGGGCACCAGCGTGCTGGTGGCAAGCCACGACCTCGCACTGGTGCGGCGCATGCGCAAGCGCGTGCTGGTGCTCGACCAGGGGCGGCTGGTGGATGACATCAAGCCCGAGGAACTCGCCGATGAGTGAGCCGGCGGCGAAGCCGGTGCAGTCGCAATCCGGCTTCGGCACCTGGATCGACCACCATGCCTACAGCGTGGTGTCGGGCCTCGGACGCCTGCTGCGCAGGCCCTGGGCGACCGCGCTGACCATCGGCGTGATGGCGGTGGCGCTGGCGCTGCCGCTGGGGCTGCTGCTGGTGCTCGACAACGTCGGGCGGCTGTCGGGCAGCGTGCAGCAGTCGCAGGAAATCAGTGTGTTCCTGGCGATGGACACCAGCACCGAACGCACGCAGGCACTCGAGCGCGAGATCGCCGCACGTGCCGACGTCGCCACAGTGGAACTGCGCACGCCCGAGCAGGGCCTGGAGGAACTGCGCAGCCGTGGCGGCCTTGGCGATGCCATCGATGGCCTGGGTGGCCTCGAGGCGAACCCCTTGCCGGCGGTGCTGGTGGTGGTGCCGGCGGGCGACGATGCCGCGCTTGCCGCAACGCTGGGTGCGTTGCCCGAAGCCGAACTGGTGGTGCACGACGCCGCCTGGCGACAGCGGCTGGATGCGTGGATGCGTTTCGCCGCACGGGTGGCCTGGGTGCTGGCGGCGCTGCTCGGCATCGGCGCGCTGCTGGTGGTCGGCAATACCGTGCGCCTGGACATTCAGTCGCGCCGCGACGAGATCGGCGTGCTGCAGCTGCTGGGTGCCACCGACGGTTTCATCCGCCGGCCGTTCCTGTACCAGGGTGCGTGGTACGGCCTGGCCGCCGGCGCGCTGGCGCTCGGCCTGCTGGCCCTGGCCGGCCTTGCGCTGCAGGCGCCGCTGGCGGAACTCGTGGCCGGTTACGGCAGCGGCTTCGCCCTGCGGGGTTTCGGCATCGCGCAGTCGCTGGCGGTGGTCGCGGGTGCCGCGCTGCTGGGCTGGCTCGGCGCCGGCGTGGTGACCGGCCACTATCTGCGACAGACCCGACCCACGGATGCCTGAGATGAGCCATCCCGCCGCCCCCGACCTTCGCCACCTGGTCAGCGAGACCCCGCGGATCATGGTGGTCGACGGCTCGAAGCTGGTGCGCAGGCTGATCGGGGACGTGCTGCGGCAGGAGGTACCGAACGTCGAGGTCGTCGCCTGCGCCGGGCTGGCCGAAGCGCGCGAAGCGCTGGCGGCGGCGCCGGTGGATCTCGTCACCACCTCGCTGGTACTGCCCGATGGCGATGGCCAGCAGCTCGCGCGTGCGGTACGCGAGACCGCGGGGCAGAAATACGTACCGGTGATCGTGGTCTCGGCCGAGGCGCAGGCGCACCTGGAACGCCGCCGCTTCACCGAGGACGTCACCGACTACTTCGACAAGGCCGAAGGTCACCAGGCACTGGCGACCTTCGTGCGCGGCTACGTGATGCCGCAGGCGATCCCCGGCGCGTGCGTGCTCTACGTCGAGGACAGCCGCACGGTCGCGCTGGCGACCCGGCGCATGCTGCAGTCGCACGGCATGGAAGTGATCCACCTGATCAGCGCCGAGGACGCCATCGAGTGGCTGCGCGAGCGCCGCGACAGCGCCGATGCGCCGGGCGCGGACCTGCTGCTGACCGACGTCTACCTGAAGGGCGAACTCAGCGGCCGCGACCTGCTGCAGGCCGTGCGCGGCGAGCTCGGCTACGGCAAGCGGCGGTTGCCGGTGCTGGTGATGACCGGTGACGACAACCGGGTCAACCAGATGGCGCTGCTTCGCGACGGCGCCAACGATCTGGTGCTCAAGCCGATCGAGGAACGGCTGCTGGTCACCAAGGCGCTGTTTCAGCTGCGGCTGGCCCGGCTGGGCGGGGCAGGGCCGCAGGGACGCGGGGCGCCGGCGCCCACCGCGGGCTGAGGCGGTGACACGCAACGCATCGGTGGACGACCTCCCGACGCAGGCCGCGGGGGCGCCCCACAGTGACGCGGATTCGCGGATCCGTCTGCACCCGTCCTGGAAAGCCCGCATCGGCGACTACCTGCTGCGCGAGGACATGCAGGCGCTGTCGGCGTTCCTGCGCGAACGCAGGGCGGCGGGCGCGGCAATCTACCCGCCCGGCCCGCGGATCTTCGCCGCCTTCGAGGCCACGCCCTTCGATGACGTCAAGGTGGTGGTCCTCGGCCAGGATCCCTACCACGGCCCCGGGCAGTCCCATGGGTTGGCGTTCTCGGTGCCGCCCGGGGTGCCGGTGCCGCCGTCGCTGCTCAACATGTTCAAGGAACTCGAGCGCGACCTCGGCCTGCCACGCCCCGACCATGGCTATCTGCTGCCCTGGGCGCAGCGTGGGGTGCTGCTGCTCAACGCGGTGCTGACGGTCGAGCATGGCAAGGCCGGCGCACACCAGGGACGCGGCTGGGAAGGCTTCACCGACCACGTGGTGGAAACCCTCAACCGCGAGCGCGACGGCCTGGTGTTCATGCTGTGGGGCAGCTACGCCCAGGCCAAGGGGCGGGTGATCGACCCGCGCAGGCACAAGGTGCTGCGCAGCACCCACCCCTCGCCGCTGTCGGCCCACCGCGGGTTCAACGGCTGCGGGCATTTCTCCGCCGCCAACGACTACCTGCGCCGCCGCGGGCTGGGCGCGATCGACTGGCGCCTGCCGCCGCGGGCCCAGCTGGATGCCGTCGTCCCCGGCTGACTGCCGCCTGCACGGTTGCGGGCGGGATTGCCCGCTGTGCACGTCCTGTTGAAGGTGGATCCGTTACCGTCCTGTACTTCCGGAACACCCTTTGTGGGCTCGATAACGCCGTTCCACCGGCGGAACAGAGGAACTTTTCCTGTACCCGGCAGTCCAATAGCCCGACTGCTAACATGAGGTCCATGAGCCAGACGATGACTGCCAACGCCTTGGTTGCCAACAATCTCCCCGTCCCCAGTGCGCTCGGTTCGCTGGACGCCTACGTCAATGCCGTGCACCAGATCCCGGTGCTGTCGGTCGAGGACGAGCAGGCGCTGGCACGCCGTTACCGCGAGAACGAGGATCTCGACGCCGCCCGCGAGCTGGTGCATTCGCACCTGCGTTTCGTGGTGCACGTGGCGCGTGGCTACAACGGCTACGGGCTGCCGCTGGGCGACCTGATCCAGGAAGGCAACATCGGCCTGATGAAGGCGGTGAAGCGTTTCGACCCCGCGGTCGGCGTGCGCCTGGTGTCGTTCGCGGTGCACTGGATCCGTGCCGAGATGCACGAGTACATCCTCAAGAACTGGCGCATCGTCAAGGTCGCCACCACCAAGGCGCAGCGCAAGCTGTTCTTCAACCTGCGCCGGAGCAAGAAGCGCCTGGGCTGGTTGAACGCGGCCGAAGTGAGCGCGGTTGCCAAGGACCTCAACGTCTCCGAGCGCGAGGTGCTGGAGATGGAGTCGCGGCTGTCCGGGCGCGATATCGGCTTCGATGCCAGCGCCGACGAGGATGACGAGCGCGCGCCGCCGGCACCGGCCGGGTATCTGATGGCGCACGACGCCGATCCCGCACAGGCCTACGAACGTGCCGACAGCGAGGACAACCAGCTGGCGCTGCTGCGCGAAGGCCTGGCCGGGCTGGATGCGCGTTCGCGCGACATCATCAAGCGCCGCTGGCTGGATCCGGACGCCAGGATCACCCTGCAGGAGCTGGCCGACGAGTACGGCGTGTCGGCCGAGCGGATCCGCCAGGTGGAAGCCAACGCGCTGAAGAAGATGAAGGCGTTGTTCGCGGCCTGACCCGCGCGGTGGCTGCCAGAAGGCCCGGAGCGATCCGGGCCTTTTTCGTTGGTGCCGGTCGCGCGGTTAAGGGGACGTGCCCCACTTGAACAGCACCAGGCTCAGTGCCAGCGCCGACATGCCCGCCACCAGCCCGTACACGGTCTCGTGGCCCTTGGCATAGCGCTTGGCGGCGGGGAGCAGTTCGTCGAGCGCGAGGAACACCATGATGCCGGCGATCACCCCGAACACGCCGCCGAACACCGCCTCCGACATCACCGGCGCCAGCAGCACGTAGCCCAGGATCGCGCCGATCGGCTCCGCCATGCCCGACAGCAGCGAGGCGAGGAACGCCAGCGACTTGTTGTTGGTGGCGTAGTACACCGGCACCGCGATGGCGATGCCCTCGGGGATGTTGTGGATCGCGATCGCCAGCGCCAGCGGCAGGCCGACGGCCGGATCGCCGACGGTGGCGAAGAAGGTGGCCAGGCCCTCCGGGAAGTTGTGCGCGGTGATCGCGATCGCGGTCAGCAGGCCGACGCGCTTGATGTATTCGCGGTTGTGTTCGCGGAAGAACGGGTCGTCGGCTTCCAGGCTCTCGTGCGGGTTGGGCACCAGGTGGTCGATCCCGACGATGAGCAGCAAGCCGGCCAGGAACGCGAGGATCGCGCAGGTGAAGCCGAGGTTGTCGCCATAGGCGAGCGAGAACGACTGGATCGACTTGTTCAGGATTTCCGACAGCGACACGAACACCATCGCGCCGCCCGCGAAGGCGAGCCCGAAGGCCAGCAGCCGTGCGTTCGGCGCCCTGGTCGTGAACACCAGCAGGCCGCCGATGCCGGTGGCGAGACCGGCGCCGGTGGTGACCGCGAGCGCGATCAGGATGTTGGACAGCTGGATGTCGAGCATGCGCTGCGCGTTCCCGTGTCAGCGGGCGCGGGAATGCGCACGACTGCGTTGCAATCGTAGTCAGCGGCCGGCTGCTTGGCGACAGGCGCAGCCAGCCTTGCGGCATGTCCGTGCCGGCGGATCCGGCTGACGCCGCCCCCTCGCCACGCAGCTTCGAGCCGGCGCCCGGGCGGCGCCACCACGGTGGGGCGGAGGTGGCGGGCGTCGCGGGGCGTTGTCGGCCAGCGTCGGGGGGTGCGCCCGGTGCATGACGCCCGGCCCACGGCACGTGATGCCCTCACCACCATCCGCGCACGCCCGCGACCACGTGGGTGTCGCGTGCCGGCTCCCCGGCCGTGCGCGCAAGGTCCGCGGTGCCGCCGAACAGGCGCTCGTGCGCGATGCCGACATAGGGCGCGAACCGCGGAGTGATCTCGTAGCGCAGGCGCAGCCCGGCCTCGATGCCGTTGAGGCCGCTGCCGGTGCCGTGGTCGGGCTCGTCCTCGAGCGAGGCGGTGGCCTCCAGCAGCGGCTGCAGGATCAGCCGGTCGCTGAAGCGCAGGTCGTACCCCGCCTCCAGCTTGAGCTGCAGCTGGCCGCCGCTGCCGACGTAGGCCATCGCGGTGACGTCGATCATCCCCGGTGCGGTGCCTTCGACGCCGAGCGCCGCCCAGCTGCGCGACCCGGGCCGGGTCTCGTGGCACACCCCGGCCAGCACATCCCACCATGGCGTCACGGCGCGGCCATACAGCAGTTCGAGCTCGGCGCTGTCGGTCCGCCCGCCGCTGCGGCTGCCCTCGCTCTTCAGCAACAGGCCGTGCACATCACCGCCGACCGACGCCTCGGCCTCCCACAGCTGGCCGGTGCCCGGATCGGCATCCCGGGCCTCCAGGCGATCGATCTCGAGCTGCCACGTCACCGGCGACGGGTGCTCCATCGAATGGTGGGCAAGGACGGGAAACGCGGCCGCGCGATCGGCATCGGTCGGCTCCGGCACGGGCGTGCGTGGCGCACGGGTGGACAGCGTGCAGTGGCCCATCGCCGCGTGTTCCGGAGTGCACGAGGGGCCCTGGTGGTGCGCGTCGTGGGCCGCCTGGTGCTGGCCATGGCCTGTCCCGGTGCTGCCGCCGTCATTCCGGTGCCCGTGGTCCTACCCGTGCTGCTGTGCATGGTCGCCGTGCTGTGCGTGCGCCGTCGCGCCGCAGCTGATGGCGGCCAGCGCGGCGATCGCGATTGCGTGGCGCCTGCTCATGCGGTCTCCTCGATGCGGACCTCGCGCATCATCCCGGCCTCCATGTGATAGAGAAGATGGCAGTGGAACGCCCATCGGCCGAGTGCGTCGGCACGTACGCGGAACGCGCGGCGCGTGCCGGGCGGCATGTCCACGGTGTGCTTGCGCACCATGAAGTCGCCGTCGGCGTCCTCGAGATCACTCCACACGCCGTGCATGGGGATGGGGTGGGTCATCATCGTGTCGTTGACCAGCACGATGCGCACCCGCTCGCCGTAGTTGAGCCGCAGCGGCTCGGCGCCCGCGAACGGGATGCCGTCGAATGACCAGGAGAACTTCTCCATGTGGCCGGTGAGGTGCAGCTCCACCTCGCGCCCGGGGTCGCGGCCGTCCTCGTCGCCGGCAATGCTGGCGAGGTCCGCATAGGCCAGCACGCGACGGCCGTTGTCGCGCAGGCCGATGCCGGGGTCGTCGAGGCGTGGCGTCGGCGACATCGTCTGCATGTCGACCAGCGGGTTGCCTGCCTCGCTGGCAGGATGCGCCTGCATGCCGCCGTGTCTGGCGTGCGCATGGGCGTCGCGGCCGGGGTGGGCGGAGGCCTTTGGCTCGTGCCCGGCATGCGCAGCGTGCCCGGCGACAGGCGCATGACCACTGCCATGTCCTGTCTGCGCAGGAGGCGCGCCGTGTGCCGCCGGGCCTGCGTGGGCATCGCCGTGCCCGGCATGCGTGCCGTGTGCGGCGTTGGCCGGCGCCGCCCCGTGCATGGCGTGGTCGCCATGGCCCATGTCGGCCATCGTCAGCCGGGGGCGCGGGTCGATCGGCGGCAGCGGCGCTTCCAGGCCGGGCCGCACGGCGAGCGTGCCGCGGGCGAAGCCGGTGCGGCCCATGTCCTGGGCGAAGATCGTGTAGGCATCCTGGCCGGACGGTTCGACGATGACGTCGAAGGTCTCCGCGGCGGCGATGCGGAACTCGTCCACCGTCACCGGATGCACCGGCAGGCCGTCGGCGGCCACCACGGTCATCTTCAGCCCCGGAATGCGCACGTCGAAATAGGTCATCGCGCCGGCGTTGATGAAGCGCAGCAGCACCTTCTCGCCGCTGCGGAACAGCCCGGTCCAGTTCGATGCCGGCGTCGCGCCGTTCATCAGGTAGGTGTAGGTGTTGGCGTCGACGTCGGAGAGGTCGGTCGGCGTCATCCGCATGCGCGCCCAGTCACGGCGGTCGGCGAGCGCGGCGGCCCAGCCATGGGTGCGCACATCGCGGACGAACTCGCCGACGGTGGGCTGGTGGCGGTTGTCGTAGGCGGAGTCGATCTTCAGGCGGCGGAACAGCCGGCCGGGATCGAGATCGGTCCAGTCCGACAGCAGCACCACGTGCTCGCGGTCCCAGCGGTAGGGCAGCGGCTCGGCCGGGTCGACGATGATCGCGCCGTACAGGCCGGCCTGTTCCTGGAACAGCGAATGGCTGTGGTACCAGTAGCTGCCGGACTGGCCGAGCGTGAAGCGGTAGAGCCAGCTCTCGCCAGGCGCGATGCCGTCGAAGCTCAGGCCGGGCACGCCGTCCATGTTGGCCGGCAGGATGATCCCGTGCCAGTGGATCGAGGTCATCGCGTCCCGCAGCCGGTTGGCCACCCGCAGCGTCACGGTGCCGCCCTGGCGCCAGCGCAGGATCGGCGCCGGCAGGCTGCCGTTGACGGTGATGGCCGGTCGCGTGCGGCCGGTGAAGTTGACGGGCGTGCTGCCGATCGACAGGTCGAAACTGTTGCCGGCAAGCACCTGCGGCCCGGTGCGTGCGTCGGCGGACGCGTGCGCGGGCAGACGCAGGCCGGCGGTGCCGAGCGCGAGACCGCCCAGCGCCAGTCCCTGCACGAAGCGACGGCGCGACAGCGGCGCCTGCCATGACGGCAGGCCGGAAGAATGGTGGTGCATCGAAGGCTCCGGGCACGCGGGCGTGCCGTGATGACATCGGGTCACGCCACGGTGCGGCTGCACAGGGCGCGCGGTGCGGTCGCAGGCGACCGTGATGTCATGCCCCGATGGGCGGTCGCAGCGGTGGCGGGCGCGGCGTGGATGCGAGCCCTGGGGCGACGCGTTTCACCGGCGCGGCCACGGTCCGGGTCGCCGGCGGCAGCGCTGGCAATGCGGAAAGCACCTGCACCGGCTGCAGGCTCAGGTCCATGCACAGTTTCATGCAGTCGGTGACGCCGGGTGCGCGCTCCGGCTCGGGCGCTGCGTGTGGGGTGTCCGCAAGGGCGGCAACCGGATGCCCGCAGTCATGCCCCTCGGCGGCTGGAGCAGTCATCACGTCGCTGGCAAGGGCCTCCAGCTGCACATGCACCGATGCCATGGCCGAGCCGATGCCGTTGAGCAGCAGCGTCGCGCACAGCAGCAGGCGGAACAGCAGGGCATGGATACACGGAGGGCCGACGGCGGCGGCAGGATACCGCAGTTGTCCGCCGCCGGCCCGCCCGCGACGGCTTCACCGCCATGGGCCTGGGGTCACGCAGATCAGAAGTCCCAGCGCGCCGACAGCGTGACCGGTACCGAGACGCGGCTGCCGGTGTTGTTGATGCTGGCGAGGCCGAGGCCGCCGATGGCGCTGTCGTCGTCCTTGAGGTCGCTGACATAGCGCACGCCGCTGGCCAGGGTCACGCTGAAGGTGTCGGAGACCGGCATGACCACGCCGAGGTCGAGTCCGCCGGTCGCCGACCAGCCCGTCTCGTAGAACGGCGCATCGGCGATGGTGATGCCGGCGTCGGGGATGTCGAAGGTGGCGCGGATGCCGTTGGTGCGGGTCGCACCGATGCGCGCACCCACGAACGGCCGCGCGAAGCCGACGGTGCCGAAGTAGTGGCGGTAGCCGACTTCCGCCGCGAGCGCCTCGTAGTCGCCGAACGTGCCGTACACCGGCAGCTCGGTGTCCAGCGCGGGGACGAACGCGCCGCCCACCTGCACGTAGCCTTCCTCGGTCATCGTCTTGCGAATGGACCCGAACACCTCGGCACTGTCGCTCAGGCCATAGCCCAGTTCGAGGCCGATCGTGGTGGCCTGGCCGTAGATGCGGTCATGGTCGCGGGCGCCGATGCGCAGTTCCGCCGCCACCCCGGCGAGCGCGGGATTGAGCGGGCCGAGGTCGGGCACCGGCGCGACGGCGCCATCGTGGACATCACCGCCGACCGGGACATCCACGCCACCGGTCAGTGACAGCGAGAAACGACCGGCTTCGGGGCCGGCGGCGTGGGCGGAGGTGGCGAGCAGGGCAGCGAACGGGACAAGCAGCAGGGAGGTGCGCATGGGGGCTCCGGGAAGCGACGGTTGCGGCGACGCCACGGTGGCGACGCGCCGACGCTAGGGCTGGAGCGGTTATCCGCCGATCCACGCGGGGCATGTACAAAATATGTACATCGGCGACGGCGGCCGGCCAACGCAGGGTGCGCAGGCGATTGAAGTTGTTGCGTCCGATCGGTCACGTGCGGATGCGGCGTTCCGCAGCCATCACGCGCCGACGAGCCCCTTGGCATGCTCGTACTCCACCCATTCGGGGTCGTCGTTGACACCCCAGCGGATGGCCTTGTTGTCGAGCGCCGCAAGCGTGGCGTCGAGCGTGGAGGATTGCGCCGCGTACGCGTACCACAGCACCCGGTCCGGGGTTTCGTGGACCAGCACCGTCAGGCAGGCGCGGTCCTTCTCCAGCGCGGTCTTCACCGTTTCCAGCAGCGCGGAAGGCTCACCGGCGATCTCCGCGCGCTCGACCCAGGCCAGCGCCACCACCGGGAAGTCGGCGCGACGTACGCCGGCCGGCAATTGGCGGACGTGCAGGGTGCCGGCGATACCGTCGTGCACGAGCGGCCGCGCCAGCCAGTTGTCGCCGATGGCGGCGAGGTCGAACCTGCGGATCTTTCTGCGTTTCAGGAAGCCGAACATGGGGTTGCCTGCGGTGAGCGCTGGGGGTGATTCTCCCCTTCGAGGGGCGCCGGTGTGTGATTCCGGGCGGCACGCCACGGCCATCCGGGCGCGGAGCTTTGCGCCGGAAGCCCTGAAGCTCTGGAGCACGGAGCACGGAGCACGGAGCCGGGAAGCCGGGAAGCTGGGAAGCCAAGCCAAGCCAAGCCAGAGCCGGAGCACGGGCCGGGTGGGGCGCGGGTGGCCCGCCGCGGCCACAGGGGGATGCCCAGCCGGATATCTCCGCGTCCTGCTACCACATCCGGCCGCCGGCCATCCATGGCCGGCTCTGGACATCCCCCTGCGTCCGCGGCGTGCCCCGAAACGTCGTCGCGTTTCCGGAAGAGATCAACGGCGAAGCGCGTCAGACCGACGTGCCGGGGGCTTCCGGCCTGCCGCCTTTACCGTCGCTGCCGCCATGGCGCCGTTGCCGGCGTTGAGGCCGTATCGCGCCTGCCGACCTCATGCCGGAACTGCCGAACGCACGACGCGGGTATGTCAGCAGGCAACGGCGGCACAACCGCTTTCGATGTTCGGAACCGGCGAATGCCCGGGCCCGTCGCGTGCATCGGGGTGTGCTCCCAGCCTGCCTGGCGCGCCGAGCCTGCAGCCCGGCGCGCCGAACTCCGGGTCCGTGCGCGGGGCGTGCCATCCGCCCCCGCCCTCACCCCGGAGCGGATGACGGCGGGCAGACGCATCCGACCGCCGCTTCAGCGCCCGTAGGCGCGCGGCAGCCCACCCTGCTCGCGCGGCGATTCCTGCTGCATGTAGCGATCACGCAGCTCCGTCTGCCGCGAGCGCATCGGGATGGCGCGGCCGTCGAACCAGGTCTGCTCGGCGGTGTGGATGACGTCGAGCGGATCGCCCGTCCACAGCACCAGGTCCGCGCGCTGGCCCACGGCGATCGTGCCCACGCCTTCCACGCCCAGGGTTTCCGCCGGCACCCGGGTCAGCCCCGCGAGCGCGGCGTCCCAGGGCATGCCGTTGGCCACCGCGTTGCCGGCCAGCTGGCGCAGCTTGCGTGCGTTATGGGCGGCGTCGCTGGCCTGCGCGAACGACACCTGCACGCCGGCGGCCTGCAGGCGCGCGGCGTTTTCCAGCGAGGCGTGCAGCTGGTCGAAGCCGGCCGGCAGGTTGTCGAGCGGATCGACGAACACCGGCACGTTGGCGGCGGCCAGTTCGCCGGCCACGCGCCAGGCCTCGCTGCCGCCGGCGATGGCGATGCGCAGGTTGTGGCGCTTGGACCAGCGCAGCAGCTGGCGGATGTCGGCGGCGCGGTCCACCGCCACCAGCACGCGGCCGTTGCCGTCGAGGTAGCGGGTGAGCGCGGTGCGGCCCGCCGGCGTCAGCAGCGACACATGCGAACCGGCGGGGATGCGCCCGCGCGCCTCGTCGATGATCTGGTCGAGCAGCATCCACTGCGCGGCGCGCGAGTTGCCGGTGAGTTCAGCGCCGCGCGCACCCAGCTGCAGGAACAGCACCCGCGGGCCGGCCGGGTCGATGCCGCCATCCAGGCGCATGGCGGCGCCCTGGCCGGCGAGGATCGAGCCGCCCGAGGTGGCACCGGCCGCCAGCAGGGTGAAGCCGATGCCCTCGGCGGTGGCCACCGGGCGCAGGATCGAATCCGGGTTGTAGGCCAGGGTCACGTCGAATTCGGGCCGCACCACCATGTCCTTGGCGCCGTCGCCCAGTGCGAGGCGGCCGTCGCTGGTGGTCTCCTCGCCCGACACCTCCTCGATGCCGAGGCCATTGATGCCGCCGAACAGCGCCGGCGTCAGCGGCCTGCCCGCGGCGTCGACCACGGTCGCCCCGCCGGCGGCGAGGCCGTTGCCGACCCCGGCGATGCGGCCAGCGCGCACCAGCACGTCGGTGTTGTGCAGGGTGCCCTGCGCGGTGGCGGTGTGCACGGTGGCGTTGCGGATCAGCAGGTCCTGCGCGGCGACGGGCAGTGCCAGTGCCGCGGACAGCGCCGCGGCGAGCAGGGCGGGAACGCGGCGGCTCATCGGGCACCTCCGGCGGACTGGCCAAGCATGAAGTCGGACACCGGCTGGCGGCTGCGGTCGTTGCGGTCGTACACGCGCGCGCCGTCGATATAGACGTGCTCGGCCAGCGCGTAGCTCGAGAACGGGTCGCGGTTCCACACCACCACGTCGGCCATCTTGCCGGGCTCCAGGGTGCCGGTTTCATCCAGGATGCCCATCGAACGGGCGGGGTTGGCCGTGACCCAGGTGATCGCGCGCTCGGGGGCGATCTCCATGCCGGCGCGGCGTGCGCTGGCCATCACCTTGGCGGCTTCCTGGTTGAGGCGCTGGATGCCCTCGCTGGAATCGGAATGCACGATCGCGCAGCCGTTGGCGGGACGGTCCACCAGCGCCACGTTCTCCTGGATGCCGTCGAGGGCCTCCATCTTGAAGCCCCACCAGTCGGCCCACAGCGCACCGCAGATGCCTTCGCGGGCGAGGTCATCGGCGAGCTTGTAGGCCTCGACGCCGTGGTGGAACGCGGCGATCTCGAAGCCGAATTCATTGGCCAGCTGCATCATGTTGGCCATCTCGTCGGCGCGGTAGCAGTGGATGTGGACGAGGATGTCGCCGTTGAGCGCGCCGGCCAGGGTGTCCAGGCGCAGGTCGCGCTTGCCGGCGCCATTGCCGTTGCCGTTCTCGCTGCCGCTGTTGCGGCCACGGCGGCGCGGCGCCTCTTCGGCCGGGGTGTTGCGGGTGCGGTATTCGGCCGCCTCGGTGAAGGCGGCGCGGAAGCCGGCCATGTTGCCCATGCGCGTGGCCGGGCCGCCCTTCTGGCCGTAGACGCGCTTGGGGTTCTCGCCGCAGGCCATCTTCAGCCCGTGCGGCGCACCCGGGAACTTCATGTCCTGCATGGTGGTGCCGGCGACGTTCTTGAGCGTCACCGCGCGGCCACCGAACAGGTTGGCCGAGCCGGGCAGGATCTGCAGCGAGGTCACGCCACCGGCCAGCGCGGCGGCAAAGCCCGGATCCTGCGGCCACACCGAATGCTCGGCCCACACCGCGGCGGTGTTGGGGTTGGTCATCTCGTTGCCGTCCGAGTGCGCACGCACGCCGGGGCTGGGGTAGACGCCCAGGTGCGAGTGCACGTCGACCAGGCCGGGCGTGACCCACTTGCCGGTGCCGTCGACCACGGTCGCGCCCTCGGGGGCCTGCAGGCCCGGGCCGACCGCCTCGATACGGTCGCCCACCAGCAGCACATCGGCGCCGTCGAGGCGCTCGCCGGTGCCGGTCAGCACGGTGGCGCCGCGGATCAGCACCGGCGCGCTGGCGATCGGCGCATAGGTGCTGGGGTAGGGATCGTGGGCGAAGCGCGCGGCACCCTGCGGCGCCTCGTTGGCGAAGGCGGGCGCGGACGCGACCGCGAGCACCGCGGCCAGCGCCGCGGACAGTGGTTTGAGCATCGGTGGTTCCCCGGGACGTCGAACCGTCAACGCTATCCCCTGCCGCGGGGGCTGCCAACCTGACGTTGGTCATGGACGGGCACCGCGGGGAAGTCCAAGCGCCCGGCCGCGCGCCCGCGCCGCAACCTAGAATGGGGCGCAGAAAAGGAGATGGCATGAAAGACAAGTCCCAGATCGTCGACAACTGGCTGCCGCGCTACACCGGCGTGCCACTGGACGGCTTCGGCGAGCACATCCTGCTCACCAACTTCGGCGGCTACCTGGCCCATTTCGCGCGCCTGACCGGTGCCGAGATCGTCGGCGCCGACCGCCCGATGCCCAGCGCCACCGCCGACGGCATCACCATGATCAACTTCGGCATGGGCAGCCCCAACGCCGCGACGATGATGGACCTGCTGTCGGCGATCGCACCCAAGGCGGTGCTGTTTCTGGGCAAGTGCGGCGGGCTCAAGCGCAAGAACCAGCTGGGCGACCTGATCCTGCCGATCGCGGCGATCCGCGGCGACGGCACCAGCAACGACTACCTGCCGCCGGAAGTGCCGGCGCTGCCTGCGTTCGCGCTGCAGCGTGCGGTCTCCACCACCATCCGCGATCTCGGCCACGACTACTGGACCGGCACCGTGTTCACCACCAACCGCCGGGTGTGGGAACACGACGACGAGTTCAAGGCCTACCTGCGGCGGCTGCGCTGCATGGCCATCGACATGGAGACCGCGACCATCTTCGCCGCCGGCTTCGCCAACCGCATCCCGTGCGGTGCGTTGCTGCTGGTGTCCGACCAGCCGATGGTGCCGGAAGGGGTGAAGACCGAGGCCAGCGATGCCAAGGTCAGCGCCGAGTACGTGGAGAACCACATCCAGGTCGGCATCGAGGCGCTGCGGCTGATCCGCCGCCATGGCAAGTCGGTGCGGCACCTGCGGTTCGACGAATAGCGCATCACGGAGCCTGCCGATGAATCACAACACCCTGACCCTTGCCGCTGCGCTCGCGGCATTCTCGCTTTCCGCCTGTGCGGAAGAACCCGCCCGGCCCGCGGCGATGATCGCAGCACCCGTCGCAGAGGCCCCATCCGCTGCGCCGCCAGCTGAGGATCGGGGCAGCCTCGGGGTCGACACCGCTGCCGCGTCGTTCGCGTGGCCGGCGATGACCGTGCACAAGAGCCCGTCCTGCGGCTGCTGCGTGGTGTGGATCGAACACATGCGCCGTGCGGGCGTGCCGGTGGAGGTGGTCGACACCGATGACATGGGGCCGATCAAGCAACAGCTGGGCGTGCCGTACGGGAAGGGTTCGTGCCATACCGCGCGCATCGATGGCTATCTCATCGAGGGCCATGTGCCGGTCGCCGACATCCGCAGGCTGTTGCAGGAACGTCCGCAGGCGCGCGGGCTGGTGCTACCCGGCATGCCCGCCGGATCGCCCGGGATGGAGATGCCCGACGGCCGCCGCCAGGCATTCACCGTGGAGCTCGTGGCCAGCGACGGCACCACGAGCGATTGGGCGCATCACCCGGCGCGTGACGGAAGCACGCGATGACCCCCCCTCACGAGGTGGTG
Organism: Alterluteimonas muca; assembly: GCF_021191595.1. NCBI lineage: Bacteria > Pseudomonadati > Pseudomonadota > Gammaproteobacteria > Lysobacterales > Lysobacteraceae > Alterluteimonas > Alterluteimonas muca. The sequence continues at coordinate 132,897 of NZ_JAIWPS010000007.1, forward strand.
GCGTTCTGGTGGGAGGCGGGCGCGGGAAAGTGGTTCAACGGCGGCGAGGCATTCGATCGCGAATGCCTGCGTTTCCTCGACGCACACCACGCCGCGGCGCGTCGCGAGCATGCGCACTGGCAGGACACGGCAGAGGGCCTGGCGGCGCTGCTGATCCTGCTCGACCAGATCCCGCGCAACATCTTCCGCGGCAGCGGGCATGCGTTCGCCACCGACGGGCTGGCGCTGCACTACGCGCGCTGTGCGGTCGCACGTGGCATGGACCTGCAGGTGGACGCCGACCTGCGTGCGTTCGTGTACCTGCCGTTCGAGCATTCGGAAGTCCTGGCCGACCAGCACGAGGCGGTGCGGCTGTTCCGCACCCTCGGCAACGCCGAGTACGACCGCTATGCGCTGGCGCACCTGGACGTCATCGAACGCTTCGGCCGCTTCCCGCATCGCAACGCCGCACTGGGGCGGGTGAACCCGGCCGACGAGCAGGCCTGGCTGGATGCAGGCGGCGGGTTCTGAGGAATTGCGGAGGCTGTTCTCCGGGTTCCGGAGTCCGGGTTCGGGATCGCGGATTCGAGCGACGGCAACTGCTGGACTGGTCGTGCGTCAGTGCGCGTGGGGAGCTTCGTTATGGTCCGCGCTGCCCGTCGCGCGCCCAGGGGGGTGTGCTCCCCCGGCCGGAGTCCGCGTCCAGCTCCCACGGCCGGCCGCCGGCCATCCATGGCCGGCTGGGAGCACACCCCCCGGTGCACGCGACGGGCTCAGGCAAATCGTGGGCTTCGGCACGGAGATCCACAGCGGCTGCGGCGGCAGCCACGAAGCCCTGACCGCTTTCGTCGCTGACCTTCGTTCCGACGCGGCGGCAGGTTGGGGCCCGCCGCGGACGCAGGGGGATGTCCAGAGCCGGCCATGGATGGCCGGCGGCCGGATGTGGGAGCAGGACGCGGAGATATCCGGCTGGGCATCCCCCTGTGGCCGTGGCGGGCCGCCGGGCATTCCCTTCACGGAGAAGATCCACGCGCGGCGCGATCAGCCGCCGCCGGGGGTGAAGCCGATCGTGCGCCGCGTGGTGATCGGTGCATCCATCGGCTCGAAGCGCCAGCGGCGCACCGCGGTCAGTGCTTCGCGGTCGAACACCCGCGGCGGGTCGGCGCGCACGACGCGTGCATTGGAGACCGAGCCGTCGGCGGCCACGGTGAACTCCACCAGCACCTCGCCGGACTGCCCGCCACGCAGCGCCTCGGGCGGATAACGCGGGGCCGGCGTGCTGATCGCGCGCAGGTCGGCCGCCGACGGCGCCACGAATGCCGGTGCCGCGGACGCCGCCCGCTGCTGCGCGGCGCGTTCCTCGCTGGCGCGCTGCTCGGCCGCACGGCGTTCGGCGGCCTGGCGCTCGGCCGCTTCGCGGGCCGCCGCATCGCGCTCGGCCTGCTGTTCGGCTTCGCGGCTGGCTTCCTGCTGTGCCGCCAGTTCACGCGCGGCCTGTGCCTGCTGTTCCTGCTGCTGCTTCGCGCGCTCGGCCTCGAGCTGCTTGCGACGCTCGGCTTCCCGCTCCGAGCTCAGCGCCTGCTGGGCGATGCGCTGCTCGCTCGCGGCCTGTGCATTGTCGATGCTGGTGCCGAGCCGGCCGACCGCCGGGTGGCTGCCGTCGGTGCGCTGGATCAGGGCCTGCAGCCGGCGCGCCTCCTCGAAGTCCTCGCGGTCGCGCGCCTGCTCGGTGGCGATCACCGCCATCGGCAACAGGTCGATCAACGCGCTCGAGGCGCCGGCGTCGCCGGGCTCGCGCTCGCGCAGCGCGAGGTAGTACTCGATCGCGTTGTCGCCGGCCGGCGCGTACAGGCGGCTCTCCTGATACGCCCTGGACGCCGCCGCGCGCAGTTCGTCGACGCTGAGCGTGGCCACCGCGTCCGATGCCGGCGCGTCCTGGCTGACTGCGGCGGCCGGCTCGCCCGGCGCGGTCCCCACCGCGTCGTCGGCGGGTGCCGGATCCCCCGAACACGCGGCCAGTGCACAGACCAATGCCATGGCGATCAGGCGCCGGTTCCACATGGTGTTCCCCTTCGGTGTCGCCAACATCTGGTGTTCCCCCCTGGTAGTGCGTCACGCACCGTCGCGTAGGACGCGATAGCCGCGACGATTTGTCAACCGTCGATGTCGCGGAAGCCGCGCGCCCGGCCCTTCCCCGGCCGGCTGGTCCGCTGGATGCCGCGTTACTTGCCGATGCAGAACGTCGAGAAGATATGCCCGAGGAGATCGTCGGGCGTCACCCGCCCGGTGATCTCGCCCAGGGCGTCGTGGGCCACGCGCAGGTCCTCCGCCGCCAGCTCCAGCCGCTCGGCGTCGAGCTCCGCGGCCGCCTGCGCCAGGTCCGCCTGCACCCGCAGCAGCGCATCGACATGCCGCGCGCGCGCCGTGAAGGCATCCTCGCCCGTTGCGCCATCCGCCTCCAGCAGCGTGGCCAGGTGGCTTTCCAGCGCCGCCAGGCCGTCACCGGTGCGCGCGGAGATCCGCAGGCCCTCGACCGCGGCCGTGCTGTCCGGGCCGACAAGGTCGGTCTTGTTGAGCAGCACCACTTGGCGCGGCACGCCTGCCACTGACGCGGCGACCGCGGCCAGTCCGCCGGCGGGATCACGCGCATCGACCACCACCAGCGCGAGGTCGGCACGCTGCAGCTCGTCATGGGCGCGACGCATGCCCTCGCGTTCGATGGCATCGCCGCCCTCGCGCAGGCCGGCCGTGTCGACCAGGGTGAGTTCGATGCCGCCCACGCGTACGGTTTCGCGCAACAGGTCGCGGGTGGTACCGGCGATATCTGTGACGATCGCGCGCGCGCTGCCGGCCAGCGCGTTCAGCAGCGAACTCTTGCCCGCATTGGGCGGACCGACGATCACCGCATGCCAGCCTTCGCGCAGTTTCCGGCCGCGCCGCGCGGCGGCGAGCAGCGCCTGGAGGGTGTCACGTGCGGCGGCAAGGTCGCGCCGCAACCCGGCACCGCCGAGGGTGTCGATGGGTTCGTCGGCGAAGTCGATCGCCGCTTCCACCTGCACGCGCAGTGCCAGCAGCGCGTCGGCCAGCGCGTCGACCCGCTGCGAGAACACGCCGTCGAGCGAGCGCCGCGCGGCGCGGGCCGCGCGCACGTCCGCGGCGGCGATGAGGTCGGCGACCGCCTCGGCCTGGGCGAGGTCCAGCCGGCCATGGAGGTAGGCGCGCTCGGAAAATTCGCCGGCACGCGCGGGCCGCGCCCCGAGCTCCAGTGCGCGCCCGACCAGCGCCTGCAGCACCGGCCGGCTGCCATGCGCCTGCAGTTCCACCACGTCCTCGCCGGTGTAGCTGGCCGGCGCGCGGAACCACAGCGCCAGGCCGTCGTCGATCACGCGGCCGTCGGCGGCATGGAAGCGCACGTGGTGGGCGTGCCGCGGGCGCAGCCTGCGGCTACAGATCGCCTCGGCGATGTTTCGCACCTGCGGGCCGGACAGACGCACCACGCCGATGCCACCTGCACCCGGTGCGGTGGCGATAGCGACGATCGTGGAGGGACTGGACGTCATCGGCACAGGCTTCGCGCGCGTGTTGCACCTGCCAACGCACTGAACCCGCCATCAGGCGGGTTCAGTGGTCGATCAGGCCTTGGCCGGCTTGCCACCGGAGGGCTTGTCGTCGGCGTACTTGCGGATCAGCAGCCACTGCTGCAGCAGCCCGAGCGCGCCATTGGTCACCCAGTACAGCACCAGGCCGGCCGGGAAGAAGATCATGATCACGCCGAACACCAGTGGCATGAAGGTCATGATCCGCTGCTGCATCGGATCCATGCCGGTCATCGGCGACAGGCGCTGGGTGGCCCACATCACCGCCATGTTGAGCACCGGCAGGATGAAGTACGGATCGCGCGCGGTGAGGTCCTGGATCCACAGCATCCATGGCGCATGGCGCAGTTCCACCGACTCCAGCAGCACCCAGTACAGGGCGAAGAAGATCGGCATCTGCAGCAGGATCGGCAGGCAGCCGCCGATCGGATTGATCTTCTCCTTCTTGTACAGCTCCATCATCGCCATCTGCAGCTTCTGGCGGTCGTCGCCATAGCGCTCCTTGAGCTGCTGCATGCGCGGCTGGAACTTGCGCATCTTGGCCATCGACTTGTACTGCGCCTGCGACAGCGGGAACAGCGCAAGCTTCACCAGCACCACCAGGCCGACGATCGCCCAGCCCCAGTTGTTGAACAGGCCGTGCAGCAGGTCGAGCAGGCGGAACAGCCACTCGCCGAGCACCGCCATGACCGTGAAGCGCGAATAGTCGACGGCGCGATCGAGCCCGCGCACGTCCTCGGCGCGGATCAGGCCCACCAGCTTCGGCCCCACCCACAGCCGCGCACTGGTGGTGACCGCCTGGCCCGGGCCGACGGCAACGCCGGGGCCGAGTTCACGGATGAGATGCGGGCTGCGCGCGCCGGTGCCATCGACGTGCAGCGAGACGGTGGTCTCGTCCTGGCCGTCGGGAATCCATGCGCTGAAGAAATGATGCTGCAGCAGCGCGATCCAGCTGCCGGTGCCGCGCTGGTTGACGGTGCCGTCGTCGATGAAGTCGGCGAACTTGCGACGGCCGAAGCCATCCTGCGCGGTATGCCAGACGCCGCCGTTGAGGCTGAAGGACTCCGGATCCGGATTCATCCAGTTGCCGGCGGTGACCGGCGGCACCTTGGCCAGCTGGCGGTAGATGAAGCCCTGCCACGGCTGCGCGCCGCGGTTGATCACCTCGTCGCGTACTTCGATGGCATAGGTGCCGCGGCGCACGGTGTAGGTACGGCGCACGGTGACGCCGTCGGGCCCGGTCCACACGAACGGCACGCTGACGCTCTCGCCGTCGGCGTCGAGCACGTAGTCGTTGCGCCCGCCTTCGGGAACGAACTCGGCCTCATGGGTGGGCGCGGTGCTGGTGCTGCTGACCCAGCCGACCTGGGCGGCGTAGAAGCGCGAGGGATCCGGGTCGAGCAGGGTGACCGGCGGGCTGCCGGCCTCGCGGGTCTGCGGGTACTGCAGCAGCTCCGCCGACACCACGTTGCCGCGCTCCAGGGTCAGGCGCAGGACATCGCTGGTGATGGTGACGGGGGCCACCGTGCCGGCCGTGGCGGGTGCAGCGGCGCCGACCACCCCGGGTGCAGCGGGCGCCGACGGGGTCGCCACGCTGGGCGCCTGCGGGATCGAGCCGGGAGCGGCACCGGGAACGGCGGCGGTGGTCTGGCCGGCCGGCGTGGCGCCCGCCACGGGCGCGACCTGTTCCCGGTTCCATGCCATCCACAAAAGCGTCGCCACCATCAGCCAGGCGAGGATCAGGAAGGTACGGGTCTGGTTCATCAGGCAGGCACGCTCACGGGCCGGTGGAAGCCGGCGCGTCCGGAGGAAGGGGAGACGGATCGTCGGCGGGCATTGTGCCGGCCGGGGTGGCGACGGGCAACGCGCCGGCACGCTGCAGCAGGCGCAGGAAACCGTCGCGCAGTGCGCTGTTGTCGGCCTGGCGGGCAGACGGTCGCGCCACCAGCACGTAGGCGCCCGGGGCGAGTTCGCCCTGCAGGCGGCGGAACTGGTCGCGGATCACCCGCTTGATGCGGTTGCGACCCACCGCGGTCGGATCCACCTTGCGCGAGACCGCCAGCCCGAGACGCACCGGGCCGTCATCGGCGAGCCGGTGCAGGGCCATCATCGGGGAGGCCGTTCGCCGCCCGTGCTGGAAGACGCGGTCGAATTCCGCGCGCGCACGAACGCGCGCCTGCTTGGGGAAGCGGGCGGCTGTCATCGGAACGACTGCGGCGCGACCGGCACCTCGAGGGTGCGCGGCCGCGGCCGGCATCAGGCGCTGAGGCGCTTGCGGCCCTTGGCGCGGCGACGGGCGAGGATCTTGCGGCCGTCGGCGGTCGCCATGCGGGCACGGAAACCGTGGTCGCGCTTGCGCTTGAGGTTGCTGGGCTGGTAGGTGCGCTTGGTGGCCATGGGGTTGCTCGTGCATGTGGTCGCGAATGCTCGCGACGGAAAGAACCGGCGATTCTAGCGGGCGCCCCGGTCGCACGTCAACGCAACAGGGCGCGCGGACCGTCGGCGCGGATGCTTCCGGGGGGGCGCGGTGGTAGTCTGCCGGCCCACTCCCGCGCATCGTGCGCGCTGCCCATCCTGCGGCGGCGCGCAGGTCGCCTGCTGAAAAAAGTTCAACACCCGATGGATGTCTGGCCCCGCTGTCTCGAACGCCTCGAAGCCGAATTCCCGCTCGAGGACGTGCACACCTGGCTCAAGCCCCTGCAGGCCGCGCGGCGCGACGACATGACGGTGCTGTACGCACCCAACGCCTTCGTCCGCGACGAGGTGCGCTCGCGCTACCTGGCGCGCATCCGCGAACTGCTCGCGCATTTCGCCGGCAACGGCGAGGTCTCGCTGGAGATCGGCTCGCTGCCGCGCGCGGCGCCGGAGACGATGGCCGACACGCCCATCAGCGTGGTGCCGCCGCAGGCGCCCAGCGAACCGTTCGCCGGCAACCTCGACAGTCATTACACCTTCGAGAACTTCGTCGAGGGCCGCAGCAACCAGCTGGGCCGTGCCGCCGCACTGCAGGCCGCGCAGAAACCCGGCGACCGCGCGCACAACCCGCTGCTGCTCTACGGCAGCACCGGCCTGGGCAAGACCCACCTGATGTTCGCCGCCGGCAATGCCATGCGTGCGGCGAATCCGTCGATGCGGGTGCTGTACCTGCGCTCCGAGCAGTTCTTCAGCGCGATGATGAAGGCGCTGCAGGAAAAGGCGATGGAGGGCTTCAAGCGCCAGTTCCAGCGCGTGGACGCGCTGCTGATCGACGACATCCAGTTCTTCGCCGGCAAGGACCGCACCCAGGAGGAGTTCTTCCACACCTTCAACGCGCTGTTCGACAGCCGCCAGCAGATCATCATGACCTGCGACCGCTTCCCGCGTGAGGTCGAAGGGCTGGAACCGCGGTTGAAGTCGCGGCTGGCGTGGGGCCTGTCGGTGGCGATCGACCCACCGGACTTCGAGACCCGCGCGCAGATCGTGCTGTCCAAGGCGCGCGAGCGTGGCGCGCAGATCCCGGAGGACGTCGCGTTCCTGATCGCCAAGAAGATGCGCTCCAACGTGCGCGACCTCGAGGGCGCCCTGAACACGCTGGCGGCGCGTGCCAACTTCACCGGTCGCGCGATCACCCAGGAGTTTGCCCAGGAGACCCTGCGCGACCTGCTGCGCGCGCAGATGCACAGCGTCGGCATCCCCAACATCCAGAAGACCGTGGCAGACTACTACGGCCTGCAGATCAAGGACTTGCTGTCGAAACGGCGTACCCGTTCGCTGGCCCGCCCCCGCCAGATGGCGATGGCACTTGCGAAGGAACTCACCGAACACAGCCTGCCCGAGATCGGCGACGCCTTCGCGGGGCGCGACCATACCACCGTGCTGCATGCCTGCCGTCAGATCCGCACCCTGATGGAGACCGACGGCAAGCTGCGCGAGGACTGGGACAAGCTGCTGCGCAAGCTCAGCGAGTAGCGCGAAGAAGCCGGTGCACGGAACCGGTACAACATGTGGATAAGTCGACCGCCAATCCGGGGTGCCAGAGTTGTCCACAGGTTGTCTCCAATCCGCAGCGACTTGTCCACCCGTTTCACAGTTCCAATTTCTCCAAAGGATTCAACGGGTTGAAGCACTAGCCCACCGTTTCCGGCGACACCATCACCACCGCTTTTGATATTTATCCAATCCTTGATACATGGGCATGGGGGTTAGCGCAGGCATGCGATTCAGTCTTCAACGAGAGGTATTCCTGCGACCGCTGGCCCAGGTGGTCAATGTCGTCGAGCGCCGGCAGACCCTGCCCGTGCTGGCCAACCTGCTGGTGCAGGTGCAGGACGGGCGGGTGTCGCTGACCGGTACCGACCTCGAGGTCGAGATGGTTGCGCGCTCCGCGGTCGACGACGCGGTCGACGGCGAGACCACGATCCCGGCACGCAAGCTGTTCGAGATCGTCCGTGCCCTGCCCGACGGCAGCAAGGTCACGGTCTCGCAGACCGGCGACAAGATCACCGTGCAGGCCGGGCGCAGCCGCTTCACCCTGGCGAGCCTGCCGGCCAACGACTTCCCGTCGATCGATGACGTGGAGACCACCGAGCGGGTGCAGGTGCCCGAGGCCACGCTGAAGGAGCTGATCGAACGCACCGCGTTCGCGATGGCCCAGCAGGACGTGCGCTACTACCTCAACGGGCTGCTGTTCGACCTTGGTGAAAGCCGGCTGCGTTGCGTAGCGACCGACGGCCACCGCCTGGCGCTGTGCGAGGCCGAGCTGGAGGCACCGGTGGTGACGCGGCGGCAGATCATCGTGCCGCGCAAGGGCGTGCAGGAGCTGCAGCGCCTGCTCGAGGGCGGGGACCGCTCGCTGGAACTGGAGATGGACCGCAGCCACCTGCGGGTCAAGCGTGACGATGTCACGTTCACCTCGAAGCTGATCGATGGCAAGTTCCCGGATTACGCCGCGGTGATCCCGATCGGTGCCGACCGTGAAGTGCGGGTGGATCGCGAGGTGCTGCGCGCGGCGCTGCAGCGTGCGGCGATCCTGTCCAACGAGAAGTACCGCGGTGTCCGCGTCGAGGTCTCGCCTGGCCAGCTCAGGATCAGCGCGCACAACCCCGAGCAGGAAGAGGCGCAGGAAGAGATCGAGGCACAGACCAGCGTCGACGACCTCGCGATCGGGTTCAACGTCAACTACCTGATGGACGCGCTCAGCGCCCTGCGCGACGAGGAGGTCATCCTGCAGCTGCGCGATGCCAATTCCTCGGCACTGGTGCGAGAGGCGGGCAGCGAGAAGTCGCGGCATGTGGTGATGCCGTTGCGGCTCTGACCTGACCCCATGTTCCACGTGAAACAGTACCCGGCTCCGGCCGGGTACTTCGTTTCGGGCGTTCGCAGGGAAAGTCCGCCTCCCCGCGACGCCCTACACTGCTCTGGCTTTCGCCTTCCGGTACCACCGATCCGTGCGCATCACCCGCCTGCATATCCGCGATTTCCGCCGCCTTCACGACGTCGACGTCAGGCCGGGGCCGGGGGTGAACCTGCTGATCGGCCCGAACGGTGCCGGGAAGACCAGTGTTCTCGAGGCCATCCACCTGATGGCCTACGGCCGCAGTTTCCGTGGCCGTGTACGCGACGGCCTGATCCGCACCGGTGCCGCCGCGGTGGAAGTATTCGTCGAGTGGGATGACGCCGGGCGCGAGCGGCGCGCCGGCCTGCGCCATGGCGGCGACCGCTGGGAAGGGCGTCTGGACGGCGCATCCGTGGACCAGCTGGGCGACCTGTGCGCCGCGCTGGCGGTGGTCAGTTTCGAGCCCGGCAGCCACGCGCTGGTGGCCGGAGGCGGAGAGCCGCGGCGGCGTTTTCTGGATTGGGGCCTGTTCCACGTGGAACATGAGTTTCTGCCCGCCTGGCGCCGCTATGCCCGTGCACTGCGCCAGCGCAACGCCCTGCTCAAGGCGCAGCGCGGTGATGCCGAGCTCGACGGCTGGGAGCACGAGATGGCCGTCGCCGGCGAGACGATGACGCGGCTCCGTGCCGGATACGTCGACACATTGCAGGCGGCGCTGGCCGACGTGGTGCCGGTGATCGCGCCGTCGCTGGGCGCGGCGGGAATGGAGTTCGTCGCGGGCTGGAAGCGCGCGGACCTGAGCCTGCGCGATGCACTGCTGATCTCGCGCGAGCGCGATCGCCTCTCGGGTCATACCACCGTGGGCCCTCACCGCGCCGACTGGCGGGTGCATGTGGCCGCAACCCCGCAGGGCGAGGCGCTCTCGCGGGGGCAGGCCAAGCTGGTGGCGCTCGCCTGCCTGCTGGCGCAGGCACAGGATCTCGCCGGTCGGCAGGGCCAATGGCCGATCGTGGTGCTGGACGACCTCGCCTCCGAACTCGATGCCCACCATCGCGAGCGTGCGCTGGGGCTTCTGGCCGCCACCCGTGCCCAGGTCTTCGTCAGTGGGACCGATCTGCAGCCGCTGGCCAGTGCGGCCGCGGCCGGGGCGACAGTGTTTCACGTGGAACAGGGCAGCCTGATCCCCGACGGGCCGGCCGGCCCAGGCGCATCCGGGGCGGCCGTACCCCCCAAAATGCTATGATTCGTCGATTGTCGAGCCTGCTTCTTTGCCCTTCCGGCCGCCTTGGCCCGGCGCAGGCCGCGTCCGCACAGAGGAACGCATGACCGAGCAGACCCCCGAGTCCACCGCCGCCGGTGGCACCAGCGCCTACGACTCCAGCAAGATCACCGTCCTGCGCGGGCTCGAGGCCGTGCGCAAGCGGCCGGGCATGTACATCGGCGACGTCCACGACGGCACCGGCCTGCACCACATGGTGTTCGAGGTGGTCGACAACGCGGTCGACGAGGCGCTGGCTGGCCACGCCGACGACATCGTGGTGACGATCCACGTCGACGGCTCGGTGTCGGTGTCCGACAACGGCCGTGGCATCCCGGTCGACATCCACAAGGAAGAAGGCGTATCCGCGGCCGAGGTGATCCTCACCGTGCTGCACGCCGGCGGCAAGTTCGACGACAACAGCTACAAGGTCTCCGGCGGCCTGCACGGTGTCGGCGTCTCCGTGGTCAATGCGCTGTCCGAGCACCTGTGGCTCGACATCTGGCGCGATGGCCACCACCACCGCCAGGAGTACTCGCTGGGCGTGCCGTTGTACCCGCTCAAGGAGCTGGGTCCCGATGATCGCCGCGGCACGCTGCTGCGTTTCAAGCCGGCCTCGGAGATCTTCAGCGACACCGAGTTCCACTACGACATCCTGGCGCGCCGCCTGCGCGAGCTGTCGTTCCTCAACTCCGGCGTGCGCATCACCCTCGCCGACGAGCGGGAGGACCGCCGCGACACCTTCGAGTACGAGGGCGGCATCGCCTCGTTCGTGGAACATCTGGCGCAGCTCAAGACCCCGCTGCATCCGCACGTGATCGCGGTCTCGGGCGAGCACAACGGCATCAGCGTGGAAGTCGCGCTGCAGTGGACCGATGCCTACCAGGAAACGATGTACTGCTTCACCAACAACATCCCGCAGAAGGACGGCGGTACCCACCTGCAGGGCTTCCGTGCCGCGCTCACGCGCACGCTGACCAATTACATCGAGCAGAACGGCATCGCCAGGCAGGCCAAGGTGGCGCTGTCGGGCGATGACATGCGCGAGGGCATGATCGCGGTGCTGTCGGTGAAGGTGCCAGACCCGAGCTTTTCATCGCAGACCAAGGAAAAGCTTGTCTCATCGGATGTGAGACCGGCTGTTGAGAGCACGTTCGGTGCACGTTTGGAGGAGTTCCTCCAGGAACACCCGAACGAGGCCAAGGTGATCGCGGGCAAGATCATCGACGCGGCACGTGCCCGCGAGGCGGCGCGCAAGGCGCGCGACCTCACCCGCCGCAAGGGCGCGCTCGATATCGCCGGCCTGCCGGGCAAGCTGGCCGACTGCCAGGAGAAGGATCCGGCGCTGTCGGAACTCTTCATCGTCGAGGGCGACTCGGCCGGCGGCTCGGCCAAGCAGGGCCGCAACCGCAAGAACCAGGCGGTGCTGCCGCTCAGGGGCAAGATCCTCAACGTCGAGCGCGCGCGCTTCGACCGCATGCTGGCCTCGGCCGAGGTCGGCACGCTGATCACCGCGCTGGGCACCGGCATCGGCAAGGACGAGTACAACCCGGACAAGCTGCGCTACCACAAGATCATCGTGATGACCGACGCCGATGTCGACGGCTCGCACATCCGCACCCTGCTGCTGACCTTCTTCTACCGGCAGATGCCCGAACTGATCGAGCGCGGGCACATCTACATCGGCCTGCCGCCGCTGTACAAGATCAAGCAGGGCAAGACCGACCTGTACCTGAAGGACGATGCCGCGCTGGATGCGTATCTCGCCGGCAATGCGGTGGAAGGTGCGGCACTCACCCCGGCAGAGGGCGAGCCCGCCATCGAAGGCGTGCATCTGGAGAAGCTGCTGCTGTCGTACGCCCGCGCCCGCGACGCCATCGCCCGCAACGCGCACCGTTACGACCCGGCGCTGATCGAGGCGCTGATCGACTTCACCCCGGTGGATCCGGAGCGCCTGCGCGCCAATATCGACGAGCGCCATGAGCTCGATGCCCTCGAGGCGCGCCTCAACCGGGGTGGCCTCGGCCGTCCGGTCTATCGGCTCACCCTGCAGGCCGATGCCGACGGCCGGCCTGCGGCGTTGCTGTCCACCCGCAGGCACATGGGCGTGGAACTGCAGCAGGTGCTGCCGCTGGCCGCGCTCGAGAGCGGTGAACTGCGCGCGGTGCGCGAGGCGGCCGAGCTGCTGCATGGGCTGGTCCGCGATGGCGCGATGATCGTGCGTGGCAGCCGCCAGCAGCCGGTTGCGAGCTTCGCCGAGGCGCAGGCCTGGCTGCTCGAGGAGGCCAAGAGGGGGCGCCAGATCCAGCGCTTCAAGGGTCTGGGCGAAATGAACCCCGAGCAGCTGTGGGAAACCACGGTCAATCCGGATTCGCGCCGCCTGCTGCAGGTGCGCGTCGAGGACGCGGTGGCCGCCGACCAGATCTTCAGCACGCTGATGGGCGATGTGGTCGAACCGCGCCGGGAGTTCATCGAGGACAACGCGCTCAAGGTCTCCAACCTCGACGTCTGAGTCGGCTCGATGCAGGATCCGGCGGCAATGTTTGCCGGATCCGGCGGCAATGTTTGCCGGATCCGGCGATATCACGTCCGCGTCCGGCTGGAACCGGGCTTGACGCATCGTTAAGCCCCGCCCGATTACAAGTCGAATCCTCTCCCTGCGGAACTCCCGACGCATGAAGCCGATCCTGACAGCGCTGGCCGCGGCCGCGCTTGTGACCGCTTGCGCGACCACGGTGTCGCCGACCGGGCGCACCCAGTACGTGGGCGCCGTTTCCCAGGCCCAGCTCGACCAGCTCGGCGAGCAGTCGTTCGTGCAGATGAAGACCCAGCAGCAGGTGTCGGGCGATGCCCGCCAGAACGCTTACGTCAGCTGCGTGGTCAACGCCATCGTGCAGCAGCTGCCGGCCAACGAGCAGCGCATCCGCTGGGAATCGGCGGTATTCGTGGACGACAATCCGAACGCGTTCGCGCTGCCGGGCGGCAAGGTCGGCGTGTACACCGGCATCTTCAAGGTCGCGCAGAACCAGGACCAGCTGGCCGCGGTGATCGCCCACGAAATCGGCCACGTCATCGCCCGCCACCACGACGAACGCATTACCCGGCAGGCCGGCGCGAGCGGCGCGTTGCAGGTCGTCGGTGCCGTGCTCGGCTCGCGCTATGGCGAGGGGGTTGGCAATGCAGCGGTGCAAGGTGGCAGTATTGCCGCCCAGGCGGGGTTCCTGCTGCCCGGTTCGCGGGAGCAGGAAAGCGAGGCCGACGTGGTCGGCCAGCAACTGATGGCGTCGGCGGGTTTCGATCCGCGGGCCGCGGTCAACCTCTGGCAGAACATGATCGCGGCGAGCGGTGGCAACCGTCCCGCGACGTGGCTGTCGACCCACCCGGATCCGCAGAGCCGGATCGGCGAACTCCAGTCCCGCGCCCAGGGCCTGGTGCCGACCTGGCAGCAGGCGCGGTCGGCGGGTCGCCAACCCAGGTGTGGCTGACAGGACGTTGGCAGATCGAATCCAGCGCAACCAACGCACCGGCCCGGTGCCCAATGTCAACGCTACAGGTGATTGCATGAAAGCCACTACCCACGCACCGGCCCTGATCGCGCTCGCGGTTGCCGCCGTCCTCGGCACCGGCACCGTGAATGCCACGACGACGTCCGGCATCCAGGCCGACGAACAGCAGTGCCAGCGCGAACGCGCGTCGCGCAGCAATCGCCCGCAGGAGCTCTATCCGGAGTCGACCCGCACGGCACCGACCGAGCGTGCCTCGCAGCGCATGGGTGGCCAGCTCAACAAGCTCGGCACCGCGCTCGACAAGGAAGACAACGCGCAGGTGCGGCAGATCGCCGACGAGGTGATCGCCAACGCGCGCGCCAACAACTACGACAAGGCCTATGCCGCGCAACTGGCAGCCAACGCCGCCTACAACGACGATGACCTGGCCGCGGCCAAGACCTACCTCGTGCAGGCGGTGGAACTCGATGCGCTCGACAACAACGCGCACTTCCAGTCGATGATGATGCTGGCGCAGCTGCAGGCACAGGACGAGGAGTACGAGCAGGCGCTGGCCACCCTCGACCGTTACCTGGAAGGCAGCCAGAGCAGCAAGGCCGACGACCTCGCGCTCAAGGGGCAGATCCTCGTCCAGGCCGGCCGCCCGCAGGATGCGATCCCGGTGCTGCGCCAGGCCATCGACGCTGCCGAGACCCCGAACATGGGCTGGACCCAGGCGCTGATGGCGGCCTATCTCGACACCGAGAACACCGCCGAGGCCACCCGCCTCGCCGAGCAGATCGCCGCGGCGTCGCCGGGCGACAAGCGCTCCCAGCTCAACCTCGCGTCGATGCATATCCAGGCCGACAACAGCGCCGAAGCGATCGCGATCATGGAACGCCTGCGCGCCGAAGGTCAGCTGACCGAGGACCGCGAGTACCGCAACCTGTTCGCGCTGCACCTCAACACCGAGGGCGGTGAGCCCAAGGCCATCGAGGTCATCAACGAGGGCCTCGAGAAGGGCGTGCTGGAGGGCAACCACCAGACCTACCTCGCGCTCGGTCAGGCGTACTACTTCTCCGAGCAGGTGGCGCCGGCCATCGACGCCTACCAGAAGGCCGCGCCACTGGCCGAGAACGGCGAGACCTATCTCAACCTGGCACGCATCCTCTTCAACGAGGACCGCATCCCGGAAGCCAAGCAGGCGGCGCAGCAGGCGCTGGACAAGGGAGTCCGCAACCCCGACGAGGCGCGCAAGCTGCTGGCGCGCTGACGGCACGCCATCGACGCACTGAAAAAACGTTTTCCGTGCGGTGGTGGCGAGGATTCTTTCTGTTATAGACTTGGGAATTCGCGTCTGCACACGGTGAAGACGCGCTCCAAAGCCACCGACTAGGGGCGCCCCGGCGTCCAGCCAGACTTGAGTTCCCCCCGCATGACGCAACGCTTGCATAACCAACCGCGCGAAGACGAAGGCCTCAACTGGGCGCGTATCGCTGGCTTCACGATGGTGATCGCAGTCCATGCGGCCGCGATCATGTTGCTGATGGCGCCGGTCAATCCGCCGGGCGCGGGACCCGAGGAGGAAGAGGTGACCCAGGTGGTCATCATCGAACCGCCGCCGCCGCCACCCCCGCCGCCGCCGCCGCCGCCGGAACCGCCGAAGCCGCAGCCCATCAAGGAGCTGTCGCCGCCGCGCCCGACTCCGGTGCCGCCGCCGCCGGAAGATCCGCCGGTCGTGTTCGACGAGCCGTCGCCGGTCGACACGCCTGCCCCGCCGCCGGCCCCGCCCGCGCCTCCGGCCCCGGTGGCCGATATCGGCGCCAGCGTCGATATCTCGTCGAAGAACATGAACCCGCCGAAGTACCCGCCCGCCGCCATGCGCGCCGGCATCGAGGGTACGGTGATCCTGATCATCGACGTCGACGCCAACGGCAACGTCACCAACGTCAGCGTCGAGACCTCCAGCCGCAACCGCGACCTGGACCGTGCCGCGATGCAGGCCGCACGTGGCTGGCGCTTCAATGCCGCGACCGCCAACGGCAAGCCTGCCGCTGGCCGGGTCCGCGTACCGGTCGATTTCAACCTCGGCGGCTGACGCCTCCGCGGGTCGCAACACCCGTTCCATACCGCACCATCCATAACTCCAATCTTCATCATTCAAAGGTAAGCGTCATGCTGCAGGAATCCACCAACGCCCCTGTCACCGGAGCCACCGACAACGCCGCGGCAATGAGCCAGATGGGCTTCGCGGACATGCTCCAGCACATGGATGCGGTGAACTGGACGGTGCTGATCGTCCTGATCGCCATGTCGGCCATGTCGATCTACTGGATCATCTTCAACTTCATCAAGAACATGCGCCTGCGCGCATCGGCCGATCGCGTCGTGACCACGTTCTGGGAAACCCCGAACGCCCAGGACGCCATCCGCTACATGGAAGAGCAGCCGGCCAGCGAGCCCTTCTCCAAGGTCGCGCTCGACGCCGCACAGGCAGCGGCCCACCACCAGCGTCATGAAGGCTCGCGTCTGGTCGAGTCGCTCAACCGCTCCGAGTTCGTCGACCGCGCCCTGCGCCAGGCCGTGATCCGCGAGTCGCTGCGTCTCGAGTCCGGCCTGACCGTGCTCGCCACCGTGGGTTCGACCGCTCCGTTCGTCGGTCTGCTCGGTACGGTGTGGGGCATCTACCGCGCCCTGATCCGCATCGGTGCCAGCGGCCAGGCCGACATGGGTTCCGTGGCCGGTCCGGTCGGCGAGGCGCTGATCATGACCGCGATCGGTCTGGGTGTTGCGATCCCGGCGGTGCTGGGCTTCAACTTCTTCACCCGCTCCAACCGCATCACCAACAACAAGCTCGACACGTTCGCGCACGACCTGCACGACTTCTTCGCCACCGGTGCCCGCGTGGGCGATGCGCCGCCGGCCCAGCGCTGAATCTCGTCGACGTATTGACGGAGTCCGGATATGGCTTTCAGTTCCAATGAGGGCGGCGGCAAGCCGATGGCGGCCATCAACGTCGTCCCGCTGGTCGACGTGATGCTGGTGCTGCTGATCATCTTCATGGTGACGGCACCACTGATGACCCACCGCGTCCAGGTGGACCTGCCCGAAGCCGATCTGCTCGAACGGCCGGAGGCGGGTCCTGCTCCGCCGATCACCATCGCGGTGACGGACCAGGGCAACGTGTTCATCAACGATCAGCCCGTGTCTCTGGCCCAGCTGGAGAGCGCGCTGTCGGTGGAGGCACAGAAGACCCCGCAGCCGCCGATCAACCTCCGTGCCGACCGCACCACGAAGTACCGGATCGTCAACGAAGTGGTGACCATCGCGCAGTCCCAGGGCATGCGCAAGGTTGGCTTCGTATCGACCGTCGAAAGCAATTGAGGAAGAGCACCCATGGCATTCAGTAGTGGTGACGGCGACGGCCCCATGGCCGAGATCAACATCATTCCGCTTGCGGACGTGATGCTGGTGCTGCTGATCATCTTCATGGTGACCGCCCTGAAGACGCAGTACCCGATCGACATCGACCTGCCGCAGCGTTCGACGACGCCGCCGGACAACCCGGTGGAGCCGCCGGAGCCCGTCCGTCTGCGCATCGACAACTCGAACCAGGTGTTCTGGAACGACAGCCCGGTGCCGGTGACCGCGTTGCGCAACATGATGGAAGCGGAAGTGCAGCGTGATCCGGCCAACCAGCCGACGCTGGAGATCGACGCCAGCCAGGACTCGGACTACGGCGTGCTCGCCAAGGTCCTGGCCGAGGCGAAGAACGCACAGATGCTCAAGATCGGTTTCATCAAGAAGTAATCGCAGGACCTGGCCGGTCGTCGCCTGCAGCGCGCCGGCCAGCCGCTTACCTTTGAACGCCGCCTCCGGGCGGCGTTTTTTTGCCTGCGTGCCGGGCTGATCAGCCGCCGACGATGCGCACGTAGCGGGCGACGGTGGCGGCCAGCCCGTCGTAGAGCGCTTCGCCGATCAGCGCATGGCCGATCGAGACTTCCAGCACGCCGGGCACGGCGGCAAGGAACGGGCCGAGGTTGTCCTGGTTGAGGTCGTGACCGGCATTGACGCCGAGCCCGGCATCGCGGGCACGGCGGGCGGTGTCGAAGAAGGGAGCCAGCGTCGCGGTATCGCCGCGCGCGTGGCCCTCGGCGTAGGGGCCGGTGTAGAGCTCGATACGCTGCACGCCGATCGCGGCCGCCTGTTCCACGTCGGCGCCGGCATCCGCGAACAGGCTGACCCTGCACCCCAGCGCCTGCAGCGCGGCCACCGGTGCGCGCAGGCGCGCGGCATCACGGCCGAAGTCGAAGCCGTGGTCCGAGGTCAGCTGGCCGTCGTCATCGGGCACCAGCGTCGCCTGGTCGGGTCGCGCCAGTTCGCACAGCGCAACAAAACCCGGATAGCCCTCGCGTGCTCCGGCGAACGGGTTGCCTTCGAGGTTGAACTCGACGCCGCGCTGCCGGCACAGCGTCGCCAATGCGATGACGTCATCGGTGCGTGCGTGGCGTGCGTCGGGGCGCGGATGGACGGTGAGTCCGTGCGCGCCGGCCTCCAGGCAGACGCTTGCCGCACGCACGACATCCGGTTCGCCACCACCGCGCGAATTGCGCAACAGGGCGACCTTGTTGAGGTTGACGCTGAGCCGGGTCATGCGTTGCGTGCGTGCTCAGCGTGCGGTGTCACGGTCGCCAAGCGTGGCGGCGGCGGCGGCGGCGCGGCGCGCCTCGGCCTCCTCGCGCAAGCGCCGCAGTTCCTGCGGGTCGATCATCATGGTGTCGTCGCGGCTGCGGGTTCCCACGCGCTGTGCCAGCAGCGAGAGCACCCAGATCACCAGGAACGCCAGCGCGGCCAGCACGCAGAGGATGGCCAGGGCCATCGAGGTGGTCGACATCGCGATGGCGAATGCCGCGATCGCCAGCAACAGGAACAGCCAGGGCATGGGCGCTCTCCTTGAGCCTCGTCCGGTGAAGTCTACCCGCTGCGTGGCGCGGCGGTCGCCGCTCGCGAACGCCACGGCACCGCCCGTCCCGAATGCCGGGTGGCAACTCACAGCAACGGCGACAGCAGCCTGGCCATCGCTTCCGGCAGCCGATAGGTGAACAACGGGCGGCTGGCGACCGGCTCCACTTCGGGCGCGTCGGCGAACTCACCCTGCAGATGCTGCTCGAGCCGGGCAGCGACGTCGCGGTCGTCGAACATCACCGCGACCTCGAAGTTGAGGCGGAAGCTGCGGTGGTCGAAGTTGGCGCTTCCGAAGATCGAGATCGCATCGTCGATGAGCAGCGCCTTGGTGTGCAGCATGCGCGGCCCGTATTCGTGGATATGCACGCCGGCGGCGATGAGTTCGTCGAAGTAGGAACGCGCCGCATGGGTGACCAGCGCCGAATCGCTGCGCTTGGGCAGCAGCACGCGAACATCGAGGCCCGCGAGCGCCGCCGAGGTCAGTGCCATCCGCGCGGCTTCGCCGGGCACGAAGTACGGCGTGGCCAGCCACACCCGCCGGTGCGCCGCGTGGATCGCGCCCACCTGCACGCGGTGGATGGCTTCCCAGTCCGAATCCGGCCCCGACACCACCACCTGCGAGGCGATGTCGCCGGGCGGGTCGGCCTGCGGGGTCTCGTCGGCGATCGCCTTCAGGCAGTCGCGCTGGCCACTGGCATAGATCCAGTCTTCGGTGAACACCCGTTGCAGCGGACGCACCACGTCGCCCTCGAGCCGCACGTGCAGGTCGCGGAAGGCATCGTCGCGGCTGCGGTTGTCCTGTTCGTCGCTGATGTTGATGCCGCCGGTGTAGGCGATGCGGCCATCGATCACCACGATCTTGCGGTGGGTGCGCAGGTTGATCCACGGCCGCTCCCAGATGCGCCCGAAGCGCGCCGGATGGAACCAGGCGATCTCGCCGCCGGCATCCAGCAACGAGCGGAACATGCGCCGGGCGCGTGCGGCACCCACGGCATCGACCAGCAGGCGCACGCGCACGCCTGCGCGCGCGCGTTCGGTCAGCGCCTCGCACAGTGCGGTACCGATCGCATCGCAATGATAGATGTAGTACTCCAGGTGCACGTGCTGGCGCGCGGCGCGGATGTCCTTCAACAGCGCTTCGTACTTCTCGCCGCCGTCGACCAGCAACCGCACCTCCCGCGCCACCGACGGCGCCAGGCCACTCGCCGCCTGGCCGAGCCGCGCCAGCTCGCGCGCATCGGCATGCCTGCCAAAGGCGTCGCGGCTGGCATCGAGCTGGCTGCGGCTGTTGGCGCGGCGCAAGCGGTGCCGCTTGATCTTCTGCGGCCCGAACACGTGATAGATGAGGAATCCCACGTACGGCAGCAGCGCCAGGCCGAGCAGCCAGCTCAGCGTCGCGACCGGCTCGCGCTTCTGCAGCACGATCCAGCCGCCAAGCACGACCAGGTACAGCAGCCAGCCGAGCGCGAGCAGCGTGGTGAGGTCCAGTGAAGCGGTAACGGTATCGGCAAGCGGCGCGATCGCGTCGGGCATCGTGAACTCCTTGGGGGCGGCAACACGATAGCGGCTTGCGGGTGTGCGTCGCAGTGTGAGGAGCGGGTGTAACGCCGCGCGCAACGGTGTTGCATGGATGTAACAGGATCGAAATGGCGTTCCGCCGGCCCGGGGGCCGGGCGGCTTGCGCTTCGGGTGATGCACGGGAGTTACGCCCGCGTCGGACGCCTGGTGCAGGCCACAAGAGGCAACCCGTTGATTCCGAAGTAGAAACTCAACTGGCACGCGGTATGCGTTGGCTGTGGGACCCGAAAGGAGTTCCGCCATGTCCCGCACAGCCACCACCGTGATCGTCACCGGCCTGCTGCTCGCGCTGCCCGGCCTGGCATCGGCTGCCGGCGCAAGGCGCGCCGTGGACGCGCACCACGGCGAGATCACCCTGCTGCGTGACGTGCATGCACGGCCGGCCTACCGGCCGATGCCGCCGGGCATGGCGATCATCGCCGACCCCACCCCCACCCGGGAACTGGCCAACGCCCTGGGCACCGGGGAATTGAGCGACGCCGACTTTGCCGGCCTCGCCGCCGATGCCCCGGTCACCTCGGCCCGTGGTGGCGCCATTCCGCTGGCCGAGCGCATCGAGCAACCCCTGCACGGCGTGCTCGGCACCGCCGGGCCAAACGGCGGCGCCAACGGCACCGGCCATGCGCTGGGCGGTGCGCTCGGCGTGCCGCTCAACGCCGTCGGCAATACCACCCGCGGCATCGGCGACCACGTCAAGGGCGCGCTGGCGCAGTTCCCGATGATGGGCACCAAGGCGGGCGGCCCGTGAACATCGCCCGCGCATTCCACCGCACGGCCGCCGGCGCGGCTGCGCTGGCGCTGTGCATTGCCGCGGTCCTGCCCCGGGAGGCGGCCGCGGACGACTACACCGCGATGCTCGGCTACCTCGCCGACAGCCGCATCGAGGACCGCGCCTTTGCCGGCGCCCAGGGTGCGATCGCCATCAACCAGGCGGCCGGCGACCACAACCTGCAGGCCAACCTGCACAGCCTTGCGCAGGGCGACCGCGCCAGCGCAACGGCCACCGCACGCCAGTACAGCAACGACATCCGCACCCGCGGCGCGCTGCCCGACACCGCACGCGCGGTCATCGGTGGCGACGCATTCCGCGGCGCCGGCGGACTCGTTTCGATCAACCAGGCCAGCGGCGCAGCGAACGCCGAGCTCAATGTCGTCACCGCGACGCTGGCCAACCAGGGCATACGCGAGGCCGGGGATGCGCGGTTGGCATCCGCGGATCTCGCGTCGGCAGGGCCGCGGGCCCCCGCCGTGCAGGACGACAGCGACCCGGCGACGCGACACGTCGCCGTGGAGCGCACCGCCCTGCACGGGTTCGAAGGGGTCCTGCAGCTCAACCAGATCGCGGGGGCAGGCAACACCACGGACAACGCGCTGGTGATTTCCGTGCAGGCCGGACCGTGAAATTCACTTCCCAGGAAACACCAAGAGGAACTACCCAGATGAACACCAACCTGAAGCGGACTGCGCTTGCACTGGCAGTGGCTTCCTTCGCAGCGGCCGGTGCGGCGCAGGCGCAGGAAGTCGTCGACTACCAGGAATACGTGACCATCGATCACGACATCACCGTGGACGACACCCGCAACTACGAGACCAACGTCATCGACAACCGCGACTACGACGTGGCCGTCGACGACACGCGCAACTACTCGTTCACCGACAGCCAGGACTACGACGTCACCGTCGACGACACCCGCAACTACGAAACCAACACCACCAACACCACCTACGACCAGAACGTTGACATCAATGCGACGGTCGACGCCGACGTGGACCTCGTGCTCGATGCAGCCGCGGTGATCCGCTACAACACCACGACCAACGAACTGTCGAACTCGACCGAGAACTACACTTCCGACGAGACCAGTACGGTCGACTACACGTCCAACGAGACCCGGGACGTTGCTTTTGCCTCTGACACGGTGCGCTATGACGAGGAGCGCCGTTTCGATTCCGAGAGCTCGACCCGCGTCGACAACTCTTGGAACAACGTGGTGAACGAGGATGTCGACGTCGACTCCGAGATCCGTCGCGAGCAGAACGAGCATGGCCGTTCGGTGTACCTGGCGAAGGACCTGTCGCTGGATTCCGATATCAGCTTCAGCGGTGACATCGCGTTGACTGGTGAACTCGACGTCGACTCTGCGGCAATCGCCGTGGTCGATGGCCGCCAGACCATCGTCAACAACGAAGGCAATAACAACATGCTGGCCAACGATGCGTCGATCTCCGACCACGCGGCCTCGGGGTCGTCGGGCAACCTCGGCTTCAACGTGGCCGCCGGCGACAACAACGCCCAGGACAATGCCGCGGCGCTGTCGGCCGCCGATGCCGCCTTCAGCTTCGGCATGTCCGATGCCGAGATCTTCAACAACCAGCTCGGCGCCAACAACGCAACCGAGAACCAAGGCGTGACCAACAACGCCAACATGGGCGGCAATGCCTTCAACGGCGCCAGCGGCAACATCGCGGTCAACATCGCTGCCGGCAACAACAACGCCCAGCGCAACTCGCTGGCGGCGTCGGTGTCGGTCGCCGGTTATGCGCAGGCTTCGGTGGCCTCCGACCAGGTGTCGACCGGCAACGTGACCAACAACGCCGGAATGATGGAGACGCGCGAGGGCACCACGCAGATCAACCTGACCGGTTTGGTGTCCGGCAATGACGGCTCCAGCGCCAGCTACGCCGGACGCGGTGATGCCTACCAGATGGACCACATGTATCCCGACACCTGGAACGGCTTGAGCGCGCATCCCAGCGGCAATCGCACTGGCCACATCGATCTCGATAGCGAAATGCAAGGTGCCGTCGAGAACCGCTACAACCCTGACGTCGGAGGCTTGGCCTTTGATACCGGCGAGTGGGGTGACATCGATATGTCCGACCTCGAACTCGGCGCCAGCCTGACCGGAAGCGGCACCTATACCTATCAGGTGGCAGTGCAGTCGACCAACTCGGCCACCCTCGATGGATCCGCGTTCAGCGGTGCCTCCGGCAACATCGGCGTCAACGTCGCTTCTGGCACAGGCAACCTGCAGTCCAACAGTCTGTCGCTGGCGGTCGCTCAGCCGGGCAATGGCGGCGGCGAGCAGTAACCGACATCCGGCGTCATCAATGCCGCAGACGTAGCAAGTGCGTCACCCCCGGCGCCTCCCCTGTCGCCGGGGTCCCGAAAGCCCCGCTCCACTCCCCCCGGAGCGGGGCTTTCCCTTCCTGGAGTGATCGATGTCAGCCCGCACACGGATCCGCGTGCTCGTCACCAGGGTGCTCGCTGCCTGCGTCCTGCTTCTTGCCGGCACCGGTCCCGCGATCGCCGCGGAGATCGGCTTCAGCGGCGTGCTGCCGAACGGTGCGATCTACCGCACCCCGGTCGAGAGCATGCGCGAGGCGCGCTATCGCAACCTGGTGCGCCAGCAGACCGACTACAGCTGCGGCGCCGCCGCACTGGCGACGCTGCTGCGCTACGCCTATGGCCTGGATGCCGACGAGGCGACCGTCATCGAAGGGATGATGCGCGTGGCCGACCCGGTGGTGGTGCAGCAACGCGGTTTCTCGCTGCTCGACATCAAGCGCTACGTCGAAGCCCTGGGGATGCGTGGCCGCGGTTACCGGATCGACGAATCGCGCCTGCGTTCGCTGCGCGTGCCGGCCATCGTGCTGGTCGACGTGCGTGGTTTCCGCCACTTCGTCGTGCTCAAGCAGGTGGTGGGCGACCAGGTCGAGGTGGGTGATCCGATCCTCGGCAACCGCAGTGTGCCGATGGGGGAATTCCTGGAGTCGTGGCCGTCACGGGCCGTGTTTGTCGTGATAGGGAGCGACTTCGACCGCAACACCGTGCTGCTGGAGCCGATGTCCAGGCCCAGCGCGCGAACCCTGTATGCACGGCAGGGGCCGATCACCGACGCCGAGCTCATCGACTTCGGTTTCAGCCACGCCGACCTGTTCTGATGGAGTAACGCCATGCACACCGCCACCTGGTGCCTCGCCCTGCTGCTTGCAGGCGCTCCCGCCGTGGCCGCGCCGCCCGTATCCGCTCCGGCGCGCACCCCGCTTTCCGAGATTCCCGATGCCGAACTGGGCGACATGCGCGGCCGCTACGTGGTCGGCAACGACCTGGTCGCCTGGTTCGGCGTCACCATGACCTCGGTCTGGCAGACCGCGTCCGGGCAGACCCTGCAGGGCACCCTGCAGCTCGGCATGGACTTCTCGGCCGGTGGCACGCCGACGTTGAGCTTCGAGCCGACCGTGAGCATCACCGCCGCCGATGCGCCGCTGCCGACGGCAACCGCCGGTGCCAGCGTGGACGCATCCGGCCTGGCCAATGTCTCCGGCCTGGTGCAGAGCGTGCAGGTGGCCGGTGACGACAATGCGGTGCGCAACGTCACCGCGCTGCGCGTGCGCGAAGGCGCGGCGCCGGCACCGCCCACCGCGCAGGACGCCACCAGCCGCACCGCTTCGGCTGCCGGCATGCAGGCCAGCGCCGGAGTCGTCGACGGCGTGGCGCAGGTGCGGCTGCAGGTGGACGGCCAGGGGCTGACCACGCAGTGGCTGCGGTCGGGCAGCGCCGGGCAGAGCGTGCAGCTCGCCGCCAGTGGCCAGCAGATCCACAACCAGCTGCAGATCGACCTGGTCCGGCAGAGCCTGCCGGCGACCGCCAACCTGCAGCGCGACGTGGCACAGGCCATCGGCCTGAACCGCGGCGTCGGCATCTGAGCACCGTCCCGGGGGGAAACGCAGTGAACAACCAGACCTTGCATGGCACCGGCCGCATCGCGGCCGGTCTTGTTCTCGCGCTGGCCGCATCCGCCGCCGGCGCGCAGACACCGCCGCCGGCCACCGTGGCCAGCGACGCCGACCGCGCCGAGATGCGCAGGCTGATGGAGCAGCTCACGCAGATGCGTGCGGCCTATGCCCAGGAGGTCAGGCGCCTGCGCGACCTCGACATGCAGATGCAGGCGCTGCAGGCGCGTCTGGAAGGCCGCGTGCCACCGGCGGCACCGCTCGCCTCGCAGGCCGCAGCACCGGCCCCGCAACCACCGCAGTCACCCGTGCAGGCGCAGGCCGAGCCCGCCGCGGCCGCACCGCCACCCGCCGAGGGCTACGCGGGTACCGCCGAAGAGGCGCGGCGCGCGCAGGAAGAGGAACGCGAAAGCCGCAGCGTGGCCGACGTCAAACAGCAGAACCAGGCGCTGTTCGACCGCCGCCTGGTGCTGGAAAACAGCGTTGCCTACACCCGCTACGACCGCAAGCAGCTCACCCTCAACGGGTTCCTGGCGCTGGATGCGATCTTCCTCGGCAACATCGCCATCGAGAACGTCGAGTCCGACACACTCAACTACAACTTCGCCGCGCGCTGGGGCCTCAACCCGCGGCTGACGCTCAACCTCGACGTGCCCTATCTGGCGCGGCGCACGCTCTACCAGAAGGGCGGCGCCGGCGGTGCCGCGGCCAGCATCGCCCAGGAGCGCACCAGTGGGCACGGCATCGGCGACGTATCGCTCAGTGCCAACTACAAACTGTTCAGCGAGCGCGGCATCTGGCCCGACACCGTGCTCAATCTCGGCATCACCGCGCCCACCGGTCGTGAGCCCTATGGCATCAACTGGCGCATCCTCGAGCGCGACGACGACGACTTCATCCGCTTCGCGGTGCCCGAGGAACAGCCCACCGGCAATGGCCTGTGGGCGGCGACCGTCGGCCTGTCCGCGGTCAAGACCACCGACCCGGCGATCCTGTTCGGCAACATCGGCTACACCCGCACGATGGCCGGCTCCTTCGATGACCTGGACAACAACCCGGAAACGGTGAACCCGGGCCAGGTGCGGATGGGTGATGCCTACTTCTTCGGCGCCGGCGTGGCGTTCGCCTTCAACGAACGCACCAGCCTGAGCATTTCCTTCAGCGATCGCCTCGCCGCGCGTGCACGCACCCGGTATGACGGCGACGTGTGGCGCAAGGTGATCGGCAGCGACGCCAACGCCGCGATGTTCAACCTCGGGGTGACCCACGCGCTGAACCCGAACACCACGCTGGTCGGCATCCTTGGCATCGGGTTGACGCCGGATGCGCCCGACTTCTCGCTGACCTTCAAGCTGCCCTACATGCTGTAACCGGCAGAGCGCGCCGGGATGGGGCGCGGGTGGACGAGCCGCGGGCGAGGCCGCTCAGCGCAATGCCTGCAACTGCAGGCGGTGCTTGCGGCACAACCGGTACACCGTGACCCGCGACACCCGCAACCTGCGCGCGCACTCGCTGACGTTGTAGCCGCATGCGCGCAGGGCATCCAGCACCGCCTGCCGCTCGGCGTGCTCGCGGCGGTCGTCGAGGCAGATCGCCGGCTGCAGGGTGGGGTCGGCCAGGTGCAGGTCGGCAGGGCGGATCAGCTCCTGCTCGCTCACGACCGCCGCGCGGCGCACCCGGTTGAGCAGTTCGCGCACGTTGCCCGGCCACGCGTGCTCGCGCAGCGCACGCCGTGCGTCGGCATCGAAACCACGCGCGCGCACCTGGTTGTGTTCGCGGAACTCCTCCAGCACGCGGCGTGCCAGCAGTTCGATGTCGTCACCGCGCACGCGCAGCGGCGGCATGTCCAGGCGCAGCACGTCGAGCCGGTAGTAGAGATCCTGGCGGAAGCGACCCTGTTCCACCGCCTGCTCGAGGTCGACATGGGTGGCCGCCAGCACGCGCACGTCGACATGCACCGACTGGTTGCTGCCGACCCGTTCCAGGCTGCCTTCCTGCAGCACCCGCAGCAGGCTGGTCTGGGCGTCGGCGGGCAGGTCGCCGATCTCGTCGAGGAACACGGTGCCGCCGTTGCCGGTCTCGAACAGGCCCATCCGGCGCGCATTGGCGCCGGTGAACGCGCCGCGCTCATGGCCGAACAGTTCCGACTGCACCAGCGTCGGCGACAGCGCGCCGCAGTTGACCGCCACGAACGGCCGCCAGCGACGCGCCGAAAGATCGTGCAGGGCACGCGCCGCCAGTTCCTTGCCGGTGCCGGTCTCGCCGGTGATCAGCACCGGCAGGTCCACCCGCGCATAGCGGTGCACGGTGGCGCGTACCTCCAGCATCGCGGGGCTGGCGCCGACCAGCCGGTCGATGTCGCCGGCGGTATCGGCGCGGGTACGCTCGCAGGCGGCCAGGGCCTGCGCCAGCTGTTGCGCGTTCACCGGGGACACCAGGCGCTCGCTGCAGCGGGTGAGGATGCGCTCGAGCGCCGGATGCTGCTCCACAGCACCGCTGCCATCCAGGGCGATCAGCGGCAATTCCGAGTGTGCTTCCAGCAGGCGCGCCAGCGGCGCCACCTGCTCGGCGGTGAGGGCCCGCAGGTCGACCAGGCCGATCACCCGATCGCCGGTGCGCATGCCGATGCGTGCCGGGGCATCGCCGGCCACCACCCGCAGCTGCCAGCCGGCCGCGGCCAGCATGCTGCGCTCCTTGCCGCCGGGCTGGCCGAACCAGACCACGCAGCATCGCCCCACCTCACTGTGGTTCACGTCCATTTCCCCCGCGAACGCCGGTCCGCATTGCGTCGCCCGGCGCCGCCCGGGTGGACGCACCGGCAGGAGGTCCAACGCCGCCCGCGGGCGTGGGCGGCCACGGCACACGCTGAACATGTTCAGGCGCGTCGCATCGGCTGAGACACCGCCGCGGCAGACTGCCGCGATGAGTGCACCTGGACCCCACGGCAAGCTGCGCATTCCGGGCAGCGGCGCGATCAAGGGCCGCGGCTCGGCATCGTGGGTGGAGGGCCGCTTCGAGCGCCGCAGCGCGCAGGCCTGCCACGACGGCTGGGACAGCCTGCGCGAGGACGATCCGACGTTCCAGCCGGCGCCGCTGCGCACCCATGTCACCGAGGAAACCGCGCGCAGCATCATCAGCCGCAACCAGTCGCCGGATGTCGGGTTCAGCCAGTCGGTCAATCCATACCGCGGCTGCGAGCACGGGTGCGTCTACTGCTTCGCGCGGCCCTCGCACGCGTACCTGGACCTCTCGCCCGGCCTCGATTTCGAGACCCGGCTGTTTGCCAAGACCAATGCGCCGGACCGGCTGCGCGCCGAGCTCGGCAAGCCCGGCTACGTGTGTTCGCCGATCGCGCTGGGCATCAATACCGATGGCTACCAGCCGCTCGAGCGCGATCGCGGCATCACCCGCGCGTGCCTGGAGATCTGTGCGCAGGCAGGCCAGCCGGTGCATATCGTCACCAAGAGCGCGCTGGTGGTGCGCGACCTCGACCTGCTGGCGCCGATGGCCGCGCGCGGGCTGGTGGAGGTGCATCTTTCGGTGACCACCCTCGACAACCGGCTGTCGGCCCGCATGGAACCGCGCGCGGCCGCGCCGCATGCGCGCCTGCGTACGATCCGCGCGCTGGCCGAAGCCGGGGTGCCGACCGGGGTGCTCGTCGCGCCGGTGATCCCGATGATCAGCGACCACGAGCTCGAGGCGATCCTGGAAGCCACGCGCGAGGCCGGCGCGACGTCGGCGGGCTACGTGCTGCTGCGCCTGCCGCACGAGCTCAAGGAGATCTGGCGTGAATGGCTCGAGCTGCACTATCCGCAGCGCGCCGCCCATGTGATGAGCCTGGTCCAGCAGATGCGCGGTGGTCGCGACTACGACAGCCGCTACGGCAGCCGCATGCGTGGCCAGGGCCCGTTCGCCGATCTCATCGGTGCGCGCTTCGACCGCGCGCGGCGCGCGCTGGGTTTCGGTGAGCTGCCTCCCCTGCGTTGCGACCTGTTCAGCCCGCCGCGCGAGGTTTCGCCGCAGGGCGACCTGTTCTGACCGCGATCCGGCGTGCGTGTCCACGCCCTGCTGACCCGGGGATGGCTAGACTTCCGGCTTTCCGTGCACGCAGAACGAGTCATGTCTTCCGGTTCCAGTGTCCCGCGGGTCGACGACCTGCCCGACCAGCTTGTGCGCAGCGAAGCGGCGATCGCGCGCATGCGCAAGCGCGAGGAGCATCTCGCCCATGGCATCTCTCATGACCTGCGCGCGCCGCTGCGCGCGATCACCGGCTATGCGCAGGTGCTGGTCAACCAGTACGCGGAAGCGCTGGATCCGCAGGCGCGCGACTACCTGGGCCGCATCCACGATGCCGCCGGGCGCATGGAAGGCCTGATCGAGAAACTCCTGCAGCTGTCGTATGTCGATCGCGCGCCGCTCAAGCCCGAGCGCGTGGACCTCGGCATGCTGGCGGAATGGAGCCTCGCCGAACTGCAGGACCTGCAACCCGGCCCGATGGCCGACATCGAGGTACAGACCGATCTGTTCATGCATGGCGACGAACGCCAGCTCAAGCAGTTGATGGACCGCCTGCTGCACAACGCGTGGACGTTCTCGCGCTCGCGCGAGCAGATCCGTATCCGCGTGCGCGGCCGCCGCGAAGGCGCGCGCCTGCTGGTCGCGGTGGAGGACGCCGGCAGCGGTTTCGACATGCGCTATGCTGACCGCGTCTTCGTGCCGTTCCAGCGCCTGCATGGCAGCGAGCAGGGCGGCGGCGACGGCCTCGGGCTTGCGATCGCGCAGGCCATCGTCGAACGCCACGACGGCCGCATCTGGGCCGAATCCACCCCCGGCGTCGGCAGCGTGTTCCATATCGACCTGCCGGCGGCGCAGGACAGCGAGGACGAAGCTGGGCATGACTGAGAAGGAAATCCTGCTGGTCGAGGACAATCCCGACGACGTCGAACTGACCCGTATCGCATTCGCCGAGGCGAAGATCGCCAACCCGCTGGTGGTGGTGCGCGATGGCGTGGAAGCACTGGACTACCTGTTCGCACGCGGCTCGTACGCGCACCGCAATGCCGATGACCTGCCGTCGATCGTGCTGCTCGACCTCAACCTGCCACGGGTGGACGGCCGCGAGGTGCTGCAGGCGATCCGCGCCGATGCGCACACCCGCGCACTGCCGGTGGTGGTGCTGACCACCAGCAGCGAACCGTTCGATATCGAGGCCGCCTATGCGCTGGGCGTCAACAGCTATATCCGCAAGCCGGTCGACTTCCAGCAGTTCGTCGGCGCGGTGAAGCAGGTCGGCCTGTACTGGCTGGTGCTCAACCACCCCAGCCCGGCCTGAGCGGCAGGCCGCTTCAGCTGCCGCGGTAGAGCTGCTCGGCGCGCTGGAACAGGATCCAACTGGTGGCGATGAACTTGTCGCCACCACGCGGGCGGTTGCCGCGATGGGTATGGGTGAACGCGGTCGGCGCGATCAGCAGGTCTCCGGTGCGTGGCGTCACCTTGCGCTGCTGGAACATGAATTCGGTCTCGCCGGCGTCGAAGCCGTCGTTGAGGTAGAGCGTCCACAGCAGATGCCGGTGCAGGGTCTCGCACTGCGGATCGCGCGGGTACAGCTCGCAATGCCAGTACGGATAACCGCCCTCGCCGTCGCGGTACCACTGCAGGTTGACCGCACCCGGGCGCAGGCAGGTGCGTGCGAGGCCGCCAAGTGCGGCATCGTCCATCGCCGCCAGGTCCTCGGCCGACAGCCGCCGCAGGCCACCGCGGCCATCCGGCTGCTGCAGCATCAGCGGCGCGATCAGTGCCTGCGGGTAACGGCGCAGGTAGGCGAGCAGGCCCGTATAGACGGCGACGTTGAGTGCCTGGTCGACATCGGCCCAGTCCGCGCGGCCCGCAAGCGACAGGTCGCGGCTGTGCTTGAGCTCGGGAAACACACCGCCGCCGATCTGCCCCGGCGACAGCGCATCGCTTGCGCGCATGCGTTCGACGATCGCCGCACAGCTGGCCGCATCCAGTGCGGCGGGCACGACCTCGATGAAGTCGTCGACGGCGGATGCGCTGCGGTCGTCCATGTCGATAGCGGGTGAGAGGTGGGCCGCCAGCATCGCCGACGTCCCCACCCCATGCAACGCGTCAGCCGCGGACGTCGTGCTCGAGGTGGTAGCGCGTGGCGGCGTCCACTTCCTCGCGCGATCCGAGGAACACGGGTACGCGCTGGTGCAGCTCGCCCGGTTCGATGTCGAGAATGCGGCGGCGGCCGTCGGTGGCCGCGCCGCCGGCCTGCTCGATGAGCATCGCCATCGGGTTGACCTCGTACATCAGCCGCAGCTTTCCCGGCTTGGACGGATCCTTGCGGTCCCAGGGATAGATGAAGATGCCGCCGCGGGTGAGGATGCGATGCACGTCGGCGACCATCGACGCCACCCAGCGCATGTTGAAGTCCTTGCCGCGCGCGCCTTCCCTGCCGGCCAGAAGATCGCTGACATAGGCCTGCATCGGCACGTCCCAGTGGCGCTGGTTGGACATGTTGATGGCGAATTCCTTCGTCGCCGGCGGCACCTGGATGTCGCGCCGGGTCAGCACGAAGGAGCCCTGCTCGCGGTCCAGGGTGAACGCATGGGTGCCGTGGCCCACGGTCAGCACCAGCATCGTGCTCGGGCCGTAGATGCAGTAGCCCGCGGCAACCTGCTCGCGCCCGGGCTGGAGGAAGTGCGCGTCCTCGGCCGGGCCGTCGTCGCGCGCGCGCAGCACCGAGAAGATCGTGCCCACCGAGACGTTGACGTCGATATTGCTGCTGCCGTCGAGGGGATCGAACACCAGCAGGTAGTTGCCGCGCGGGAATGCATCCGGCACCGGCTGGCAGTGGTCCATCTCCTCCGATGCGCAGGCCGCGAGGTGCCCGCCCCAGGCGTTGGCCTCGAGCAGGATCTCGTTGGACAGCACGTCCAGCTTCTTCTGCGCCTCGCCCTGCACGTTGATGCTGTCGCCGCCGTCGCCGGCCACCGCGTCGCCGAGCACGCCGCCGAGTGCGCCCTTGCCCACCGCCACCGAGATCCGCTTGCAGGCGCGTGCCACCACCTCGATCAGCAGGCGCAGCTCCGGGTTGAGCTGGCCGGCGCGCTGCGCCTCGATCAGGAAACGGGTCAACGAGGTCTGGGACATGACGCACTCCACGGCTGCGGGGCCGGCATTATCGCCCGCATCCATGCGGCCGCCACCCGGCCTGCCGCCGCGCCTGCGTGCGCAGACTCAGATCACCCGCAGCGTGATCGCCTTCAGCACCGCACGGGTGCGGTCGCGGGTGCCGAGCTTGTCGAGGATCACCGACACGTAGTTCTTCACCGTGCCCTCGGCCAGGAACAGGCTGCGCGCGATCTCGCGGTTGGAATAGCCACCGGCCAGCAGGCGCAGGATCGCGACCTCGCGCGGATTGAAGCTGACCAGCGGCGCGCGGTCGTCGCGGAAGTGGAAACGCGCACGCACGGGGTCGGTGCTGACCGGCTGCAGCAGGGTCTCGCCGGCCGCCACGCGGGTGACAGCATCGAACAGCTCTTCCGGCGCGGCGTCCTTGAGCAGGAAGCCCTGCGCACCGGCTTCCGCGGCGCGCAGCAACAGGTCGCTGTCGTCGAAGGTGGTCAGCAGCAGGAGCGGCGTGGTGTCGCCACGCGCGCGCAGTGCCTGCAGGGCCTGGATGCCGTCGGTGCCGGGCATGCGGATGTCCGTAAGCACCACGTCCACCGTGGTGGCCTGCAGTTGCGCGAGCAGGGCCGCGCCATCGTCGGCTTCCAGCGCGATCACGATGCCCAGCCGCTCCAGCAGGGCGCGCAGCCCCGCACGCACCAGGGCCTGGTCATCGGCGAGCGCAACGCGCAGTGCGCTCATGCCGGCAGCTCCGCCTCGATGCGCAATGCGCCGCGCGGTCCGGTTGCCAGCGCCAGCCGGCCACCCAGGGCATCGATGCGTTCGCGCATCCCGGCCAGGCCATTGCCCTCGCGCACCGCGCCGTGCAGATGGCCATCGTCCTCGATCGCCACCCGCAGGCAGCCATCGTGCTGCACCAGGCTGACCGCAAGCGTGGTGGCGCCGGCGTGGCGGGCGCTGTTGGTCAGCGCCTCCTGCACCATCCGCAGCACGGCCTCCGCCAGCGCCGGATCGCGGATGCGCAGGTCGGGTGCGATCTGCAGCGCCAGCCGCGGCCGAGGGAAGGGCGCGGCCAGCGCGTGCAGCGCATTGGTGAGGTCGAGCCCGCCGCCGTCGCGCATCGCCTGCACCACGCCGCGGATGTCGCCCATCAGCTCACCGCACAGCTGCTGGGCGATCCTGAGTTCAGCGCGTTCGCGCAGCTGCGGATCGCTCGCCAGTGCGCGCAGGTTGAGGGTCAGTGCGGTGAGCGTGTGGCCGGCGACGTCGTGCAGTTCGCGCGCCACGCGCACCCGCTCGCTGTCGCGCGCGCTGTCGGCCAGCAGGGCGCGCGTGGCCAGCAGGTCGGCATTGACCCGTACCAGCGCATCGCGGCTGTTCTCGGCATTGCGCAGGGCGCACGCGGTCACCGCGGCGAAGCCCTGGAAGCCGGTGTAGAGCAGGGTCACCGTCAACGGCGCGGAATGCCCGTAATCGAGCATCAGCAGGTACTGGCCGAGACCGCTCAGCGCGATGGCGGCCACGACCGCACGCCCCGACCAGTGCGAGGCGACCACCGCGGTCCAGATCACCAGCAGCACCTGGGCGGTGCCCACGCGCGGATTGATCCACAGCAGCAGCAGGGCGAGCACCGGCATCAGCAGCAGCAGGGCGTCGGCCGTGCGCGGCGAACGGCGGCGCACGCCATCGTGCGAGAGCTGGGCGATCGCGAAGGCCCCCAGCAGCGCCCATGCCAGCGCCGGATGCGTGCCGGCGATCCAGCGCAAGGACATCGCCACCGCGCCCAGCGTGCACAGCCCGGCAAGGTGCATCGGATGCAGCAGGTTGCGCAGGGCGTCGGGCATGCGGCCATGCTGCGACGCCGTGGCGGCATCGGCAATGCCACGGCGGCCGAAAGTGACTTCCGGCAGGTCGGCGCGATGACCTCCGGCCATGTGCTGCTTCGGCGCCGGCAGCGAGTCTGACGGCATTCCCGTCACAGGAGCCGGCAATGTCACCCGGAGTGCGAAGTTGCAGGCTGACGTTGTATGTCGTGCTGGCGCTGGTACTGCTGGTCTGCCTGTGGATCGGCTGGCGGGACACGGCCGGTGGCTCGAGCAGGCGCTCGTGCGTCAGCGGATCCGCGAGTGGATCCGCCTGGGCCTGCAGCTAGCGGTGCAGTGCGCGATCCCGGGTGCGATCGCGCTGGCGTTCATGCGCAGGGCGGGCGGCGCCGGGCAACGGCGCCGCGTGTGCAGGCCTTAACCCGCGACCATCGAGATCGCGTCGGCCACGTAGTCGAGGTTGCGATCGTTGAGCGCGGCCACGCAGATACGGCCGGTGCCCACCGCGTAGATCGCGAACTCGTCGCGCAGGCGGTCGACCTGCTCTCGGCTCAGGCCGGAATACGAAAACATGCCTGCCTGGTCGTTGATGAAGGCGAAGCGGCCGGCACCATGGGCGTCCAGACGCGCCACCAGGCCTGCGCGCAGGGCGTGGATGCGCGTGCGCATCTCGCCCAGTTCCTGCTCCCACATCACCTTGAGCGCGGGATCGTTGAGCACGCCCGACACCAGCATCGCGCCGTGCGAGGGCGGACTGGAATAGTTCGCGCGGATCAGCCGCTTGACCTGCGACTGCACGCGGCGCGCCTCGTCGGCGTCGGCGCACACCACCGACAGCGCGCCGGTGCGCTCGCCGTACAGCGAGAACGACTTCGAATACGAGCTCGCCACCATGAAGTTGGCGATGCCCGATTCCGCCAGCAGTCGGATCGCCGCGGAATCTTCCTCGATGCCCTTGTCGAAGCCCTGGTAGGCGATATCGATGAACGGCACCAGCGCACGCTCGGCCAGCACCGCGATCACCTGGCGCCATTGGCCGACGTCGAGGTCGGCCCCGGTGGGGTTGTGGCAGCAGGCGTGCAGCAGCACCACCGTGCCGGCTTCGAGCCTGCGCAGGTCGGCGAGCATGCCGTCGAAGTCGAGGCCATGGCGCTCGGCATCGAAGTAGGTGTAGTCGAGCACCTCGAAGCCGACCGCGCCGAACACCGCGCGGTGGTTCTCCCAGCTCGGGTTGCTGATCGCGATGCGCGCTGCAGGCAGCGAGTGCTTCAGCAGCTCGGCGCCGGTGCGCAGCGCACCGCTGCCGCCCACGGTCTGCGCGGTAATCACGCGCCCGGCGGCCAGCAGCGCGGAATCCGAGCCGAACAGCAGTTCGCGGGTGGCGCGGGTGTAGGCGGGCAGGCCATCGATGGGCAGGTAGCCACGCGCTGCGCCCTCCTCGGCCAGCCGGCGCTGCACATTGTCGACCGCGCGCAGCAGCGGGATGCGTCCGGCCTCGTCGTAATAGATGCCCACGCCCAGGTTGACCTTGTCGGTGCGGGCGTCGGCATTGAAGGCCTCGGTCAGGCCCAGGATGGGATCGCCTGGAACCTGTTCAAGATGTGCGAAAACGGACACGGCGCGACTCGCTGGCTGGAAGACGGAAGGCCCGCGGCGCGGGGGCTGCGGGCCGGCCATGATACCCCGCGGCACCCTGTGGGCCTGGCGGGGGCGGGCGACCGGCCCGAGCCTTCAGCGCATCCGGTCCCAGTTCCACTGCAGGCCGACGGTGAGCTGGCGGCTGATGCCGGGCTCGTAGAAGCGGCCGTTGCCCTCGTTGACGATCACCGAGCCGATATGGCGGCGGTCGAAGACGTTGTCGAGTCGTGCGAAGCCGCGCAGGGTGCCGTTGGCGGTCTGCCAGTCGCGGCCACCGGACAGGTGCAGCAGGCCGTAGCCCGAAGCTGCTTCGCTACCGAGGTCGTTGACGGTGACATCGCCCAGCGCCTCGCCCTCGATGGCGGCCGACCACGGCCCCTGGCGCCAGTCGAGGCGCGCATACAGCTGCTGCTCGGCCACGCCGGGGATGCGGGTGCCGGCGGGCACTACGGTGCTCGGCACGGTGCAGCCGGCGCCCTGGCAGATCAGGTAGTCGCTGCGGAAGGTCGCATCCAGCCAGGTCCACGCCAGCTGCAGGTCGAGCGACTCGCCCATCGGCATCGTGAACGCGGCCTCGGCGCCCTGCCGGCGTGCCTGACCGACGTTGCGGAAGCTGCTGCGACCGCCGGCATTGCGTGCGACGGCGAGCTCGTTGTCGGTATCGGCGCGGAACAGCGCGGCTTCCAGCGACCAGCCCGGCGCGCCCCGCCACTTCACCCCCGCCTCGAGGTTGTCGCTGATCGCCGGCTGCAGGCCGAACGCCAACCCGGCGCCGCCATCGGCGCGGTAGGACAGCTCGTTGAAGGTCGGGGTCTCGAAGCCGCGGCCGGCCGACACATAGAAACGCAGTGCGTCATCGGGCGCGAACACCAGCCCGGCCACCGGCGCGGTCTGGCGGTAGCGCACGCGACCGCTGTCGTCCGGATTGGCGCCGGTGACATAGCGGTCGTCGGATTCGAACTGCACCTCGCTGTGGCGCACGCCAGCCAGCAGCGACCACTGCGGTGCGAACCGCCACCACGCCTGCGCGTAGCCGTCGGCGTTCTCCAGCGTGTTGCGCTCGTCGCGGCGCAGGCCGCCACGCACGCCGAGCGCGTCGCCGACGAAGTTCTCGAAACCGCGGCGGTGCTGGCGCTGGCGGTCGAGGTTGCCGCCCACGGTCACCTCGAACGGCGCCCCCGCCAACGCGCCTTCCCAGGTCCAGCGCGCATCGATGCCGTCGTAGCGGTTGTCGAGGTCGATCACCCCGCCGGCGTGCAGCGCGCTGTTGTTCTGCGGCGCCGGCGGAATCGGCAGGAACTGCACTACGTCGCGCTCGCCGCCCCAGGCGCGCACGCGTACCGTCTGTGCGTCACCCAGGCCGTGCTCGTAGGTGGCGCCGAGCTGCTGCTGGCGGGTGGTCTTGCGGGTGTTGTACTGGTGGGCCACGCCGACCGCCTGGCGCGGGTTCTCGCGCGCCTGCTCCGCGGTGAGGCCGAGCGGATCCTGCGCATCGACATCGAGCCAGTTCGCCACCACGTCGAGCCGGCGGCGCTCGCCGAAATCCCTGTGCAGCTTCAGGTTGGCGATGTCGCGGCGTGCGGCGCTGTGGTCGCGCCAGCCGTCGGTGTCGTAGCGCGACAGCGCGAAGTTGTAGCCGATGCCGCCCGCGCCCTCGCCCAGCAGCTGCGCGGCCAGGGTGCGGCTGTCGTTGCGGCCGGCGGTCGCGCGCACGCGCCACGGATCGCCGGCGCGGCCGTCCTCGCTGTACATCTCGACCACGCCACCCGACGAGTTGCCGTGCAGTGCCGAGAACGGCCCGCGGATGACGTCGATGCGGTCGCCACCGGCGAGGCTGAAGTGCGACAGCTGGCCCTGCCCGTCGGGCATCGAGGCGGGAATGCCGTCGACGTACAGGCGCACGCCGCGCACGCCGAACGTCGCCCGCGAGCCGAAGCCGCGGATCGACAGCTGGGTATCCTGGGCCAGGTTCTGGCGGTTGCGCGCCAGCAGGCCGGGCACGCCGCGCAGCACTTCGGAAACATCGGCGCCACTGCCTTCGGCGCCGTCGCGCAGGTCGATGGTGGCGGTGGACGCGGGCGTGTCGAACGCGCTCACGCCGCGCAGGCGCGTGCCCTCCACCACCACGCGGTCCAGCGTGCGGACATCGGTGGCGGCCAGGTTCGGGTCGAGCGGGGCGGTGGAACTTGCCTGCGCAAGCGCGCAGGCCAGACAGGTGGCGAGCATCGGCATCGGCATCGGCATCGGTGACGGAAAGACCGGCCAGTGTGGCCGGTCCCGCATGCACCCCGGGTCAACGCCGGGCTGGACATCCGCGGCCGGAGCTGCGCACGCCGCCGCAGCTCCGGCCAGGTGCGGCCTCAGACGTCGCCGTCGGTGGCCCAGCCCTCGCCGGTGCCGCGCTGGAACACCCGGTCGCCGGGCTGCACCCCGCCGGCCGGCAGCGAGTCCTGCGTGGCCAGGCGCGCGTAGATCGGGGTGAAGTCCGGCCGCGTGGCGTCCATCAGCTGCTCGAAGCTGTCGATGACGAAGTAGGTCTTCTGGAAGGTGTCGATGCGGTAGCGCGTGCGCATGATCCGCTCGAGGTTGAAGCCGATGCGGTTGGGCGCAGTGCTGTCGAGTGCGTGGATGCTCTCGCCCCTCGACGACACGATGCCGGCACCGAAGATCCGCAGGCCCTCGGGGGTGTCGATCAGGCCGAACTCCACCGTGTACCAGTACAGCCGGGTCAGGTTCTGCAGGGCGTCCGCACCAATGCCGTGCGCCTTCACCCCGCCGCGGCCGTAGGCCTCCATGTAATCGGCGAACACCGGATTCATCAGCAGCGGCACATGGCCGAACAGATCGTGGAAAAGGTCGGGCTCCTCGATGTAGTCGATCTGGTCCGGCCGCCGGATCCACCACGTCACCGGGAAACGGCGGTTGGCGAGGTGATCGAAGAAATCCAGCTCCGGCAGCAGGCCCTCCACGCCGATCAGCGTCCAGCCGGTGGCGGCTTCCAGCGCGAGGTTGAGCTCGGCGAACTTCGGGATCCGGTCGGGCGTCATCCCCATCGCGTCCTGCGCATCGAGGAATTCGTTGCAGGCGCGGCCGACCAGCAGCTCGCGCTGGCGTGCATACAGGGTCGCCCAGGTGGCGTGGTCGTCATCGCTGTAGCTGTCCCACGGCTGCTCGACGATGCCGGTGGCATAGACCGGCACCTTGCCCTTGTCGGTATGCAGGTTCTCGACCCGGCGCGGTTCGGTGGTGACGGCATTCATGGCGCGATCCCCTTGCAGACATGGACCTCCAGACTAGCGCCGCGGCCGCGCAACAGGGTTGCGAAGTTGCGCGCAGCAGGGTCCGCGGCGCAGGATCGTTGCGCCCGCCGCCCGGATCACGCAACAGATGGCCATGATTCCGCTCGACCGCATCGACCTCAGCCTGCTTGCCGAACTCCAGCGCGGCGGCCGGCTCACCAACGCGGAACTGGCCGAACGCGTGCACCTGTCGCCGTCGGCCTGCCTGCGGCGGGTGCAGCGGCTGGAGCGCGACGGGGTGATCAGCGGCTATCGCGCCGAGGTCGACGCCGAGCGCATCGGCCTGGGCCTGCAGGCCTTCGTGCGCGTGCAGCTGGAAAAGCACGGCTCCGCCCCGGTGGAGCGCTTTGCCGCCGCGGTGGACGGCTGGGACGAGGTCGTCGCCTGCCACGCCCTCACCGGCGACATGGACTATCTGTTGCACGTGGTGGTCGAGGACCTCGACCACTTCTCGCGCTTCCTGCTCGACCGCCTGTTGAACGAGAACGGCGTGGCCGACGTCAATTCAAGTTTCGTGCTGCGCACGGTGAAGCGCTTCAGCGGCCTGCCGCTGTCGCGTGACTGAGCCGCGGTTCGAGCAGCGGGCTGGGCGTCAGCCGCGGCAGCGTCAGCCACTGGTCGAACTGGCGCGCCGCCTCGACCAGATCGAGCATCGCCTGCGTGCGCCGGCCGTCGTTGCGCCCGGTGGGCACGTTCCAGAACGGCCCGGCGCGCAGGGCGTCCCGGGCGGCCACGCCGCCGTCGGAGGCGAGGTAGGCGCGGATCCGCGGGTGTTCCGCGGCGTGCACCTCCAGCGCCACCAGCACCGGCCCGCTGTGCACGTAATGGCGTGCCAGCGCCGCGACCAGCGCCGGTACTTCGCTGGTGCCGTGAAGCTCGCCGATCATGACGAGGCGGTTGTCGCCGGCGTCGCGGATCACCGCCTGCGCAGCGGAGTCGACGCCGCTCACAGCAAACGCTGGCCGTGCCGACATCGAAGCGACCAGCAACAGCAGTGCGGTGGCGATCCTGCGCATGAGGCGTTTCCTTCCATGGATTCGAGCGTGGGAACTTGCCCCGTCGTGCGGCGTGCGGGCAAGCGCAGCTGGCCTCAGCCGCAGACGTCCGCCTGTCCGCGGCGGAACGGGTTGAGCCTGCGCACCCAGGTGTTGCCGCAGTCGACCTCGTCGGCGGCAGGTGACGGCTGGGCGGGTGCCGGGCGTGGCGCCAGCGCGGCTGCGCGTTGCCGTTGGCGTTGCGCGATCGCGGTGCGGATCTGCGGCATGGCCGCCAGCGCGGCGCGTTCGCCCTGCAGGATGGCGTGCGCGCGCTGTTCGAAGCTGGCCGGGCCGATCTCGTCGACCTGCGGACGGATCACCACATCGGCACGGCCGCGTTCCTCCGCACCCAGGCGCTGGCCCATGATCGCGATCGACTGGTTGACGATGCCCACGAGGTGCTGCGGCGTGCTGCCGCTGGCACGGGTGGAGATGTCCACCGCGATGACCAGGTCCGCGCCGAGCTGGCGCGCGGCATCCACCGGCACCGGGCTGACCACGCCACCATCCACATACGAGTGTTCGCCGATGCGCGCGGGCTCGAACACGCCGGGCACGCTGCTGGAGGCGCGTACCGCCTGGCCGGTGTTGCCGCGCACGAACACCACGCGATCGCCGGTATCCAGGCGGGTGGCGACCGCGGCGAACGGCTTGCCCAGCCGCTCCATCGGGCGACGGTCGACCTGTGCGTTGACGTAGTCCTGCAGCTTCTGGCCCTGGATCAGCCCGCCGGAGAACAGCCGCACATCGCGGATGCTGGCTTCGTCCAGCGCGACCGCGCGCTCCTGCATGGCGAACGCGTCCAGCCCGCTGGCATACAGCGCGCCGACCACGCTGCCGGCGCTGGTGCCGGCGACCACGTCGGCGTGGATGCCGTTGGCCTCGAGGATCTTGATCACCCCGATATGTGCGAATCCTTTTGCCGCGCCACCGCCCAGCGCCAGGCCGATGCGCAGCGGGGGCGGCGGTGGTGACGGCGTGGCCACCACCGGCGCCGCAGGCGGGGTATCGCGCACAGGATCGCCGCCGCCGCCGCACGCAGCGAGCACCAGCATGCAGGCGACGGCCGCACTGTTGCGCAGACGGAGAAGCGGGGTCGGCACACGCATCGCAAACACACCTGTCGGGAAGCGCGCCAGCATACGCAGCGCCGCCGGCCACCGGCTGAAGCCGGCGTCAGCCTGACCGACCGATGCGGCCTGTCGGGGAATTCCGGACGGCCGGAGCAGTGCGATGGTCGCGGCGCCGGGCCGCGTTGCAAGCCGGCGGCAGCGGTGTGATCACGGCCTCAACAGGCTGCTGCCGTCCGACGCGTCGCGGTTACGCAGGCTTGCCACCGACGTCCCGCCAAGGGTTGCTCACCGCTCGCCATCGGCCGCGAAGCGCTCGCCGAAGAAGTCGCCGTCGCGCCACTGCGGGCGGGCGTCGTCATTGCCGATGCGGGTCGCCAGCGCCGCGGACACGCGCGCCAGCCGTGCGGCGTCGTCGTACTGGATCGGCTGGGTGGCGTCGTCGCAGGGCTGGTGGTAGCAGTTGCGCAGGTAGTAGGCGAGTGCCCGCCTGGGGTCGCGCTCGCCATCGGCGGAGATCACCCCACCGTCGAGATAGATCGCGGGGATACCGGCGCGCACGAAGGCGTAATGGTCGCTGCGCACGAAGGTGACTTCCTCGGGAAACGGGTCGTCGGAGACCTCCACGCCCAGCTCCTGCGCCACCGCGACGACCGCATCGCCGAGGCTGGAATGCTCCCGCCCGATGGCGACGATGTCGGTGCTCGGCGCCAGCAGCACCGGCATGTCGATATTGATATTGGCCACCGGGGTGCCGGCATCGTCGGCGCGGGTCACGAACCACTGCGCCCCCAGCAGCCCCTGCTCTTCGCCGGTCAGCGCCACGAACAGCTGCGAACGCCGCGTCGGCGTGGTCGCAAGCGTGCGCGCGGTCTCCAGCATGATCGCCACGCCCAGCGCGTTGTCGAGCGCCCCGTTGTGGATGCGATCGCCTTCTTTGCCGGCCGGCATGCCGACGTGGTCCAGGTGCGCGGTATGCACGACCTGCTCGCCGGCGAGGTCGTTGGTGCCGGGCAGCCGTGCGACCACGTTGCGCGAGGCCATTTCGCCGATCATGGTGCGCCCGGCCAGCAGCAGCGTGCCCGGCAGTTCGAAGCCACGCAGCGTGCCGGCGCGCGCGGCATCGAAGAGTTCCGCCGCCGGGCGCTGGCCGTCGGCGAACACCAGGTCGGCGGCGGCCACGCCGACGGCCGCGACCGCCTGCAGCATCGGGAAGCCGTCCACCGGCCCACCGTCGTCGTCGCGCAGCCGCATCGCCGCGTTCTGCCAGCTCGCGCGCTGTCGCGCCCACGGCAGGCGTGCCTCGGACTCCGGCGTCGACACCAGCACCGCGCCCACCGCACCCCGCGCGGCCAGCGCGGCCAGCTTTTCCTGCAGCGCCGAGTGGTAGGCGCGGTGCTGGTCGTCGAAGGCCTGCGGCGCGCCTGGCAGCAGCACGGCGATCCGGCCCGCCAGATCGAGCCCGGCGAAATCGTCGTGGCCGATGTCGGGCGCGTGGATGGCATGGCCGACGAAGACCGCCGGCGCTTCGACCCGGTGCGTGCCGGCATTGAAGTTCGCCCAGGGCAGGAACTGCTCGCCAAGCTTCAGTTCGATGGTGCGACCGCCGCGCGTCACCGCCAGCCGCGCGCCTTCGGCCTGCGGCACCGCGCGCAGCAGCGGCACGGTCTGGAAGAAGCCGCCGTCGTCGCCGGCCGGCTCGAGGCCGGCATCGGCGAACTGCGCAGCCACATAGGCGGCGGCAAGATCGTGGCCGCGGCTGCCGGTTTCGCGCCCTTCCATGCTGTCGTCGGCGAGCCGCCGCAGGTCGACCGCGATGCGCTGGGCGGCG
Source organism: Alterluteimonas muca (assembly GCF_021191595.1). Classification (NCBI taxonomy): domain Bacteria; kingdom Pseudomonadati; phylum Pseudomonadota; class Gammaproteobacteria; order Lysobacterales; family Lysobacteraceae; genus Alterluteimonas; species Alterluteimonas muca. The sequence goes on from NZ_JAIWPS010000007.1 coordinate 175,641, forward strand.
GGGTCGTCGGACAGCGGCGTGGCGTCGTTGAGGTCCGCCGCGACAGCCACCGACCCATCGACCGACGGCTCGGCCGTCGGCCGCAGCCACAACCAGCCCAGCAACAGCAGCGCGGCGACGGCGAACGTGGCGAGGAGCAGGCGCAGGGCGCGTCGTGGAGCGGTCATGGCGCCTCCGGGCCGGAGGCCTGCCACAGCGCGGCGATCGCGCGGGCGAGCGGATAGGGAGCGGGTGCGTTGCGGTTGCTCAGCACGACCACGGCCAGGCGTTGCTGCGGAAAACGCAGCACCACGTTGCGGAAGCCGATGGTCTCGCCGGAATGCCACTGCATGCCGCCATGCAGGCGCCAGCCGTACCCATAGGCATCGACGTCGTCCTCGCCGGTCGGCGTGGTGGTGTGGGCGGCGAACATCGCCTGCCGTGATGAGTCGGCAAGAAGCGTGTCGCCATCGAGCGCCGCCAGCCACAACGCCAGCTCGTCGATCGACGCATAGATGCCGCCGTCGCCGAGCGTGGCACTGGTCGGGCTCTGGTCGGTGCGCTGCCAGCGGCCGTGGCGCAGGCTGTATCCCCAGGCGCGCGCCGCCACCGGCGCCGCGTCCGCGGTCCATGCCACCGCGCCATGCATGCCAAGCGGTGCGAACAGGCGCGTGCGCAACACCTCCGGGAACGACTGCCCGCTGGCGCGCGCGGCCACCAGGCCCAGCAGCACGTAGCCGCTGTTGCTGTAGGCGTATCCGGTGCCCGGTGCGAAGCGCAGGCGGTCGGCGCCGGCAAGCAGCGCCAGCACGTCGGCGTCCTGCACCTGCTGCGCGGGCGAGGCGTCCATCAGATCCTCGTAGTCGACCAGGCCGGAGGCGTGTGCGAGCAGGTGGTGCAGGGTCACCGGTGCGGTGGCCGGCGGCAGTTCCGGCAGCCAGCGGCGCACCGGGTCATCCAGTTGCAGCAGGCCTTCCTCGGCAAGGCGCAGGATCGTCGCAGCGGTGAACTGCTTGCTCACCGACGCCAGCCGGTAGCGGGTTCCCGGGCTCGCGGGCGTGGCGGCTTCGAGATCGGCCAGGCCATGGCTGCGGCGTAGCACTGCCCTGCCCTCGTGCATGACCAGCACCGAGACCCCGGGCACCTCACCGGCATAGTCGCGCAACAGCGCATCCACCGCGGTCACGCGGCGATCGTCGGCGGCATCGGCGGGCGGGGCGACAATGCCACCGACGAGCAGCAGGGCAAGCAGGGCGGATGCGTTCATCCGCCGATTCTAAGCGGGTCACCGCCGCGGCCGTGGCCGCCCGGTGCCTGCCGCCCCGGGGGGTCAGCCCTCGCGATCGCGGCGCGGGAATTCCAGCACCACGCCGCGCGGCGGCGGTTCGCGCTTCCACAGCACCGGCACCGCCTGCGGCGATGGCGGCTCGAAACTGTCGGGATCGAGCGCCGCAGCGCGTGCGGCCTCCTCTTCCTCGATCTCCCAGCTGTAGCGACGGCGCGGATGCGCGGGGTCGGCATGCCGGAACAGCACCGCCGCCATCACCCCGCCGAGTGCGCCGCCCAGGTGCGATTGCCACGACACGCCGGGGTCGTGCGGGAGCACCGTCAGCAGCATGCCGCCATAGAAGAAGAACGCGATCATCCCGGCGGCGATCGATGGCCGGTCGCGCCGCAGCAGGCCCAGCACGAACACCAGGAACATCAGGCCGTGGGTGAGCCCGCTGGCACCGAGGTGGCGCGAGCCCGGATCGCCCAGCCACCAGGCGCACAGCCCGCTGCCCAGCCAGACCAGCGGCAGCGCCCGCCAGGTCGCGCGCGGGTAGACGGTCAGGGCCAGCATGCCCAGCAGCAGCAGCGCGAACGCATTCGCCAGCAGATGCGACGGCGAGCCATGCAGCAATGGCGCGGTCAGCAGCCCGATGAGGCCGGCCGGCAGCTGCGGCCGCACCGCGAACAGCGTCCAGTCGACCATCGCCTGTACACCGAACATCACCGCCAGCAGCGCAACGAATGCGAGGCTGGCCTTTGCCGCCGAGGCGAGACGGCGATGGTCGGCCACGCGCTGGGCGGCGGGGTCGGCGGGGTGGTCAGGCATGTCGAGGTGCATGCCACGAGGATGGCGACGCCGGGCCACGATGCAAGGGCGCGGCCCGTGGGACATTGCGGCCCACGCGCCCCCGCCCTGCCCGCACGGCGGCCGTTGGGGTGCGCTCGCTTAGAATCCCCCGATGACCAATACCCCCCTGCCGACCGTCCACCTCAAGAATGCGTGGCGGTCCAACCATCCGTGGATCTTCCAGCGCCTGGTCGAGAAGCCCGCGCAGCGCCCCAAGCCCGGGGCGATCGTCGATGTCGCCGGTGTCGACGGCACCTGGATCGGCCGCGGCTTCTACAACGGCCATTCGCGCATCGCCCTGCGCATCCTCGAGACCGATCCCGACGTGCCGGTGGATGCCGCGTGGTTCGCGCGGCGCATCAGCGCGGCGGTACGCCTGCGTCGTGACGAACTGGGCCTCGATGCGGTGTCGGACGCCTGGCGCGTGGTCCACAGCGAAGGCGACGGCCTGTCGGGCCTGGTCGTCGACCGCTATGGCGACCTGCTGGTGGTGGAGTTCTTCAGCGCGGGCATGTTCCGCCACCGCGAGTGGATCTACGACGCCCTGCGCGCCGAGTTCCCGGGCTGCCGCTTCTACAGCTTTGCCGACGAACACGTGCAGAAGCAGGAGTCGTTCGACTTCCGCGGCAGCGAGCCGGTGCCGCCGGCGGTGATCACCGAGCACGGCATCCGCTTCCGCGCGGACCCCGCCGGTGCGCACAAGACCGGTTTCTTCGCCGACCAGCGCGAGAACCGCGAGTGGCTGTCGCACCGCGTCGCCGGCAAGCGGGTGCTCGACCTGTGCTGCAACACCGGCGGCTTCGGCGTGTATGCCGCGGTGCGCGGCGCGTCGGAGGTGGTCGGCATCGACATCGACGAGGCGGTGCTCGACATCGCCCGTGGCAACGCGAAGTTGAATGACGCACGCGTGCGCTTCATCCAGGCCGACATCTTCCCGTGGCTGCGCGATGCTGCGATCAACGGCGAACAGTTCGATGTGGTGGTGCTCGATCCCGCCAAGATGACCCGCGACCGCGAGCAGGTCATCCCGGCGCTGAAGAAGTACCTCGACATGAACAAGCTTGCGCTCGGCGTGTTGAAGCCCGGTGGCCTGCTCGCGACGTTCTCGTGCACCGGGCTGGTCAGCGAGGAGCAGTTCCTCGACATGCTGCGCCGTGCCGCGTTCTACGCGGGCCGCACGGTGCAGGTGCTCAAGGTGTCGGGTGCCGGCGCGGATCATCCCTACCTCGCGCACGTGCAGGAATCGCGCTATCTCAAGGCGGTGTTCTGCCGGGTGCTGGATTGATCTGACTGCCTGCTGAGCGTGACGTAAAAATTCTGCAGAAAAGGGCTGGCGCTTTCCGCAGGACCGACGCACAATGCGCCCCCTTCCGGTGACGACGTGAACAACGCCTTCACCTCCCGGCACCGCTTGCGGACCTCGTGTCCGGGGTTCGATGAACGGGAAGCAGCGAAAGCCGCGGAAATGAAGTCGACGCGAAAAAAGGTGTTGACAGAAACACGATCCGCGCTAAGATGGGCGGCTCACCTCGACGGAAACGACGGGGTACGGCAAGAAGGGGTTCGCGGCGCTGAGGCCGGAGCCTGAAGATCTTTGACAGTGTACGCAGGAGACTTGTGCGGACGTCTGGCGGCTGGATGACCATCCAACAACGCAGACGTTCGAAAGAGCACAGAGTCGAT